>UQNG01000068.1:0-12557 GCA_900542335.1 uncultured Collinsella sp.
CAATTACGCCCGGCGTGTCCGCGGGGTGGGGTGCGGGACCGGCCGAGCCGTGGGACATACAGGAGCTCATAAGCACAAAGACCAGACAGGTAAGGATAGAGCACAGTGCGAGGCGAAGTCGACGAGCCGGCAGGGCGCGGGCATTCGCGTGCGATGTCGAGCGGTAGGGCTTGCCGTCGCGTCCGCCTTGGGGATGCGAAAAGAAGCGGTTGATATGGATGCCGGGCTGACGTGCGCCGTTGCGGCGCAGTTGCGGAACCTCGGCCTGACGCTGTCGAGTGCGCGCGCCCAAGCGGCTATCTTGCTGCGCGCTTGTGCCCGTGCTCGGACGGCCACTCTGCCGTGTTCTGCTTGCCTGCTGCCGAGACGAAGGCCTGGGTTGCTCTTGAGGGCGTTGCGGATTGCTGCTCGTGGCACTTCTGGGCGTTGGCGTGGTACGGCCAGCAAGGCGAACGCTTTGTCGCCGTTGATCACCGTCGTTGTATCCGTATGCCATTCGTACCGCCTTGTCTCATGTATAACCTGTCTATCCTACAAAAAAGATGTGCAACAAATGGGTCTGCGCGTCAAAAGCTCGGTAAACGGTACGAAAGGCGCAAAACACACGACCTCAAAAACATCTCTCTATGCGTCCGATGAACGTACGCCCGTCGGGCGGGCGGCAACAATGAACGGCAAACCGTGCCGTTCGTCCCAAAAACGGCGCCGCTCATATGCGAGTTCGGCCTTCGGTCGAGCCATGGGCGGCCATGCTGCGCCAAGGCCGTATCTTAAAGCCACGAAATAAAAGCGCGCGGCGAAACGGACCGCGCAAGGGGTGACGCCAAGGGGCGTCAATAAGGAAAGGAGGGGAACAATGGCGGACAAGAACGCAGAAGTTGCAGTCGAGGATAACGGCGGCATGAAGAAAACGCTTTCGCTCTGGAACTTCTTCACCATCGGTTTCGGTGCCATCATCGGTACCGGTTGGGTTCTGCAGGTCGGCGACTGGATGGTCGTGGGCGGCGGTCCCGTTCCCGCTATGATCGCATTCCTCTTGGGTGCAATCTTCCTCGTGCCCGTCGGAGCTGTTTTCGGTGAGCTCACGGCTGCTATCCCCATTTCGGGCGGCATCGTCGAGTATGTCGATCGTAGCTTTGGCCGTACGCTGAGCTACATCACCGGATGGCTTTTGGCTCTGGGCAACGGTATCCTGTGCCCGTGGGAGGCCATCGCCATTTCGACCCTCGTGTCCGAGATGTTCGGCAGCCTGCCCGGTCTTGAGTGGCTGCGCGCCGTCAAGCTCTACACCATCCTGGGCGCCGACGTTTACCTGTTCCCGACGCTGATCGCGCTCGGCTTTGCAGCCTACGTCATCTTCCTCAACTTCCGCGGTGCCAGCTCGGCCGCCAAGCTCCAGGCCTTCCTGACCAAGGCCCTGCTCTGCGGCATGCTGCTCGCCATGGGCGTCTCGCTGTTCACCGGCTCGCCGGACAACGCCATGCCCGTGTTCTCCCAGGTCACCGGCGCTGGCGGCGGCAAGGCCGCTACCGAGGGCGCCAGCCTGTTCGCCGGTATCGTGTCGGTCCTGGTTCTGACCCCGTTCTTCTACGCCGGTTTCGACACCATTCCTCAGCAGGCTGAGGAAGCAGCCGAGGGCCTCAACTGGAACAAGTTCGGCAAGATCATCTCCCTGGCCCTGCTGGCCGCCGGCGGCTTCTACATGGTCTGCATCTACTCGTTCGGCACCATCCTCGACTGGCATGAGTTTGTTAAGAGCCCGGTTCCCGCGCTTGCCTGCCTCAAGGGCATCAATATGCTCCTGTACCTGGCCATGCTCGTCATCGCCACGCTTGGACCCATGGGCCCGATGAACTCCTTCTACGGCGCCACGAGCCGCATCATGCTCGCCATGGGCCGCAAGGGCCAACTGCCCGAGAAGTTCGCCGAGGTCGACCCCAAGTCCGGCGCTCCCAAGCTCGCCTGCGTCGTTTTGGGCGTTATCACCGTCATCGGTCCGTTCCTGGGCAAGAACATGCTCATCCCTCTGACCAACGTGTCGGCTCTCGCCTTCATCTTCTCCTGCGGTATGGTCGCCCTCGCCTGCCTGCGCATGCGCTTCACCGAGCCCGACCTGCCTCGTCCCTACGAGGTGCCCGGCGGCAAGTTTGGCATCGGCCTCGCTATCGCTGCCTGCGCCATCATCATCGGCCTGCTCGTGATTCCGTTCTCTCCCGCCTCCCTCAACATGGTGGAGTGGAGCATCGTGATCGGCTGGTTGGCTATTGGCCTGGCCCTCATGGCTTTCACCAATTCCCGCAAAAAGTAACGCCTAGCCGGGGCGGACCAGGTGCGCGGGACCCTCTCTTCCGCGCACCGAACCCGGCACCACTTGGGTAGCTTTGTGAGGCCTTAACCCAACACGGCCTCGCCCACTATATGGATCCATAAGGAGGAACCATGTCCACTAAGTATGCAATCGTTGGCGGCAAGCTCATCGGCGGTACCGGTGCCGAGCCGGTCGAGAACTCCCTCGTTCTCGTCGACGACAACGGCAAGATCGAGTACGCCGGCACTATGCAGGATCTTCCCGAGGGCGTTGAGGTTATCGATGCCGCCGGCAAGACCGTCCTTCCCGGCCTGATCGACACCCACCTGCACTTCTCGGGCAACCTGACCGACGATGACACCGATTGGGTCATGCAGCCGCTCCTCGAGAAGCAGGCCGTCGCCGTCAAGCAGGCCTACGACTGCCTCACCCACGGCCTCACCACCGTCTGCGAGATCGGCCGCTTTGGTATCCAGATCCGTGACTGCATCGACAAGGGCGTCTTTAAGGGCCCGCGCGTTCTGGCCACCGGCCTCGGTTTCTGCCGCGTTGCCGGCCACGGTGACTCCCACCACTGCACCCAGGAGCTCAACAAGGAATCCCATCCCTGGGGCGACCAGGTCGACGGTCCTTGGGATCTGCGCAAGGCCGTCCGTCGTCGCCTGCGCGAGAACCCCGATGCCATCAAGATCTGGGCTACCGGTGGCGGCATCTGGCGCTGGGACTCCGGTCGCGACCAGCACTACTGCTCCGAGGAGATCCAGGCCGTGGTCGAAGAGGCAAAGATGGTCGGCATCCCCGTGTGGAGCCACTGCTACAACAACCACGCCGCTGCCTACGATTCCGTTCGCTTTGGCTGCGAACAGCTGATTCACGGTTTCGATATCGATGAGCGCACCATGGACCTCATGGCCGAGCAGGGCACCTTCTTCACCCCGACGATCGCCTTCCTGCCCACCTGGTACGCCACCTATCCGCCCGTCTACGTCCCCGAGCTGCACGACAAGTACGAGGGCACCCTGGTCGAGAAGGAGCTACAGCGCAACTACGACTGCCTGCGCGAGGCCAAGAAGCGCGGCGTCGTCATGACGATCGGCTCCGACTCCTTCTCCTTCGTCACCCCGTACGGCACCTGCTCCATCGAGGAGATGTACGAGTTCGTCGACAAGATCGGCTTCACCCCGGTCGAGACCATCACCTGCGCCACCCTCAACGGTGCCAAGATGTGCCACATCGAGGACGAGACCGGTTCCATCGAGGCCGGCAAGTGCGCCGACCTGCTGGTCGTCAACGGTGACGTCGCCGCCGACATCCACGTGCTCAACACCGACAACATGGACGTCATCATGAAGGACGGCTGGATCGTCGAGGCTGGCACCTTTGGCGAGGCCAACAAATACAGCGCCTAAACTACCGTTCATCGACGACTGGATGTAAAACACAGTATTTGATTGCATAATGCAATGGAGAGGGTCGCTTGCGGCCCTCTTTATTGCTATGGGTGCGAGAGATAAAAGGGGATGACGGTGGATTTAAACAGGCTGATTCTGGGCAAGAGCTACAACTCTACCAAGGTCTTTCGTACGGCCCAGCATGTGGTCCAGGCCATCCTGCTCGGTGTTGTCGTTCCGGCG
Source organism: uncultured Collinsella sp. (assembly GCA_900542335.1). GTDB lineage: Bacteria > Actinomycetota > Coriobacteriia > Coriobacteriales > Coriobacteriaceae > Collinsella. The sequence continues at coordinate 3,943 of UQNG01000068.1, forward strand.
CTTATCCTGCTGCTTATCTGGGATTTAACCGATAACCCCAATCCCGTTCCGGGCGTTGTCGTTATTGCCGGCATGGTCATGCTGTGCTTCTTTTTCTCGTATGTCTTTGTGGTCCCCGACGACCTCACATCGAGCGCAACCGACCGTACGCTCGCCATCGCATCAAAAATATTCGCCTACACGTCGCGCGGCCTTACGCCCGAAGCGGCCCTGGGCGCCTCTAAAATTATCCTGTCCGAGACCATCGCCTCTGCCATCTGCTTTACCGATGGCAAACAGGTGTTGGCAAGCTGGGGCGAGGACTCGGCAAAGTGCCCCGCCGGCACCCCGGTCGTGCTCAAGACCACGCTCAGTGTGATTGAGACGGGCGAGCAGAGCGTGTTTTCGCGTGACACCTCCAATGAGACGGGCGGCTATTTTCCCCGCCTGCGCGCCGGCATTGTCGCGCCGCTTACCGTGCGCGGGCATTGCGTGGGTACGCTCGAGCTGTACTATCCCCGCCTGAGCAGCATCGATATGCGCCAGACGGCGTTGGCCTCGGGCTTTGCCGATCTAATTTCCACGCAGCTCGCCAGCTTTGAGCTCGAGCGCCAGGACGAGCTTACGGCCCGCGTGGAGCTGCGCGCCTTGCAATCGCAGGTCGACCCGCATTTTCTATTCAATACCATTAGCACGATCGTGTCGCTCGTTCGAACCGAGCCCGACAAGGCGCGATCGCTGCTGATCGACTTTTCCAACTACTATCGTCAGACGCTTTCTGATTCCGATACGCTCACCACGCTCGAGCACGAGGTGGAACAGGGCACTCGTTATATCAATCTTATGCAGGCCCGGTATGGCGACGGCCGTCTGCGCGTTTCGGTCGACATCGACTTTGAGGTGCGCGACAGCCTGGTGCCGCCGTTTATCTTGCAGCCGCTGCTCGAAAACTGCATCAAGCATGCGCAGCGCGAGATCGAGCCGCTTTCTATTCGTGTTAGGGCTTTTGAGACCGATGACGGCTTGGAGATCATCGTCGAAGATGACGGCATCGGGATGAGCGAAGAAGTCTGCGCGCATCTGTTTGAGCAGCATCGCCGAGAGGAACCCGAGAGCATTACCGCCGACGGCTCCGTCAAGCGAGGTTGCGGCCTGGCGCTCTTCAACGTGCTTCAGCGCATCCATTTCTTTTACGGAGAAGATTCTGGCATGCGCGTGAAGTCCCAGGAGGGCGTGGGAACGCAGGTCATCGTTGAGTTGAACGGCGAGCCGCATGAGCCGGCGCCGCTAACGGTGTAGCACGCGGTTGGATTGAGAGAAAAAGAGGGGAAGCGCATATGTCCGAAGGCTGGAACATCCTGGTGGTTGATGACGAGCCCCCAATTAGGGCTGAGCTACGCTATCTGTTGGAAAAGGATACGCGTGTGGGTCAGATTGCCGAGGCGGGCAATGTCACCGAAGCCGTGGAGTCGATTCTGTCGAACAAGCCCGACGTGCTGTTTTTAGACATTACCATGCCCGGTCGCTCGGGAATTGAGCTTGCCGAGACCCTGCAGAACCTAAAGACGCCGCCGGTCGTGGTGTTTGTGACGGCATTTGCCGAGTATGCGGCCGATGCCTATAACCTCGATGCTGTCGATTACGTCGTCAAACCGGTCGAGGATGCCCGCTTGTCAAAGGCGCTCGACAAGATCGAGACTGCCCTGGGCGCTCGCCGTGTCGTCCATGCTCCGCGCCAGCCTTTGCGCCTGACGGTGGATCGCGGGGGCAAAAAGGTGTTCATTCCCGTGGCGGATGTCTGCTACTTTGAGGCACGCGCCGATTTTTGCAACGCCGTCTGCGCCGAGGGGACGTACCTGATCAATGAGTCGATTTCCTCGCTCGAGCGGCGCCTGGCCTCCGAGGGCTTTATCCGTGTCCACCGCAGCTATCTGGTTAATTTGGAAGATGTGCACAATGTCGAGATCGGCTCCACGGGCCTGATGGAGCTCAGGCTCGACCGTGTGAGCTCGACGGTGCCCGTGTCCCGCCGTCGCGCTGCCGAGGTCAAATCGCACTTGGGGCTAGCGTAAGGGTCGGTGTGTCATCGTTTGCCGTTACAGGTTTGGCATGACTGTGCGGTGGGCATAATGGATTGCATCGAATGAAATCGAAAGGATTATTATGCCCGCGCTCATTACGCATCATCTGTTTGGCGAGGAAAGCATCGACCGTCTTCCGCAGGGCGTTATCACGTCCGACGAGGAGCGCATCGCCTTTATCCTGGGAAACCAAGGTCCCGACCCGTTCTTCTTTCACATGCTCACGCCGCGCATTTCCGACTGCATGTCGCTTGCTCAGGTCATGCACCGCTCGCGCATGTCGCGCCAGTTCTCGTGCCTGCGCGACGGCGTGTCGCACCTGCAGCCGCGCGATGCCAATCTGGGTCGCGCCTTTGCGCTGGGCCTGCTGTCGCACTATGTGCTCGATCGCAATGCCCATCCCTTTGTCTACGAGCAGCAGTTTGGCATTGTCGAGTCCGATCCCGAGCTCGAGGCTTCGGGCAGTCAAGTTCATGCCGTGCTCGAAAGCGACTTGGACGTGCTGATGCTGCAGCTCAAGCGCGATGGGGCAACGGTCGAGGATTATCCGCCGGCGGGCGAGATCGTCACTACCGACCGCATCAATCGCGTTGCCGGCGTGCTGATGAGCTACGTCGCCGGGCGCGTGTACGGTATCGACATCCCGGCGGGGGAGTACGGCGGCGCCGTAGCCGACATGCAGCTGCTCTACCGCACTATCGAGCCTGCCGGTTCGGCCAAGACGCGTGCGATTGCCCTGCTCGAGGGCTTGGTGCACGATTATTCGCTGCTCGACGGCCTTGCGCACCGCGTGACGACCGAGCTGCCCGAGCGCACCGGCAACCTGGGCCACTTGGCATGGAAGAACCCCTTTACCGATGAGGTCTCGAACGAGAGCTTCCCCGAGGTCTTTGACCGCGCGCTGACCGATTGCGAGCTCACCGTTGCCCGCTTTATCGAGACCGGTGACATGGATGCCGTGACCGGCCATATCAACTATAGCGGCCGCGTACTCGACGCCGACGAGGAGTTCGACCGCGAGGAGTAGGACCCGTGCGTGCCCCTTTGCCGAATCCTTACCAGCGCTTCTGTGCAATTGGGGTACGATGAACTAACTGCATATTGGGCGAATACGAAGGGGCCCTGTCCATGAAATACACCAAGCTCGAGCGTAACTGGGTTATGTACGATGTGGGCAATTCGGCCCTCGTGTTGCTCAATACCTCGGTGGTGCCCATCTACTTTAACGCCATCAATACCGGTGCTTCCTCGGCAGACCTGGTGGTCGCCTGGGGCAACGCGCAGACGATCGCCTCGCTGGTCATCGCTATGCTCATGCCCATTCTGGGCGCGCTTGCCGATTACGCCGGCAACAAGATCAAGTTCTTCTTGGGCTTCTTCCTCACGGGCCTGGTGCTTTGCCTGGCGCAGGCTATCCCAATGTCCGCCATGGCATTTTTGACCGTGTACGTGCTGTGCACCATCGGCCTTAACTCTTCTATGACGTTCTACGACGCCATGCTGCCCGACATTACCACCGACGAGCGCATGGACGCCGTGTCTAGCTCGGGCTATGCCTGGGGCTACATCGGTTCCACCGTGCCGTTCATCATCTGCCTGGCGCTCATCATGGGTGGCCCCGCTCTTGGCGTCCCCACCATGCTGGCAACGCGTCTGTCGTTTATCATCACTGGTGCCTGGTGGCTCATCTTTACCCTGCCGCTCATTCGCACCTATAAGCAAAAGTACGGTCGCGAGCGCGGTCCCGAGGACACCATCGGCCACATCGTGGGCGGTGTGTTCTCCGAGGTCGGACACACCATGCGCGAGATCGCCCACAACAAGACCGTGCTGGTCTACATGGTCGCGTTCTTCTTCTATATCGATGGCGTCCACACGGTCATTTCCATGGCTACCAGCTACGGCTCGGCTTTAGGCATCGACTCGACCCAGCTGGTGCTGGCGCTGCTCGTTACGCAGTTCGTGGCCTTTCCGTCCGCCATCATCTACGGCAAGCTCGCCGGACGCGTGGGCACGCTCAATATGATCCTGGTGGCGGTCGCCGCCTACATGGGCATTGTACTGTTCGCCGCATTCTTCCTAAAGACCGCCTTTGAGTTCTGGGTGCTTGCCATTATGGTCGGTCTGTTCCAGGGCGGCGTGCAGGCGCTCAGCCGTAGCTACTTTGGCCGCATTATCCCTAAGGAAAAATCCAACGAGTACTACGGCTTCTTTGACATCTTTGGTCGTTATGCAAGCGTCATGGGCACCTTCCTAGTGTCGGTCGTCACCTCGCTGACCGGCAACCCGTCGCTGGGCGTCCTTTCCATTGGCGTGCTGCTGATCGTTGGCTTTATGCTGCTGGTTCGCCTGTCCCGCATGACTCAGGCGGCAGAGCAGACCGCATAGGAGCGAGCGGCTATTGGGCCTGTCCGCGGTTACTCTTTTGGGGTTATCCGCAATAAACATTGCGACTTGCGAGCAATGATTTGCCCAAGTGGGTATGATGGAACCAGCTAGGTCGCGGGGCGTCGCCTGTGTTTGGCGGCGCCCCGTTTTTGTGTTGCAGGGAGGGAAGGCATGAACCCCACGGTTGTGATTCCAACATATTGGGCAGACGACGAGGCCCATGCAAACGCTCCCGGCGTCTATGACCACTCGACGAAGCTCAACGCCACCAATCCCGAGCTCGACCGCTGCCTGGCCTCGCTCGAGCAGGTGCGCGACATTCCGAGGATTATCCTTTTGGTGGTCTGTCCCATCTCGGCCACGGCTGATGTGTCGAAGCGTGTCCACGAAATCGTCGACGCGCACCCTACGCTCAAGGTCACCGTGGTTACCAACACCCAGGCATCGCGTATCGCCGACCGTGTGGCGCAGATTGCTCCCAAGGGCTCGGGCGAGTGCGTGAGTCTGCGCGGATACGGCGCCATTCGCAATATGGGGCTTGCCTGCGCTGCGGTGCTCGGCCACGATGCCGTTGTCTTTTTGGATGACGACGAGACCGTTATCGATGCCGACTTTATGAAGCGCGCGACCTATGCACTGGGCCAGCAGACGCGTCAAGGCCTGCCGATTTTGGTTAAGAGCGGTTACTTTTACGATCGAGACGGATCGCCGTTGGCGCCCACAGACAAGGTGGGCATTTGCCATCGTTGGTGGACCAAACGCATCGAGTTTAATCGCTGGATGAAAAAGGCGCTCTCGGGCACCCGTATTTCGCGTTCAAACTACGCGTGCGGCGGCCTTGTGGCGCTTCATGCCCGCGCCTTTACCCGTGTGGCGTTTGACCCGTTTATCACCCGAGGCGAGGACCTGGATTACCTCTTTAATATGCGCATGTTTGGCTACGACGTGTGGTTTGACAACGAGTGGGTCGTTCGTCACCTGCCGCCCGAGTCCGAGAAGCGCTCGCCGCGCTTTATGCAGGATGTGTACCGTTGGTACTACGAGCGTGCCAAGCTGACGTTTGCCGCGCACCAGCAGGAGCTCGTTCCCGTCACGGCCGCGTCGCTCATGCCCTATCCGGGCCCGTGGATTTCGCGCGAGCTCGACGACCGCGTGCGCAAAACCGCCATGGTCCGCAGCATGTTTACCCGCGAGCACGAGGGATACCTGCGCATTTGGCGTCACGGTATTGACGAAGCCAAGACCTACGCGCGCCAAAACGCCGCAAGCTACCTGCGTTTCCAGAGCTTCTGGCCCAAGATCATGGACGGGCTCTGGCGCGACGCACAACTGACCAGCATCCTGGAGGGGACTGAATGATCGACCGCCGCGCCCAGCGCGATAATTCAATATCAATCTTTCGCGTGATTGCCGTTGTCTGCGCCATTTGCGTGCTGGTGTACTTTATTTTTGCCCTGGCGACTGGAATCGAGCCGATCGCGACCGTGGTCGCCTGCGCACTGCTGTGCATCTTTCTGTGCATTTTTATCTATTTGACGCTCAATCCCGATTCGGTGCGTTCGCAGTACACCGAAGAGACGCTTTCGGTGGCCTCTGCCATGCTCGAGGACATCAAAGGCGGTCTGACGCAGGAGTCGGCGCGTCTGGTGTGCCAGCGCATTTTGCCCGAGACGCGTGCCATGACGGTTGCCATCACCGACGAGAGCAACGTGCTGGCCTGCGCGGGCGAGTTTGAGGAAAAGCTGCTGCCCGATTCGCCCATCCACACACTTGCCACGCGCTACGTCATCGAGCACGGTATCGTCCAGTCGTTCAACCGTGTGGTGGACGTGGTGGGTTCGGATGGCTCGCACAACTATGTTCCTGCCGGTATCATCGCTCCTATCAAGGTGGGCGACCGCACCGTCGGTACGCTCAAGTTCTACTACAAGACCCCGCGTGCCGTCGACCGCACTCAGTACGCGCTTGCCTCGGGTTTTGCCGAGATCCTGTCCACGCAGCTCGCCATCCACGAGCTCGAGGTGCAAAAGGAGCTCACGGCCCGTGCCGAGGTGCGTGCCCTGCAGGCGCAGATCAACCCGCATTTTCTGTTCAACACGCTCAACACCATCGCGTCGTTTACGCGTACCGATCCGCTGCGCGCCCGCGAGCTGCTGCGCGAGTTCTCCTCGTTCTATCGCGCTACACTCGACAATTCGGGCTCGCTCATTCCCGTGTCGCGCGAGGTCGCGCAGACCAAGCGCTACCTGACGTTTGAGAAGGCGCGCTTTGGCGAGGATCGCGTGCTGGCGACCTTCGACGTGTCCGAGGACGTCGAGGACACGCTGGTGCCGGCATTTGTAATTCAGCCAATCGTCGAGAATGCCGTGCGCCACGGTATGGGCGACGACGATGCACTGAGGATCGACGTGTCGGTCCACAGGGATGGCGAAGATGCGATTTTGATTGTGGTCGCCGATAACGGCGTGGGCATGGACGAAGGCACCGCTGCCAGACTGTTTGACGAACGCTCCGTCCGTCCCGACGCCAGCTCCCCGCAGGGCGGCGGCGCCGGTGTGGCCATGCACAATATTTCGGAGCGCATCCATCGCTTTTATGGACCGCACTCCTATACGCGCGTCGAATCGGCCCCGGGCAAGGGCACTAAAGTGCTCCTGCATCTCGATTTGTCGGAGAGCCTCTTCGACATTCAAGAGTAGAATGATAGGTTGCGGGTTTAACGCTAGTTGGCGGATGCCCGACGTAGTTAGTTGACGAAAGGTTTTATCCCTATGCTGCGTGCGATGATTGTGGATGATGAGGCCCCGGCCCGTTCGGAACTTCGCTTCTTGCTCGAGCAGACGGGCAAGATCGGCACGATCACAGAAGCGTCGAGCGTTCGCTCCGCCATCGAGATGCTTATGGAGAGCCGCGTCGATGTTGTGTTCCTCGATATCTCGATGCCTGGCGCTTCGGGTCTGCAACTTGCCGAGGCACTGCATAAGCTCAAGAATCCGCCGGCGATCGTATTCGTAACCGCGTACAGCGATCATGCGGTCGAGGCGTTTGATGTGGATGCCGTCGACTATCTGATGAAGCCGGTCGAGGAGGCTCGCCTGGATCGAGCGATCGATAAGGTTATGCAACGCGCCAAGCCTGTCACGGACAGCAAGGTGACCATCGAGCGCATCCCGGTGGAAAAGGGCGGCCGCAAGGTCCTCATCCCCGTGGACGACATTCGCTTTATCATGGCCAAGGATGATTACTCCTGTATTTATACGGTCGACGACCGCTTTTTGTCGACGACCTCGCTGGCGCAGTTCGAGGCCAAGCTCTGTGACTTTGGCTTCTTCCGCGTTCACCGCCGCTATATCGTCAACTTGGCGTGTGTCACCGACGTCGAGACGGTTCCCTCGGGCGCTATCCAGCTGGGCATTACGGGCGTCGACGAACGCGTACCGGTTTCGCGCCGTCGCGTCGTACCGCTCAAAAAGGCCCTGAGCCTCTAGTACACCGGCCCCGTAGCCCTGTAGACCAAAATCGTCTGCGGAGCCGTGGGACTTTTTGCATGAATGCACCAAATCTTTTTGCGGAAGGGATCCCATGAACAGTGCAAGCGCCAAGCGTATCGACATTATCTCGGACACCCACGGCTATCTTTCGCCTGCGCTCTTGGACGAGCTTAAGGGTGCGGATCTGATTATCCACGCCGGTGACCTTACGTCGGAGATGGACTACGAGCACCTGCGCACCATCGCCCCCGTGCGAGCGGTGCTGGGTAATAACGACTACTACCGCGACTACGGCCCCGATGTGGACCGCTTGGCGCTCTTTACCTACGAAGGCCTCAAGTTCGCCGTAGCCCACTACCGTGAAGACCTTCCGGTGGGATCCGTGGACGTAGCTATCAACGGTCACACCCACGTAACCAAAGAAGCCCAAGTGGGTCGCTGCCTGGTCCTCAACCCAGGCAGTGCCAGCTATCCAAGAGGCACCCGAGGCCCCACCATGGCCAGAATGCTTGTCAAGGACGGCAAGATTCTGAGCATCAAATTTATTGACCTAGAGTAGGTGCAACAAAAACGGGGGATGCAGATCGCATCTCCCGTTTTTCTTTGAGCCAAAGGCCGAAGTTCAACAACAATCTTAGACAACCCCGCCGAGGAGAACGGGGACCTCGAGCCGCGG
>UQNG01000069.1:0-12480 GCA_900542335.1 uncultured Collinsella sp.
TACCGCCGTCTACAACGTTGCCGGCACGCGTGCTGCCGCCGTCGCCGATGCCCCGGCAAGCTTTAAGGTCGCCTTTATCGACGAGCTCTACCGCGCAACCGCCCAGGACATTGCCGATAACCAACTCGAGCTCGAGGAGGCATAGGCCATGTCCGATCCCGCAACCAATACCGGCATGAACACGCTCGTCGCCGTGGCCATCGCCCCGTGCGGCACCGGCGATGAACTATCCGCCGAGGTCGCCGAGGTCGTGCGCGTCATTCGCGAGAGCGGCCTTCCCAACCGTACCACCTCGATGTTCACCGAGATCGAGGGCGACTGGGACGAGGTCATGCAGGTCGTACGCGACGCAACCTTTGTGTTGGCGAGCAAGGGCATCCGCACCGAAGTCGTGCTCAAAGCCGATATTCGTCCCGGATTTACCGACACCATGACCGGCAAACTCGAGCGCATGGAAGCGCAGATCAAAAAGCAGGAGGAAGCACGATGAGCATCCGCGACAACCTTGATATCTCGGCCTATCTGGTACTCGGCCCCGAAAACACGCTCGGGCGTCCCGTGGGCGATGTGGTGGCCCAGGCGCTCGACGCAGGCTTTACCTGCATCCAGGTGCGCTCCAAGGTGGCAAGCGCCCGCGAAATCATCGCGCTGACGGGCGACGCCGCGCAGGCAATCGCACAGGCCGGCAAGACCGGTCAGGTCGCCCTGCTGATCGACGATCGCCTGGACTGCGTACTCGCCGCGCGCGAGCAGGGTATTGTTGTCGACGGCGTGCACGTGGGCCAGAGCGATATTCCCGTCGAGGTCTGCCGCAAGCTTCTGGGCCCCGATGCCATCGTGGGCCTTTCGGCCCGCTGCGAGGAGATGCTCGAGTACGTCAAGACTGCCGACATGAGCCTAGTCGACTACCTGGGCATCGGCCCGCTCCACGAGACCGAGACCAAGCGCGACTGCGGACGCGCGGCCGACGGCTCTATCATCACCAAGAGCTTTGAGGACCTGGCCGCACTCCACGCGGCAAGCCCCGTGCCCATCGTGGTGGGCGGCGGCGTCAAGACGGCCGACCTGCCGCAGCTCAAGGCCACCGGCGTCGATGGCTTCTTTGTGGTGAGCGCCGTCTGCAGTGCCGACGACCCCTACGCCGCCGCCAAGGAGCTCGTCGACACCTGGCAGCAGGCATAGGTATAGGCCGAGCAGCTGATTCGCAGCCTCATGTCTTCAACAATGGAAAGCGCATCCCGGTTCGAACGTCCATTCCGGGATGCGCTTTCCGCATGCGACCCTTACCCCGCCAGATACGCTTCCAACGCCGGCAAGGTCGTCTCCGCATCGCGGCGACCGATCTGGTAGATGCGCTCGAGCTCATCCGGTTCACGGCACAGCGACGGTACCTTCACCGATTCGCTCGGCCGCACCACAAAGATTTCGCCGGCAGCCTCGCGACGTGCCAAGTCATCGAGCGTGGCATTGTAGACCTCATGCCGATGCTCAAGCGCTGCGACAAACTCCGGGTAGTGACGGAACACGCGCCGCAGCATGGGCATCACGCTGTTGGGCTGCTTCACAAAGCCCGCCGGCTGCGTGAGTACCACGATATTGCGGTCGTACCCCTGTGCAAACAGCCAAGCACTGGGAATTGAATCAGCCACGCCACCATCCAGATACTTATGTCCGTCAATAGCAACGGGACGCGTCGCCACAGGAATAGCCGACGACGCCCGGATCCACTCGATATCGCGCTCATCGCCATAAGGCAGGTCGTGATAGACGGCCTTGCCCGTCTCGATATCGGTACACACGCACGTAAACCGCATGGGGCAGGCGCGATATGCCTCCAGGTCGATAGGATCGCGCTCGATGGGCACCTCATGATAGGCAAAATCGGCATTGAACATGTCTCCAGTCCGCAGCCAGCTTGCTACACCCGCATAGCGCTTATCGGCACAATATGCCTTGTTGTAGCGAATGGCGCGTCCAATCTGCCGCGATTTAAAGTTGTAGCCAAACGCCGCGCCCGCCGAGACACCCACCATATGGTCGCAGGTCAAACCGTGCTCCATCCAAACGTCGAGCACGCCCGCCGTATACATACCGCGGTAGCCGCCTCCTTCGAGCGCCAGCCCCACCGTGCGCATCATATTTGACTGTGCCATGCGACCATCTCCGTCCCCGCAAATTCAAACGGAACAAGTATACCCGTCAACATATACCGCCCCAGTCGCATTTTTATCAAGCATCGCATCGTCGCGCTACCGCTTGTCGAACAATAGCCGCCCACAGCATGTGCACCCATATATAATTGGGTATTGTTGTTTACACTACCCAGCTGTTATCAACAGCGAACATTAGCCGGCAAAGTAACTCAACAACGCAGCAAGGCGGGGGCCTGGATGCACGCAAAACGCCGAACAACGATACGTGTACACAACGAGCTCGCCCGACGCAATCCGCCCCGACCTCAGAAAGCCGCTTAGAACATGGAAACTGTCAGCAATTACACCGAAACGCTCGAAAAGACCGTCCGCGACCTTCTCGAGCGTCAGGATGATCTGATTAGGACCGCCTTTACCGACCAGCTTACCGGACTTGGCAACCGCGGCGGCTTTGCCCGTTCCCTCGAGGAGCTCTGGGAGCAGGACGCTCCCGTTACCATGGCGTTCATCGATATCGACAATCTCAAGCACTGCAACGATGTCTTTGGCCATGACGAGGGCAACCGCTATATCTTGCAGGTAAGCCTTTATCTCAAGCTGTATATGAAGGTAGACGAGGCGGCATTTCGTCTGGGAGGCGACGAGTTTGCCATCCTATCTACGATTGCGACCGAGGACGACCTCGCCGAACGTCTGGAACACTGCCGAACGATCCTGCTCAAAAACAACGATTCCGAGATGCCCCACTCGTTTAGCTACGGAGTGGCACACGCCGACCCCGCCCTGGGCGAAGCCTCCAATCGCATGACGCTCGATGCCGACCATCGCATGTACGACTACAAGCTACGTCATGCCATGCATCTTGATCGACGTAATATCGCGCAAGTCCACACCGACGACTTCGAAATAAGCGACCGTATTTTCGACGCCTTTTCGATGCTCAACGAAGGCCGCTATTTCTTTATCGAGAACTTGGACAAGGACCGCACCCTTTGGTCGCAAGGTGCCTTGCGCGATCTCGGTCTTCCTTCGGAGCACATAGACAGCTGCCGCGATTTCTGGAAAACGCGTGTCCATCCCGATGACCTCGAGGCCTACGCCAACAACATCAACCAGATCTTTAACGGCTCCAAACACCGCCGCGTCATGCAGTACCGCATGCGCAATGCCGCGGGTGACTACGTTCTCTGCCGTGCTCGCGGGTTTCGCATCGACGGCGACGGAAATGCCCCCTCGCTCTATGTCGGCGAACTTGTCAACCACTCACTTGCCGAGACCGTCGACGCCGCCACGGGCCTCGGAACGCAGCGTATGCTGATCAACGCTATCGATGCCTGCCGCCGCGATCGTTGCGAGACAGGGCTTATAGCGGTGCGCGTTCGTGGCACGACAAAGCTCAACGAGCTCTACGGGGCCGAGGCTGTCGACAACATGCTTGCCGAATACGCAGGCCGCATGCTGTCGATCACCCGCGGCAGGAGCCGGGTCTACCGTTCACGAAGCGTCCAGTTCGTCGTGCTCAGCAACGACTTGGACCACGAGGCATTCGAGCAACTGACCCGCCACCTTAAAGAGGCCGTTTTCGCTCCTGTTCAAATCGCAGGCGACACCATTACTCCCGTCTGCCTTGTCGTCCCGGCCTTTTACGAGCACTTAACCCATCAAGCGACCGCCGTTTTAGGCGAACTCGACCGTCGCCTTCGCACGGCCGGCGGGCTTGTTCCCAACGACAGCCTCCCCATACCCGAGGCGGAGCGCAAAAGCGCCATCGCCGAACGTATCGACTCGCTCACGGGCCTCTATCGACCCAGCGAGTTTATGCGGCGCGCCAACGCATTTCTCGAGGCAAGGCGCGACGACACCTGGTGCATCGCCACCGTCGACATGGGTCACATGCGCCTGTTTAATGAATGGCACGGCCAGGCCGAGGGCGACCGCGTACTCGCCGATGTGGGCACGGTCCTCAAGGACGTCGAGAATGCCGATATGGGCGTCGCAGGGTACTGGGGCCAAGATGACTTTTGCGCACTCATCCCCTTTGAGCGCATCACCGTCCATCAAATCTACAACCGCGTTCGCGAGGTCGTAGCCAGGCATGATGACGGCGTAGGTTTTTGGCCGTCCATGGGCATTTACCCCATCGACTCCAATGAGGAGATCACCATCGATGCGCAGGCAAAGGCCATGTTTACCAATCGACGCGCCAAAAACGACTTCAAGGAGCGCATTGCCATTTTCCGCCCCGAAGAATATGAACACGAGATTGCGTTCCACCGCACGCTGACCGAGTTCCAGTACGCGCTCTCAAACGGCCGCATCACGTACTACCTGCAGCCCCAGGTCGATATGGAAACCGGCGAGATCATTGGCGCCGAGGCACTCACCCGCTGGATTGACAAGGACGGCTCTCTCATTTCACCCGCAACGTTTATCCCCGCACTCGAGGAAAGCGGCTTTGTGGTGACGCTCGACAAGTACATTTGGCAGGGTGTCGCCTCGTGGCTGCGCGTGCGTCTCGATCGCGGCCTTCGTGTGGTTCCGGTCTCGCTTAATGTGTCGCGCGTGGATATCCTTGCCTGCGACGTTGCCGAGCATATGGGGGCGCTTGCCGCCCAATACAACCTACCGCCCGAGCTCATGCGTATCGAGATCACCGAGACAGCTTATACGGGAGAGTCCGAAGCCGTGGACAAACTGACAGCCGACTTGCACACCCGCGGCTTCTCGACCTATATGGACGATTTTGGCACCGGTCAGTCCACGCTCGCGATGCTCAAGAACGTCAACGTCGACGTCATCAAGCTCGACCGCACCTTTGTGCCCACCGACCGCGATCAAGGCCGCAGCGCGCAGATCGTGTCATCGATGCTCGAGATGGCGCAGTCGCTCCATCTGCCCATTGTAATCGAAGGCGTCGAGACAGATGAGCAGGCGAACATGCTACGCCACATGGGTGCCCGCTACGCTCAGGGCTTCCTCTACTACCGCCCCATGCCGGCGAAGGATTTTGAGGCATTGCTCGATGGTGGCAATAACAACTGATACGCTCGCGCGCAAAACGCCACCGTCGAAGGGGGCATTTGTCTCCATTAGCTAACTTATTACCCCAATTCAAACCGAATTGGGGATATGATACAAACCGTTGTTCCGCCCAAGGAGGTTATCCATCATGAACGAGTCATATCGCCTGGGTGAGCAATCGATTATTGCCTATCTTCAGCGACTTGCGAATGGCATCTCGACCGCCGAACTCGATGTTGCCGCGCTGCCTGCTGAGCTGCGCGCCGTTGGCGAGCAACTGCAAAAGACGCATGCCATCCTGCAACAAGAGCGCCGGCTGCTTGAGAGCAACGCCTATATCGACCCGCTCACCAACTTGGGCAACCGCGGCGGACTCGACCGTCACGTCGAGCAACTCTGGCACAAAGGTGACCCCTTCACCTGCGCCTATATTGACATCGACCATCTCAAACATTGCAATGATAGGTTTGGCCACGCCGAAGGCAATCGCTATATTCTGAGCATCTGCCGCACGCTCTCCGAAACCATGGAGCACGATGAGATGCTGTTCCGCATCGGTGGAGACGAGTTTGTGTTCATCTCGCTCTCCGCAAACGAGACCGAACTCGAGCAGCGCTTGGAGCAGGTACGTGCCGGGCTGATCGAGGCGAGCTCAAGTGGCAAGGCGCCCATGATCGCCAGCTTTAGCTTTGGCTGCTCGCGCGTCGATCCACTTGCCGGCGACACGCGTCGCCAGATGACGATGGATGCCGATCGCAAGATGTATCGCTATAAGCTTATGCATCGTGTGCAGCAACCGAAAGACAATGACGCGCCGCAACGCCCAATCGTCGATCAGCTTCCCTGCAACGACCGGGTGTTCCAAGCGATCTCCATGAGCTCCGAGACGCGCTATCCGTTCATCCTTAACCTCGATACGGGAGAATCGCAATGGTCGGTTAACGCCGTGCGCGATTTTGACCTGCCCTCCCAGCACCCTTTTAACTCACTCGACATGTGGCTCGCCCGCGTTCATCCCGAGGACCGCGACAACGTACGCGCCGAGCTCGACATGGTGATAAACGGCACGTGGCACTTCCACTACATGCAGTATCGCGTAATGGATGCCACCGGAAAATACGTGCTTTGCGACTGCACAGGTTACCGCTTGGACGGCACCGATACCGAGCCCAGCATGTATGTGGGCACTATCATCAACCGAAGCTTGGCAGATACGACCGACTCGGTAACGGGCCTGGGCGATGTCCACGCGCTGGTCAACGCTATTGGAGAGATGCGCCGCGTGGCGCGCGAGGCAGGCTTTATTGCCATTAAGGTCGACGATATCGCCGAAGTCAATGCCCGCTTTGGATTCGATGCAGGCGACCGCGTTTTGGCAGAAAGCGCCGCCTGCCTCATGGAATGCTCGCGCGGCAAGGGTCGCCTGTTCCGCTCGACGGGGCCGACATTCGTGGCGCTTTTCGACGACTTTGATTCCGATAAGACCGACGCGATCGCAGACGAAATCGAGCTATTCTTGGGGTTGCCCGTGCTCATCGACTCGCTTGAATATCAGCCGCCCATTCGTGTGGCGACGCTTCATCTGGACAGCGTTGACCGACAGCCCGTTTCCATTTTGAACGAGCTCAAAGCGTTGCTTAAAGAGGCACCGCAAGTACCGGGCACCAAGCTGGACTAACGTTGTGGGGCGCGATGTGAAACACAAGCCGTTTCACATCGCGCCCCACGCCATCTACCCTCTCGTGCGATAATCCTCCGCAGCAGTCACCGACAGCAGAGGGAGTTTGTGATGAAGGTTCTTTTGGTCAACGGCAGCCCCAAGGCAAACGGCAACACCGCCCGCGCACTCGCCGAGGTTGCCGAGCAACTTAATGCAGAAGGCATTGATACCGAGGTGTTTCAACTGGGCGCCAAACCTATTCGCGATTGCATCGGTTGCGGCCAGTGCGGCAAGCTTGGCGGTCGCTGCACCTTTGACGACGACGTGGTGAACGAGCTCATCGCTGCCGCCGAGCAGGCAGATGGCTTTGTCTTTGGCTCACCCGTCTACTATGCGCACCCCAGCGGACGCATCCTTTCGGCACTCGATCGCGCCTTCTATGCAGGCGGGCATGCCTTTGAGCACAAGCCCGGCGCCGCGGTCACCGTCGCCCGTCGCGGCGGCACGTCGACCACGTTCGATGTGCTCAACAAGTACTTCACCATTAAGCAAATGCCCGTGGTTGCTTCCACCTACTGGAACAACGTGTTTGGCCGCGTGCCCGGCGACGCCGACGGGGATGCCGAGGGCCTTGCCACCATGCGAAACATCGGCAAAAACATGGCCTGGCTCCTGCGCTGCATCGAGGCAGGACAGGCCGCCGGTATCAACGCACCCGAGGCAGATCGTGCAACAACCAACTTCATCAGGTAGAACGGCGGAACATAATATGAATATTCAAATCTTCGGGACTAAGAAGTCGTTCGATACCAAGAAAGCACAGCGCTTCTTCAAAGAGCGCCGCATTAAGGTGCAGTTTATTGACCTTAAGGAAAAGGAGATGAGCAAAGGCGAGCTTACGAGCGTGATGCAGGCGGTCGGCAGCATCGACAAGCTGCTCAACCCCAAAGCCAAGGACGAGGAGACGCTCGCACTCATTCAGCACCTTACCCCCAGTCAGCGCTTCGGCAAGCTGCTCGAAAACCAGCAGGTTCTGGCCGAGCCCATCGTGCGCAACGGCAAAAAGGCCACCGTCGGTTATTGCCCCGATGTATGGGGAGCCTGGGAGTAGCTTGTGTTATTTGCCGGCGCGTGGGTATAAGAGCAGGCGTTTGGCATAAGATTCAACTGTAAGCCATGTCTAACAAAGGAGGGCATATGCCCAACAAACCCGTGAAGATCATCATGCTTACCGGATACCTCGGTGCCGGCAAGACTACGCTGCTCAACCACATCCTCGCTAACGACGGCGGTATCCGCGCCGCCGTGATCGTTAACGATATCGGCGAGATCAACGTCGATGCCAGCCTTATCGCCGACGGCGGCCTTTCCGAGACCGACGACCTCATCCCGCTCACCAACGGCTGCATCTGCTGTACGCTTTCGGATGACCTGGCCAACCAGCTGCAGGGCATCGCCGATTCGGGCAAGTTCGACTACATCATCATCGAGGCCTCGGGTATTTGTGAGCCTATCCCCATCGCCTATACCATCTCGAGCTTCTGTGACGAGGCCAAGGTGGGCGGCGAGCCCAAGCTCGCGCTCGACAACATCGTGGCCGTGGTCGATTGCGCCCGCATGTACGACGAGTTCAACGGCGGTCGCGACCTGCTGGCCGATGATATCGACGAGGACGACATCGAAAGCCTGCTCATCCAGCAGATCGAGTTCTGCTCCACGCTGATCCTCAACAAGACCGATACCGTCACGCCTGAACAAATCGCCGAGCTCAAGGCCATCGTGCGCAGCCTGCAGAAGGACGCCGTGATCGTCGAGGCCCAAAACGGCGAGGTCCCCATGGAGGAGCTGCTCGACACCGACCGCTTCGACTTTATGCGCGCCTACAACTCCGCCGCCTGGATCGAGGCCATGGAGCATCCCGAGGAGCACGACGACCCCGAGGTGCTCGAGTACGACATCGAGACCTTTGTATACTCGCGCCGCAAGCCGTTTGACCTGCAGAAGTTCACCGATTTTGTTGAGCAGGAGTGGCCCGACGAGGTCATTCGCGTCAAGGGCCCGCTGTGGCAGACCGGCGATCCGGACATGTGCTACATGTTTGAGCAGGCCGGTCACCAAATGCGCCTGATGGAGAACGGCCTGTTCGTTGACTCGGCGCCCGAGGGCGAGAAGCAGAAGATCATCGACGAGAACCCCGAGATCATGCAGATTTGGGACGACGAGACGGGCGACCGCATGACGAGCCTGTGCATCATCGGCCGTCACATGGACAAGGATGCGCTCATCGCCTCCCTCGATGCCTGCCTGACCGACTGGCACCGCGCCTAGGTTTATCCAAGCGGACATTTTTCCGCTACGTAACCGCCAAACCACCACGAAGGTGCCTGTCCCCTTCGTGGTGGTTTTTCGTTCTGAGCCAAGGAGATTCATGTTCAACATTGTGCTGTATGCGCCCGAGATTCCGGCCAATACGGGCAATATCGGCCGCACCTGCGTGGTTACCGGCGCCCGCCTGCATCTGGTGGAGCCGCTGGGCTTTTCGCTCGATGACAAGACGGTGCGTCGCGCCGGCCTGGGCTACTGGCAAAACCTGGACGTGACGACCTATGCCGGCTGGGAGGATTTCCTTGCGCGCAACGGCCTCTCCCCCGCCGACGAGCGTCTGCATTTGCTGACAAAAAAGCACGCCGCACCTATGCGCAGAGCACCTACCGCGATGGCGACTACTTGGTCTTTGGCAGTGAGAGCTCGGGCATTCCCGAGCCACTGCTTGCCGCGGCGCCCGAGCGCTGCGAGCGCATCCCGATACTGCGCGATTGTGACTCACTCGATAACGCCGAGGCTTGGGGAGCCCACGAGGAATCGCTCGGGCATACCGAGGACAGCCACAAGGCCATCCTTCAACAGGACATCTGCGGCAACTTCGTCAACCCGGACGACTACCGCATCAGCGCACTCAACCTTTCCAACAGCGCCGCCATCGTCCTCTACGAAGCCCTGCGCCAGGCAGGCTTTCCGGGCATGTAACAACCCTGCCATTTGGGGACGGGGTAGAAATGGCAGATCTTTAAACCCTCTAGCTCTTGACAAGCTGGTTTTGGCATTAAGGTGGCAAAGGGACTGTCCCTTTGCCTCATTGATGCTCTAAATAACGAACCATTGCTTTTAATCAGAATTAACTAAAATAAAATGAAGTTAAACGGCGGTGTGAAAGGAGAGCTTTGTGAAATATCTCGAGAACCCGTTTACCCCCAGTTTTGGTGAGGTTCCTGCCCATCTCGCTGGCAGACAACAGATTATTCGGGATTTGGACCGTG
The DNA here is from genome assembly GCA_900542335.1 of uncultured Collinsella sp. GTDB lineage: Bacteria > Actinomycetota > Coriobacteriia > Coriobacteriales > Coriobacteriaceae > Collinsella. The sequence continues at coordinate 10,152 of UQNG01000069.1, forward strand.
CCTTCTTGAGCCAGCGCAGGCGCCCAGAATTGACCTCGATTTTCTCAGGCGCGCGTGGAACCGGTAAAACCGCTCTCATGTCGTCGCTCGCGACAAGGGCGGAATCCCACGGCTGGATAGCCGTAAAGACGACCGCGCTCTCGGGAATGCTTGAGGAAATCGAGTTCGGGGCGAAACGTGCTGCAGGCCATCTCATCGACCCGTCTAACAACTTCGAAGTCACTGGGCTTGGAATTGCACCGCTCGGCAGCATTGAGGTCAATCGCGTTCACGATGCCTCAACCTGGCGTTATCGCATGAGCGATATCATCGACCAGCTCAACGGGGCCGGTACCGGTCTGCTCGTCACGGTTGACGAGGTGGACCCGACACTCGACGAGATGATTCAGCTCGCAGCGACGTATCAGCACTTTGCGACCGATGGGAAGCGCGTCGCGCTGCTCATGGCGGGACTTCCCAACAACGTCTCGACGTTGCTGAACCACAAGACGGTCTCGTTCCTTCGCCGCGCCCAACAATATCATCTGGGTCGCATTGCCGACTATGACGTACGCGAGGCCTTGATTCGCACGATCCAGGAAAACGATCGCCTGGCAGATGCCGAGGGAATCGATAGAGCCGTTCGCTCGATCTCTGGTTTTCCCTTCCTATTGCAACTCGTAGGCTACCGTGCCTGGGATCTCACAAGCGATTCGAAGGAAATCTCGTCGCGCGACTTTGACCTGGGAATCAAAATCGCGCGCGACGAGATGGACGACCGAATCCTCGCGGCAACCTATCGGGAACTCACTGCAGAGGACAAGCGATTCCTCATCGCCATGCTCGATGACGAGGAAGAGTCCACCACCGCTGACCTTGTCGAGCGCCTTAAGCGTTCGCCACAGCAGGTCTCCCGCTACCGACGCCGCATGATAGATGCCGGCATCATCGGGGAACGAGGACGAGGGCTCGTCGCTTTTGAATTGCCATTCTTCCGCGACTATCTCGCCGCTCAATGCGTGAAATAGAAATCAATGTGACAAAGAGGCAGTCCCTTTGTCACATTGCCTATAGGTAGCGACCGGTAATACTCTTGGAGCAAGCCGCGATGTCGCTCGGCGTACCGGTGCAGACGATTTGCCCGCCCGCGTCGCCACCGCCTGGGCCCATGTCGATCACGTAATCGGCGTTACGGATAAGGTCGAGGTCATGCTCGATCACGACAACTGTGGCGCCCTTGGCAACGAGGCCATCGAACACACTCAGCAGTACCCGAACATCGAGCGGATGTAGGCCAATCGTGGGCTCGTCGAACACGAATACGGCATCATCCTGCACGCGGCCCATCTCGCTCGCGAGCTTAAGGCGTTGTGCCTCGCCGCCCGAGAGCGCCGGTGTGGGCTCGCCAAGTGTGAGATAGCCCAGGCCCAGGTCGTGCAAGGTCTGCAAGCGCGTCTGAACCTTCTTGAGTCCCAGTGTGGCGTCGATGGCCTCGTCCACACTCATATCCATGAGCTGCGGCAGCGTAAGCAGACTCCCGTCCTTGCCCTCGCGATGGATATGCGAGGCGGCCTCGGCGTAGCGCGAACCGCGACATGCCGGGCAGACGATCTCGACGTCGGGCAAAAACTGCACGTCGAGCGATATCGAGCCCGTGCCATCGCACGTAGGGCAGCGCAGAGTGCCAGTATTGTAGCTAAAGGTGCCCGCCTTGTAGCCGGCCGCCTTGGCCTCGGGCGTACGGGCGAAGGCGCGACGCAGCTCATCATGGATGTCGGCATAGGTTGCCACCGTCGAGCGAACATTGGCGCCAATGGGCGTAGCGTCAATCAGGTTGGCACGCGCAATACCTTCGGCATCGACCCAACGCACGTGTCCCGGCAGGCGCTCGCCGGCTGCCTGCGCCTTGAGCGCCGGGATGAGCGTCTCGAGCACCAACGTCGTCTTACCCGAACCCGAAACACCCGTAACCGCGACCAAGCGACCGCGCGGGATATCGACTTCGAGCGGCTTGACGGTATGGATGGCATCGGTCGCCATGCGGATATGGCCCTGGTCGAACATTTCCTCGTCAGTCACCTGCGGACGCAAGCGCTTGGGCTCGGCGCGCAAAAACGGCGCGATGCGGCTGCCCTGCGATTGCTCAACCTCGCCTACCGTACCAGCGGCAATCACATTACCGCCGCCCGCTCCGGCAACGGGCCCCATCTCGACCAGATAGTCGGCTTCCGCCAGCACGCGCGTATCGTGGTCGACAACGACCACGGTGTTGCCGTCATCCACCAGATCGCGCATCACGCCCACCAAGCCGTCGACATTGGCACGCAGCAGGCGCAGGCGACGCTGGGCG
>UQNG01000070.1:0-12230 GCA_900542335.1 uncultured Collinsella sp.
GATGTCCTCGCCGTTGTGCCCCTCCCCCCCCGCCCCCCCCCCCCCGCCATTACGCAGGCGTTGCTGACCGTTGCCGAGTGCCCGGTCTTTGTGGGCGTTGGCGGCGGCACCACCACCGGTAAGCGCTCCGTGCAGATGGCGGCCGTCTCCGAGATGCAGGGCGCGGCGGGCTGCGTGGTCAATTCCCCCGCTACCGCCGAGATGGTCGAGCACATCACCAACATCGCCGACATCCCCGTCATCGCCACGGTCGTTCGCTGCGACGACGATGCTCACGCCAAGGTGCGCGCCGGAGCCAAGATCCTCAACATCGCGGCCGGCAAGAACACGCCGCAGGTCCTGCGTGAACTGCGCGAGCACTATCCCAACCTGCCGCTCATCGCACCGGGCGGCAAGACGCCCGAGAGCATCCGTGAGACCATCGCTGCCGGCGCCAATGCCATCATCTGGACGCCGCCTTCGGCCCAGCAGCTTCAGACCGACATGATGCAGCGCTATCGCAAGATGAAGGAAGACGCCACGCCCGTCATCTCGCGCGACGATGTGCCCATTATCGACCAGGTCGCCGCCGCCGAGGTCAGCCAGGTCGAGAACATGAATCCCGATGTGCCGATCCCCGACGAAGTCATCGAACGCGTCGCTTCGATCCACGATCATATCGAGGAACGTCGCGCCAACCGCGGACTCAAGCCCTCGCTGCACGGCTTTTTCTTCCGCGGAAAGAAACGCTAGCCGCAACAGCAAGGCCCGTCCCGCAAACAACGGGACGGGCCTTTTTCTGTTATCAAATATCAGGAGGGACAGGCGCAGCCGTTAAAACCGTCAGTCAACCCACGAACATTAGTCCACGCGCTTGTCGCCCATAAAGAAGACGGCCACCGTGCCAGGGCCGGTATGCGAGCCAATCAGAGCACCGATGCTATTGATCTCAATCTTACCTTTGAGCTGCGGAACCTGTTCCTCTATCAGTGCCGCAACGGCCTCGGCGTCCGCGCGGCACGCCGAGTGCGACATGATGCACTTGCCCGAATAGTTCGCACCGTCCTGCACATGCGCCATCACGGTCTTGGCCATCTCGGAGATCGCGCGCTTCTTGGTGCGAATCTTCTCACGCGGCGCCAGCTCACCTTCGCAATCGACCGTCATAAGCGGGCAAATCTTGAGCGCCGTGCCGATGATCGCGCTCGCGGCCGAAATGCGACCGCCGCGCAGGTAGCTCGACAGATCGGTCGAGAAGAACCAGTGGTGAAGGTTGAGTTTATGCTCCTCAATCCAAGCGGCCGTCTCGTCAAGCGAAGCGCCGCTATCGCGAACGTCGGCGGCACACTCCACCAGCAGGCCAAAGCCCGAAGACGCAGCCAGCGAATCGATGACGCGCACCTTGCCGCCCTGGGGATAGCGATCCGCGAGCATCTGCGCCGCAACGCAGGCCGATCCATACGTGCCCGAAATACCCGACGACAACGCCAGGTGCAGCACGTCTTTGCCCTCGGCAACAAACGGCTCCCAAAACTCCTCGTACTCACCTACGCTCACCTGAGACGTCTTGGGCATGGCGCCCGCGGCAATCTGGGCAAAAAACTCGTCCGGCGTAATCGACTGATACAGATCGTCCGTATAGACAACATCGTCGATCTCGTAATGAAAACACACGACAGAAATATTGCGCGACGCAAAGAACTCACGGGTTCGATCGGCGGCGGATTCACAGGTCAGGACAAAATCACTCATATGAGGCTCCTTACTCATTTCTGCGTAAATTATTGCACAGCAAGCGTGAATACGGTACAAATGTCCACTATTTACCAAATTGAACCAAAGATAGTGAACATCTTTACCGTCATCATCTCTATCGATCCCGGAGGCATGCGTCTGCAAAAACGACCCTGCGTCTCCACTCAACCGCCATATCTACCTCAACTAAATCGATTTACCAAACCGTTCGGCCAACAATTCGACCTCCCATCCCCATTCGAAACAAAAGCGGCGCATACTGATAAACGTTTGACGCTGTTTGTCAGTTTTACCAACAACATCGGAAGGTGCTTCATGGTCGCATTCGATCGCAACCCGCAAGACTTTAAGTATCTGCGTCTGCTGTCGAGACAATTTCCCACCGAGCAATCCGCGTTTACCGAGATTATCAATCTGTCGGCCATTCTCAACCTGCCCAAGGGCACCGAGCATTTTATGAGCGATGTGCATGGCGAGTACGAAGCCTTTATGCACATCCTCAACAACTGCTCGGGCGTCGTACGCGAGCATGTCGACGAGATCTTTGGCGACACGCTCTCCTTTGACGAAAAGGGCGAGCTGTGCACGCTCATCTACTATCCGCGCGAGAAGATCGATCTTGTCCGCAGCCGGCGCGAGGACTCCCCCACCTGGTACAAGACCATGCTCGACCAGCTCATTGTGGTTGCCCGCTCGCTTTCGAGCCGCTATACGCGCTCCAAGGTGCGTAAGGCCATCCCGCGCGATTACGCCTACATCATCGACGAGCTGCTGCACACGCATCCGGATGAGAACAACTACCGCGTGCGCTATCACGAGCGCATCGTGGAGTCCATCCTAGAGACCGCCAGCGCCGATGACTTTATCGAGTCGCTTGCCTCGCTCATCAAGCGCCTCGCCGTCGACCACCTGCACTTGGTGGGCGACATCTTCGACCGTGGCGGCGGCGCTGCCAAGATTATGGACCGCCTGCTCACCTATCATTCGCTCGATATTCAGTGGGGTAACCACGATCTGCTGTGGATGGGCGCTGCGGCCGGTGAGCCCGCCTGCATCGCCACGGTGCTGCGCAACAACCTGCGCTACGACAATTACGAGATCCTCGAGAACGACTACGGCATCTCGCTGCGCGAGCTTGTCGCCTTCGCCGACGCCACCTATACCGCCGGCGAGTCCATCACCCCGCTGATCAAGGCCATCAACGTGCTGCTCTTTAAACTCGAGGGCCAGATTATCCAGCGCCACCCCGAGTTCGACATGACCGACCGCCTGCTGCTCGACAAGATCGACCACGACACCGGCACGGTCACGCTCGCCGACGGCAGCGTGTGGCCGCTCGCGACCAACGACTTCCCCACCGTCGACCCGACGGACCCCTACACGCTCACGCCCCAGGAGCAACACATCATCGACAAGCTCGTGTCCGAGTTTGTCACCGCCGATCATCTGCATCGCCATATCGATTTCCTCTACACCCACGGCTCGATGTACAAGGTCACCAACGGCAACCTGCTGTTCCATGGCTGTGTGCCGCTCAACGAGGATGGTACCTTTAGCAGCATGAACTGCCTGGGTACCTGGCACGCCGGTCGCGATTATCTCGATTTTTGCGACCGCATCGCCCGCCGCGCCTGGCGCGTGGGCGACCGCGACGCCCTCGACTGGATGTGGTACCTGTGGATCGGCTTTAACTCACCCGCGAGCGGACGCCTGGTGCGTACCTTTGAGCGTGCCTATATCGCCGATAAGAGCACCTGGGCCGAGCCGATGGACCCATACTTTACGCTTACCAAGTCGCCCTCGCTCTGCGACGACATCATGCGCGAGTTCGGCGTCGCACCCATGGCATGTTCGCCGACCGGCCACATCATCAACGGTCATACGCCCGTCAAGACTACCAAGGGCGAGCAGCCCATCCGCGCCAACGGCAAGCTGTTGGTCATCGACGGCGGCTTCTGTCGCGCCTACCATCCCAAGACGGGCATCGCCGGCTACACGCTTATCTCGAGCTCGCGCGGATGCCGTCTTAAGTCGCACCGGGCCTTTACGACGGTTGCCGAGGCGCTCACCCGCAACGTGGACATCGAAAGCGAGACCAACCGCTTTGACGAGGCCGACCGCCGCCGCATGGTCAGCGATACCGACACTGGCGCCAAGATCCGCAGCCAAATCCAGGACCTACGCCAGCTGCTCGATGCATATAGAAACGGTGCTATCGAGGAGCGCGCCTAGCCCCGCCTGCGGGGATTGGCTAAACTTGCTGAGTTTGTCATCCCCGCGGCGCTCCGGCGCCACTCTAAGGCAGGTACCATGCAAAAGCTCCTTGCGCAGATCATGAAGTTTGGCGTCGTCGGCGTCATTGCCACCGTCATCGACTTTGGCATCATGAATCTGCTCCACTACGGTCTGGGCCTCAACATCCTGATCGCCAACACCAGCGGCTTTATCGTCTCGCTCATCTTTAACTACGTCGCGAGCATGAAGTACGTGTTCGCGCACAAGGAAGGCATGAGCCGCCGCCGCGAGTTCATTATCTTTGTCGTGCTATCCGTGATCGGCCTGGCACTCAACGACGGTATTGTGCTGGCCCTCAACGCCGGCCTGGGTCTCGAGGCCAATATCGCCAAGATTTGCGCCACCGCACTGGTCATGGTCTATAACTTTGTGACCCGCAAGATCTTCCTGGAGGGCGAAGAGACCAAGTAGCTCGACATCCCGATAGCCTTACGGCGCCCACAGTCGACGCGCGCTCAGCGAAGCATCGTCCGTGGGCGCCGCTCGTTTACGGGCAAATTTTCAACGTTTGCGGATTAGCTCTTGAATATTTGGCGAGTTCGTATAGTTCTTGCCAAAGACCTTACGTTTCCCATGCAAAAGCTCTAAAGTATCCTCTGCTCGATTCATCAACGCATTGGATGTGATTGCGTGCGCAAGGCACTGGCACAACCTCATACTAAGCAGTTCCTCAAGTTTGCTGTCGTGGGTCTTATCTCCTTTGGCATCGACTGGGGCATGCTCATTGCGCTCGTCGAGCTGTTCCACCTCGACTTTTTGATGAGCACCACGATCTCGTTTATCACGTCCGTCGTGGTCAACTACTGGCTCAGCATGAAGTACGTGTTCGATCACCGCGAGGGCATGAGCCGCAAGCGCGAGTTCACGATCTTCACCATCCTGTCGGTGATCGGTCTGGGCCTCAACGACCTGTACATGTTTGTGGGCGTCACGTTTTTGAGCATCGGCTACCAGGCCATGAAGGCCATCGCCACGTTCCTGGTCACCTGGTACAACTACTTCAGCCGCCGCTTCTTCCTCGAAGGCGCGCAGTCATAGTCGATTCGACATTTGCTTGAATATATAACCGGTTGGAATTCACGTTCCAGCCGGTTTTTTTGTTTGACGAGGCTGTCGAGGAAGACGTACGGGACGGGCCACGGTGCCGAAATGGGACGCGCCTTCCCCATGGGCGCCGTTCCGGAAAGCGCGTCCCAGATTGAGGCCTCAAAGCGGGACACAGTTTCCGCAACGCCACTCAAGCGGAAAGTGCATCCCGGAATCCGACCTCGGAACGGGACGCGGTTTCCCAATGGCCATCGAAGCGGAAACTGCATCCCGGAATCCGCCTCCAGAGTGGGACGCGCTTTCCGGTTGAGCCTCGATTGGGAAACTCCGTCCCATTCGCATCAAAAAACGGGCGGCCTGGATGTTTGTCCGAGCTGCCCGTTCCGTGCGTTATGTTGAGATCCCTAGCCTGTTACGTAATACCAGACGACGTTGTCGCCGTTGGAGAGAACGTAGTTGCTGCAGGCCGTCATGGGCGTCGAGCCGTTGACAGAGTACATCCAACCGCTCGTGCCGCCATACTGCTTCTCGGCCAAACCGCCGATCGCGGCGACATACGTGCCGTACGATGAGCCGTGTGCGTTGACGGAAAGCCCGAGCGCGCATAGGGCGTCGTAGACGGTGGCACCTTCGTTAAAGGTATAGGTGCCGCCGGCGGACACAGGATTGCCCACGGCGCTCGATGTGACCGCAACCGTCACCGTGACGTAACTGGGCTCCTGCGTGCCGCCCTGGCCGCCCGAGGAGGCGGTTCCGCCGTTAGAAGCAGAGGCGCCGCCAGACGATTGGCCGCCGCCCGAAGAGGGACCACCAGACGTGTTAGAAGTATCCGCAGTGTCGGGAATCTGTGCCAATGCGAAAGATGCGCGCTCAGTTTCGGCAGTTTCGGTATTCTGAGCAGCCGATACATCGCCAGACTTCTTGCCACGCTGGTCTTCAGACTTTTTGCCATCCGAGTTTTTATCCGAGCTCTTGTTCGAAGACTCGGAATCGCCCTTGGCGTCACCCGAGTCCTTGGACTTATCTTTCGCATCGCCCGAAGCCTTGGAGTTCTTAGAGTCAGCTTTGCCAGAAGCAGCAGCCGAGCCAGCTCCCCTGGCGTCGTTGGCAACGACGCTCTCCCCCGTCACGGCCTGAACGATCCAGTCGATGGACCAGGCACCGCTTGTGGAGGGATGGACAAACCCCAGCGAGACGACAATCAGGGCAACGCAAGCAGCCGTAAAAACGCCGACAAGTGCCTTGCGCCGCGGGGCGGACGCCGCCGAAGCGGCGCCCTTTTGCTTTGCATCGTCGAGCTGGATAAACGAGGAGTCGGGCTGCTGCCCGTTGGTCTCCTTGGGCTTATCGGGCATTACCGTCACCCTTGCCGCGCTTGGTCAGCATGAAGACGGCGATGAGCGCGAGGCCGATCACGCCGGCCGCGATGCCGACAATAGCGAGCGGGTTGAGGCCAGACTCCTGCGCGGAAGCCTCAGTGGACTTCTTGGCAGTGGTCGTGGAAGCGGATGCCTTGTCGGACTTGGAGTCGGACTTCTTGTCGGACTTGCCGTCCTTCTTGTCAGACTTCTTCTCGTCCTTCTTGTCGGACTTGTCGGAGTCCTTCTTGTCGGACTTGTTGTCCTTGGTCCCGGTCTTGGTCGACACCGTCGTCTTGGTCACCGGCTTCTGACCCGGGGCGACAGCGCCACCCTTCGAGCCGGAGCCAGTGCCCGCGCCAGCGCCCGTGCCGGTACCAGCACCAGTGCCGGAGCCGCTGCCACCGTTAGAGCCAGAACCGCCATTGCCGTCAGGGTTAACGGCGTTCTTGGTCCACTTGGCATACAGCGTCATATCGGCCGTCACCGGCGTGCTGAAGTCATACGCCTCCGTGCAAGCCTCATCGGTGTACCAGCCACCGAAGGTGTAGCCCTCACGCGTCGGATCGGCAGGCTTAACCAGCTTGCCGTCGGCCGTAGTCTGGAAATCGACCTTGGAACCATCGCCAGTCTCGAACGAGACCTTAACGCCACCATTCAGCTTGAACAACGTGCCGGAATCGTTGATGTAGTAGAGGTTGCCCTTGGCGTCGCAGGCAATCGGCGAGTCGCAGTAGTTGTTGTGTCCCGTTGCGCTAAACGCACCGGTCGCCTGCGCGTCACCCAGCTTGTAGCGATAGACACCGCCGCCCGAGGTGTAGTTCACATAGTCGGAAGTCGCACCGTAGTTAACCGTGAAGTAGACATACGTGCCATCTGCCTGGGCGCTCACGAGCGGTGCACCCTTGATGCCGCCGATGGGAAGCGCGGAGCCATCAGCAGACGAAACCAACGTCGTAGCAAAGTCATTATCAAGGTCGACAATCGCCAGCGCAGAGCCACCGGAAACCTCGCCGCCGACAATCAGCTTGTTGCCATACAGCGTAGGCATGCAGGCGCATCCCGTAAGACCCAGGTCGACGACGCGCTCTTCGGAAATGCGCGAAGCGGCATCCGCACCACGCGAACTACCGTCAGAAATCGCCAAAACGTGCAGCTTGCCATCGCGCGAAATCAGATAAGCATGGCTACCGTCGGCGGAGAGCACACAGGAGGAGTTAACGATAGCCCCAACGGAAACGCTTCCAAGCACAGCGCCCGAAGACTTGCCGAGCATCTCAACGGTACCGGCGCTGGTGGGAACCAGAATAAAGCCGTCACCCACGGTAGCACCCGTCCAGTAATAACCCTCATCGGCGTTGACGTGCTGCCAGGAAACGGCACCGGTCAGGATATTGATGCGCGTCAGATGGCCGTTGTTATACACGCCCTTACCATAGTCGACATCAACGGTGCCGACATAGAGATAGTTGCCATCGACCGTCAGCTGAGAATTCGACTGAGCAGTTTTGCTCACAGGGTCGGTAACCCAAACCGTCGTGAGCGTATCGGCCGTCAGAGCCTGGACCGCACCGCCATCGAGCGGGACGATGACCAAGCCGTTCGTATAAATCGGACGCGTCGTGTAGCCAATCGTAGTCTTAAGGTTCGACTCGGCAAGCACCTTGCCCGACTCTGCGTCGATCTTAAGCAAGCGCTTGTTGACGGCGAGATACACGTTGCCGTTTACGACAATCGGCTCGCTCGCGTTGGGATACGTGGCGCCCGAGTAGGCCTTCCAATCGAACGTCCAAGAGCTTGCCAGCGCGCCCGTAGGGGTGGACACGTTCTCGACCACCGCATTGGAATTGCCGTTCCAGTCGGCTTTCCAATCGGTCGGGCGCGAAGCGCTCGGATCCACGACGATTTCGTCAGGATTGGGCACCGTGTCGCCGGCAGCATATGCCCAGACGATCTTGTCGCCCGACTTGAGCGCGTAGTCACCATCGAGCTGAGTCCCGGGGTCCCCGTTTACAAAGAACGACCAGGAGCCCGTCAGCTTTGTGCCATCAAGCGGGGACACGAGGCTATGGACATTCCAATAGCCGCCATCATTGAGCATCACGGAATCAATGCCCAGGGCATCGAAATAGGCAGCAGATGCATCCTTAATCGTCGTGCCCTCAACGAACACCTGCATCGAAGGATCAGTCCAGCGCTGAGCCTTATCGTCCTTCTTGCCGATGATCTCCATCGAAACGGAGACCTGACCAGGCATGGTGCCGTCGGAGCCATAGACCCAAGCAATCTCGTCGCTTGCCTTAAGCGTATAGGCGCCCGCACCAACATCAACAGGCTTGCCATTGACAAAGAACTGCCAATATTTCCAGGTGTTTTCGTCAACCTTCTCGCTCGAGAGGGTCACGTTCTTTTCGAACGGCGAGGTCAGCGACTCGAGATACCAGCCAAACGAGCTCTCCCCCGTTTTGGCGCCAATGCCAGACTTTTTAAAGATCTGCTCGGAAAGGTCAGCAGCGGTTGTTCCCTCGTCCACGAGAGCTGTCGTAGGCTGTGCCCACGTCTGCCGGGCGCCCGAAGCATCCTGGCCGATAACGGTGCAGCTTACCGAAAGCTGATCGGCAGGAGCGGGGTCGTTGTACTTCGAGTAGTACCAGACGACGGAGTCGCCGGCCTTGAGCGTGTAGCCGCCGGCGCCGACCATGGAGGACTTGCCGTTGATGAACAGCTGCCAGTACGCTTCGGTCGTCGGGTCGTAGGCGAGCGTGCGGCCGGAGTCGAAGGGCGACGTGATCGAATTGAGCGCCCAGCCCCAGGAGCCGTTGGGGTCGTAGTCGGCCTTGAGGCCGGTCTGCTTGAAGAGCTGCTCGGAGAGGTCGGCCGCGGTCGAGCCCTTCTTCAGCGTAATGCTCTGAGCGGCGGCCCAGGTCTGCTGAGCACCCTTGGCGTCGGTGCCGACGACCGAACACGTCGCGGAAACCTGCGTGGAAACCGTGCCCGTGGGATCCTCGTACACCAGCTCGAGCGTGTCGCCATCGCTCGGGTAGTAGCCCGTGGCATAAGAGTTGGCAGCCTTGCCATTAATATCAAAACGCCAGTACTTATAGCCGGACGCCGTGTTTTCCATCGCGAGCGTCTGGGACTTATCGGGGTTCGTAACCGAATAGGGAACGCCGCCGTCCGTGCTATAGCTATAGCCGGCGTCGTCAAGCACCTTGGCAAAGATGTCCCAGGCAGACATTTTTTGGGTACTCGACCACTCAAACGAGGCCGTCGGCACCCAGTCCACAAGGTCATAGGACTGACCGACATCGTGCTTGCTTACGCCTACAACCCTGACGTTAACGGAAAGAGACTTTTCGTCGGAAGAATTAACGAGCCAAGCGGTGCTCTTGACATCGTTGTTGCCGGCGTTTGCCACGACATAGGCGTATTTGCCCTCAGCCGAGGCGGGAAGCGTGATCGCGCCGGTCGTTTCGTCGGCGCCAAACAGCTCGTGGGCATTTGTGCCCTCAGCGTCATCGGCGAGATACCAGCGGTAATCGACGAGGGAGCCCTCGGGGAGTGCCGTCTCGTAATCGCCCCAATCGCCCGTTGCCATGTAATTGGCAGTAGGGGTAAGCGTTCCGCCGACCTGTGCAAGGTTGCCGCTCGAAGCGACATTAACCGATGTCAGGGTATACGCCTTGGCATCTTCGCCCTTGACGATGGCATAACGCGTGGAGGCATAGTCGGTGTTGTAGCCACCGTCGACGATGCACTTGAGGTACTTGCCGACGTACTTTTGCGAAATTACGAACGACGGCCTGTGCGCGTTCTCATCCGTCAGCGTCGTGAACGGACCCTGGGCGCTATCGGCAATCTGCCACGTATACGTCAGTTGATCAGATGTAAGCTCGGCACCCTTTGTTCCTGCAGACGTCTTCTCGAATGCAGTAACACCGATCTTTTCGCCACTCTTGTAGACAAACTTGGCGTCATCGCTCTGATCGCCGACGATCTTTTTGAGATACGTCAGGAACAGCTCGTGCGAGCCTGCGGCCTTAACGGCCACAGCAGTAGTCGCCTCTACGGTGTTATCGCCCGCAGTGGCCGACACGCTCACCCAGCGCTTGGCGTAGTCACCGGGAATCGTAAAGCTGCTGTCGGTTTTGCCCTCGACCACATGCCAGTCGGTCTTCGCATCAAACGCAGAGGAAGACGGGTCGACAGAGGACCAACGCCACGTGTAGGTAACGCCCTCGGTAACCGGCTCAGACGAGTAATCGACCGCCTTGTAGGCGCACGCCTCAATCGTAGAGCCAGTGTCCTTGGCGCCCTTGCTCGCATTGGTAAATGCAACTGAATCGAGCGTCGTCGCGCCCTTGGGCAGAATGCGGCCCGCCTTGGTCTCACAGCTATCGGAGCCGGGGATACCCTTCTTGGCCTTAGCGACCACCTTGAGGTAGCGGTTCGCGCACTCCTTGGTAACCGTGAAGGTATCACCAGTTGCAACCTGCTCGAACGTGCCGTCAGCAGAATCGGCCACCCACCAAGAAAAATCGACCTTGTCGGAACCGTAGAGGACAGTCGGCGTGTCGTAGTTAAGGTAGTAGGCGGCAGCCTTAATCGTGTCGCCGACGTTGGCACTCGGAACGCTCTCGTAATCGTTGCCAAATTCGGCACCGTTATAAGCAAGAACGATATGGTCTAATGCGATCTGGTCACTCGCGGCAACAGGACCCGGCGTATTGTAGCCAACAGACGCGGGCGTCCCGAAAGAGCTGCTCGGACCGTACAGCTCCTGGCCATCGCCGACAACCTTAACGCGAATGTACTTGCCCGCAAGTTGCGAAGCGAGTTCGTCCGTGATCGTCAGCGACTGGGCGGTCTGGCCCGGAATTGCCTGATAGGCGGAATCCTCGGCATCGCGCACGTCAGACGCAAGCCACTGATAGGTCCAGCCGGCCTGTGTCGCAATACGCTTATTGGGAACCGCTTCGCCGTCGTAGGCGTTCGCCCAAAGCGTAGTGCCAGGGTTCAGCATCTCGGCCTTAACAGACGAATACGAGCTCGAATCGTCTGCCGAAGACTGGATGAGGACATAAGACTTTGCATCCAGTGCCGTCTTGGTAGGAACGGGCGCCTTGATGGTGTTCGTCGCTGTCAGCTTTTGGTTGTTGGCGCCCTTAGTCGGGCCGTAGATGACGTTACCGCTGGCATCGGTAATGCGTACGCGCAGGCACTTGCCGTTAAGCTGAGTGCGCAGGGCATCGTCCAAAACGATCGATGCGCCCGTCTGACCCTCGACAGGAACAAACGCGGAATTGTCCGCATCGCTCTTGTTGCTGATGTCGGCAGCAAGCCACTGATAGGTGCAGCCCGAAGCGCTGGCGCGCTTGCTGGACGAAGTCCAAACATTCGCATAGAGCGTAGTATTGCTCTGGATAAAAGCGGTGAAGTTAGAGCCAGCCCAACGAGAAGGCGACTGGCTCTTTCCGACGCTGACACCATTTTTAGAGGAAAGCGTGGCAGCGGCACGGGGTGCGGCCTTAGCTGCATTGGGCTCGCTGGCCACCGCAGTCGCGTCGCCGGTCTCGGCGGTGGTGTCAGACGCCTCGCTCGCCGGGGTGGCCGAAGCAGGGTCTGACGCAGCGGGGTCGTCCGATGCATCATCGCTCACGTTGTCAGGCGCGGCCGAACCCGTATCCCCAGTTTCGGAGGAGCCACCTGCAGCCGAATCGTTTGCGTCAGCAGCAGCCGCGGTAGTATCTGCAGCACCGTCCGTGGCCTGCGCGCCCTCGCTCGGCGTTGTGGCCT
>UQNG01000071.1:0-11402 GCA_900542335.1 uncultured Collinsella sp.
GTTGACCGGCGCCATCTTCACGAACAGCGGCTTATCGGTCACCTTGCGGCAGGCAGCCATAACGGAAGAGGCGCCCTCGGGCGTGGAGCCCATGGCGGCACCGCCGGCGGCGATATTAGGGCAGCTCACGTTGATCTCGTAGCCGGCAGCCCAGGGGCACAGCTCGACATACATCTCGAGCGCGCGGACAAACTCCTCGACGGAGTGGCCGGCAACCTGACAGATGACCTGACAGCCGTCCTTGGACAGCTGTTCGAGCCACGGCCCGGACTCGCGGGCAAAAGCGGCCACGCCGGGGTTCTGAAGGCCCACGGAGTTGATCATGCCGCCGGGAATCTCGGCCATGCGGGGCGCGGGGTTGCCGGGCCAGGGCTCGGCAGCGCAACCCTTGGTGGTGATGGCGCCCAGCTGGGAAACATCAAAGAAGTTCTGGAACTGCCAACCGTAGCCAAAGGTACCGGCTGCGGTGTTGATGGGGTTCTGCATCTTGACGCCGCCGAAATCGACGGCCATGTTCACGGTACCCACTAGAAGACCACCACCTTGGAAGCATCGAACACGGGGCCGCACATGCAGGCGCCCTTCATACCGTCGACCGTCTCGACATTGCAGGTGTTGCAGGCGCCAAAGCCGCAGCTCATCATGCGCTCGAGCGACACCTCGCAGTACGCACCGGCCTCGGCGGCAGCGGCGGCGACCTTCTTCATCATGACGGCGGGACCGCAGCTGGCGACGTAGTCGTAACCGCCCTCGCCGAGCAGCTCGGCGGCAGGATCGGTGCAGAAGCCGTGCGTGCCGAGCGAGCCGTCGTCGGTGCACACGTTGACCGTATCGCACAGCGAGCGGAACTCATCGATGCCTACGGCCTTGGACGCGGTGCAAAAGCCCAGGCACACATCCACGTCAACACCCTGCTCGGCAAGCATACCGGCCAGGCACAGCACAGGAGGAACGCCGATGCCACCGGCGACGAGCAGGGCCTTCCTGGTGCCCTCGGGTACCATCCAGCCGCGGCCGCCAGGACCCAGCAGATTAGAGGTGGAGCCGGGGCCCATCTGCGACAGACGACGGGTGTCGTCGCCCACGACGGCGTACCACAGCTCGACGGTGCCGGCCTGGGCGTCGGCGCGATAGAAGCTCAGGGGCACGCGAAGCAGCGAGGACGCATCACCGGGCACGGCAATGTTCACAAACTGACCGGGCTTGAGCGCACTTGCAAGCTTGGGGGCCGAGATGACGAGCGAGAAGATGCCGTCGGCAATCTCCCGGTTCGAGACGACCTCGAAGTCGTGCATGCGTGCAGTGGAAGGTGTGGGCATAGACGCTCCAATCCCCCATGCGGTTGCATGGTCAAAACGAACAGAAAGCGCGGCACCGCAAGGGCGCCGCGCACATAAGCGATAAGGCAATGCTAGCAGATGCAGCCGTCGGCGAGCGTCTGCTTGCCGCCGACAAACACATCGGTGGCACGACCGGTGAGCGTGCGGCCGGCGAAACCGGAGTTCTCGGCACGCGACTCGTAACCGTCCTCGCCGACCGTCCAGGTGGCGGACGCGTCGAACACGGTCAGATCGGCAACGGAGCCCGCCTTGACCTGAACCTGGTCGAGGCCCAGGATCTCACGCGGCTTGATGGCCATGAGCTCGACCATGCGGCCCATGCTCATCTTGCCCGTGTTGACCAGCTCGGTAAGTACAAGCGACAGCGAGGTCTCGAGGCCGATCATGCCAAAGGGCGCAAGCTCGAACTCGCGGGCCTTCTCCCACGGGGTATGGGGAGCGTGATCGGTGACGATAGCGTCGACGGTACCGTCGATGACACCCTGACGGATAGCCTCGGCGTCCTCCTCGGTACGCAGCGGCGGGTTGACCTTGAGCGAGGTGTTGTAGGTCTCGTCCAGGTCGTTCTCGGTCAGGAACATGTGGTGCGGGGTGGCCTCGCAGGTGACCTGAACGCCAGCGGCCTTACCGGCACGCACGATCTCCAGACCATGGGCGGTGGAGATGTGCTGGATGTGCAGCTTGGCACCGGTCAGCTTGGCGATCTCGATGTCGCGGGCGATCTGGATCTCCTCGCCGGCAGCCGGCCAGCCCTCGAGAGCCAGACGGGTCGAGACCTTGCCCTCGTTGATCTGGCCGTGGCCGACCAGGTCCTCGTCCTGGCAGTGGCTCATAAAGACCTTACCGAACATTTTGCCGTAGTCCATGCAGCGACGGAGCATGCCCGCGCCCTGCACGCCGCGACCGTCGTCGGTGAAGGCGACGGCGCCGTGGGCGACCATATCGCCCATCTCGGACATGGCCTCGCCCTTAAGACCGCGGGTCATGGCGCCCGACGGATAGACACGGCAGTGACCGACCTCGGCAGCGCGGGACTTGACGAACTCCACGACGGTGCCGTTATCGGTGACGGGATCGGTGTTGGGCATGGCGCACACGCCGGTAAAGCCGCCCTTGGCAGCTGCGCGGGTGCCGCTCTCGATGTCCTCTTTGACCTCGTAGCCGGGCTCGCGAAGGTGAACGTGCATATCCACCAGGCCAGGGACGAGGTACTTGCCGGAAAGGTCGCGGACCTCGGCTCCCTCGACGGCAAGATTCTCGCCGACCTCGGCGATCTTGTCGCCGTCAATAAGGACGTCAACGACACCGTCAAGCTCGACGGACGGGTCGACGACGTGGGCATTCTTAAGAAGCAAGGCCATTATCGGCACCTCCAAGCAGCAGATACAGGATAGCCATACGCACGCAGATACCGGCGTAGACCTGCTCCAGGATGACGGAGCGTTGCGGGTGGTCGGCCATATAGGAGTCGAACTCGACGCCGCGGTTGATGGGGCCCGGGTGGCAGATAATCGCGTCGGGCTTCATGAGCTTCTCGCGGTCCTTGGTCAGGCCGAAGAGCTTGTGGTACTCGCGAATGGTCGGGAACGGGGCACCCTCGAGGCGCTCCTGCTGCACGCGCAGCATATAAACGACGTCCAGCTCGGGCAGGACGGAATCGAGGTCGCTCGTCACGTGGTCGCAGCCCAGGACCTCGGGCGCCGGCGGCAGCAGCGTGCCGGGGGCGACGGCGTAGGTCTCGCAGCCCATGATCTTAAGGGCGGGGATCAGCGAGCCGCAAACGCGGGAGTGTGCGATATCGCCGACGACGGCGACCTTCAGACCGTGGAAGTCACCCTTGTGCTCCCAGATGGTATACAGGTCGAGCAGGGCCTGCGTGGGATGGTTGTGCTTGCCGTCACCGGCGCAGATGACGCTCGCGGGCGAGTTCTGCGTGACGATGTAGGGAGCGCCGGCGTGCTTGTCGCGTACGACGATGCAGTCGATCTTATAGGCGTTGAGGGTCTCGACGGTGTCGACGAGGCTCTCGCCCTTGACCGTGGAGGTCGAGGAGCCGCCAAAGTTGAGGCTGTCGGCCGAAAGACGCTTCTCGGCGAGCTCGAAGGAGCTACGGGTGCGCGTCGAGGGCTCGTTGAACATGTTGACGATGGTCTTGCCCTTGAGCGTGGGGACCTTCTTGATCGCACGCTCGTTGACCTCGGAGAACGCCTTGGCGGTCTCGAGGATGAGCTTGATGTCCTCTTCGGAGTACTCGGTAATGTCGATCAGGTGCTTATGGTTGAACGCCACGGTACTACTCACCTCCCAGCGGCGCAGAACCCACATGGGAGCCCGGCGCGACGTCGTTGATCTCGACAGCGGTACGGCCGTCGACTTCCTTCATATATAGGTGCACGTTCTCCTCGTGCGACGAGGGAACGTTCTTGCCGACAAAGTCCGGCGAGATGGGAAGCTCGCGGTGACCGCGGTCAACGAGAACTGCCAGCTCAATGCGGCTCGGACGGCCCAGATCCATGACGGCGTCCAGAGCGGCGCGAATGGTACGGCCCGTGTACAGGATGTCGTCCACCAGCACGACGCGCTTGCCGTCGACGCTGAAGGGAATGTTGGTAGCGTGGATCGCGGGAGCGAAATTGGTCGCATAGTCATCGCGGTAGAAGCTGATGTCGAGGCTGCCGAGCGGAACTTCGACGCCCTCAATCTCCTTGATCTCCTCAGCGAGCTTCTTTGCCAGAAGGTCGCCGCGCGTGACGATGCCGACCAGAGCGAGGTCTTCACAGCCCTCGTTGCGCTCGAGAATCTCGTGCGCGATGCGGGTCATCGCTCGATTGACGGCGGTCTCGTCCATGATGACCGCCTTGGGGGAAGTCGTGCCCATCGATCTCCTTCCTCACATGTCTTGACTGCTGACACAGTCAAAAAAATAGATGCCCGACCGCTCAAAGCGGACCAGACACCCACAGGAAGGGCTGCTCATTGGCAGCTATGTAATTCCATGTGGGTATCTCGTACCCCTTTAATGGTCAAGGGATAGTGTAGCCAACCTCGAACTTAATTGCGAGCATAAATACAGAGCAATCCGTAAACGGAGCCCAATGCTCAATAAACCTATATATATTTGTGGGACGAGCTTGAAAACGTACGCACGAGCTGGCATAATCCCCTCTGCTGCACGCAAATCGGATCTACGTCCAGGGCCGTGGCGTGAGCACTATCGCCAAAAGAGAAATATCTCTGTGTAGATTACGCACAGAGAGCTGCTTCTGTGCTATAGTTCAGGCTTGTTTGTTAACGCGACATGTTCGTTTGTCGCCCAAGGAGGGTCAGTTATGTCCAAAGTTTGCGAAGTTTGCGGTAAGCACCCCGTTGCCGGTCGCTCCATCAGCCACTCTCACCGCGTCACCAACCGTAAGTTCCGCCCCAACATCCAGCGCGTCTACGTCGTCGTCGATGGTCACCGTCGCAAGATGAACGTTTGCTCCACCTGCCTCAAGTCCGGCAAGGTTGCGCGCTCCTAAATAAGGTCTTACCAACAAGTACCTCGGACTCTCCGGGCCAAAGACCTCGCGTTCACATAGAACTTACCAAAGGCGCCCTCCCCTACGGAGGGCGCCTTTTTGTACTCATTGGGGACAGACTTACATGAGTGAAAGCACTCATGTAAGTCTGTCCCCAATGAGCGGGGCGATGCGCAGGGCAGATAGATTTAGTTGAAACGGTTCATTTGATTGAAGCGTTTTAGTTTGTCTTTTACGGGAATCTGCCCGTTCACCGAATTATTTCTTGCTATCATGCATCTTGTAGGGTAAATCTCCGATCGCAAGGAGACACAAATGGTGAAAAAGTCACCGGAAAACACTACTCCCGCCATCGTGGACAACGTGGAGGCGCTTGAGGCCAAACTCAAATCTATGCGTGAGGCCCAGGCTAAATTCGCTGAGTACACTCAGGAGCAGGTAGACAAGATCTTCTACGAGGCTGCTATGGCCGCCAACAAGGCTCGTATTCCTTTGGCCAAGCTCGCCATCGAGGAGACCGGCCGTGGCGTTCTCGAGGACAAGGTCATCAAGAACCACTACGCCGCTGAGTACATCTACAACGCTTACAAGAACACCAAGACCTGCGGTGTCATCGAGCGCGACGACGCTTACGGCATCACCAAGGTCGCCGAGCCGATCGGTATCGTTGGCGCTGTCATCCCGACCACCAACCCGACCTCCACGGCCATCTTCAAGACGCTCATCTGCCTGAAGACCCGTAACGCCATCATCATCTCCCCGCACCCGGCAGCCGCCAAGTGCACCATCGCCGCCGCCAAGCTCGTTCTCGACGCAGCTGTCAAGGCCGGTGCTCCTGAGGGCATCATCGGCTGGGTCGACAAGCCGTCCATCGAGCTGACCAACATGGTCATGCGCGACGTCGACATCATTCTCGCAACCGGTGGCCCGGGCATGGTCAAGGCTGCTTACTCCTCCGGTAAGCCCGCACTCGGCGTCGGCGCCGGCAACACCCCGGTCATCATCGACGATACCGCGGACATCAAGCTCGCCGTCAACTCCATCATCCACTCCAAGACCTTCGACAACGGCATGATCTGCGCTTCCGAGCAGTCCGTGACCGTCATCGACACCATCTATGACCAGGTCAAGGCCGAGTTCCAGAAGCGCGGCTGCTACTTCGTCAAGCAGGGTGCCGAGATGGAGGCCCTGCGTGCCGCCATGTTCAAGAACGGCGCTCTCGATCACCGCATCCCCGGCATGGCTGCCGCCAAGATCGCCGAGCTCGCCGGCATCGAGGTTCCCGCCAAGACCAAGATCCTGATCGCCGAGGTCACCTCCACCGATCCCGAGAAGGAAGAGTTCTCCCACGAGAAGCTCTCCCCGGTCCTCGCTATGTATCACGCCAAGGACTTCCAGGAGGCCGTTGACAAGGCAGAGCACCTCGTCCTCGCAGGTGGCCCGGGCCACACCGCCTCTCTCTACGTGCACCCGGCACAGAGCGAGAAGATCGCTAAGTTCCAGCACGTCATGAAGGCCTGCCGCATCGTCATCAACACCCCGTCCTCGCACGGCGGCATCGGTGACCTCTACAACTTCGGCATGAAGCCGTCTCTAACCCTGGGCTGCGGCTCCTGGGGTGGCAACTCCGTCTCCGAGAACGTTGGGGTGAAGCACTTGATCAACGTCAAGACCGTGGCAGAGCGCCGCGAGAACATGCTGTGGTTCCGCGCACCCGAGAAGGTCTACTTCAAGAAGGGCTGCACGCCCGTCGCACTCGACGAGCTCGGCACCGTAATGGGCAAGAAGCGCGCCTT
Organism: uncultured Collinsella sp.; assembly: GCA_900542335.1. Taxonomy (GTDB): domain Bacteria; phylum Actinomycetota; class Coriobacteriia; order Coriobacteriales; family Coriobacteriaceae; genus Collinsella. The sequence continues at coordinate 6,655 of UQNG01000071.1, forward strand.
CATCGTTACCGACCAGTTCCTCTTCAAGAATGGCAACACGCGTGCCATCGAGGCCAAGCTCGATGAGATGGGCATCGCTCACGACTGCTTCTACGACGTTGAGCCCGATCCCTCCCTGCAGTGCGCACGTCGCGGCGCCAAGCAGATGACGCTCTTCGAGCCGGATGTCATCATCGCCGTTGGCGGCGGTTCCGCAATGGACGCCGGCAAGATTATGTGGATGATGTACGAGCACCCCGAGGCGAACTTCGAGGACATGGCCATGGACTTCATGGACATCCGCAAGCGTATCTTCACCTTCCCCGAGATGGGCAAGAAGGCTTACTTCGTCGCCGTCCCGACCTCTTCGGGCACTGGCTCCGAGTGCACGCCGTTCGCCATCATCACCGACAAGGAGACCGGCATCAAGTGGCCGCTCGCCGACTACGCGCTGCTCCCCAACATGGCAATCGTCGACGCTGACAACTGCATGACCGCCCCGAAGGGCCTCACCGCAGCTTCCGGTATTGACGTCATGACCCACGCCATCGAGTCCTACGTCTCCATCATGGCTTCCGATTACACCAAGGGCCTCTCCGAGCGCGCCGCAAAGCTCGTCTTCGAGAACCTCCCGAGCTCCTTCACCAACGGTGCCAAGGATCCGCACGCTCGCGAGGAGATGCACAACGCATCCTGCATGGCCGGTATGGCATTCGGTAACGCCTTCCTGGGCCTCAACCACTCCATGGCCCACAAGCTCGGCGCTTTCCACCATCTGCCCCACGGCCTCGCAAACGCAGTCATCCTGACCCGCGTCATGCGTTACAACGCCGCCGAGGCTCCTGTCAAGATGGGAACCTTCTCTCAGTATCCTTACCCCAACGCGCTGCACAACTACGCCGAGATGGCTCGTTACTGCGGCATCGACGGCAAGGACGACCGTGAGGTCTTCGAGAACTTCATCACCAAGCTCACCGAGCTCTGCGACTTCATCGGTGTCAAGCACACCATCGCTGAGTACGGCGTTGACGAGAAGTACTTCCTCGACACCCTCGACGAGATGACCGAGCAGGCATTCAACGACCAGTGCACCGGCGCTAACCCCCGTTACCCGCTGATGAGCGAGATCAAGGAGCTCTACCTTGACGCCTACTACGGCCGCGAGCCTCAGGACTACGCCGTCTGCTAGTTTTAGCACGGTTTTTAACGGCGGGGGTGCACGGGTGTTTCACACACCCCCGCCGTCGCTTCTATCGCATCGTTGAAAGGATGCAACCATGCTGCTACCCGATTCCAAGACCGAGCTCGTCCGCCGTGGCAACAAGGTCGTTTACGACCTGGGCGACAAGATCGTCAAGGTCTTTAACGAGACTAAGCCCGTCTCCGACGTGTTCAACGAGGCTTTGAATCTTGCCCGCATCAATGAGTGCGGCATCCGCAGCCCCAAGGCTCTCGAGGTTTCCCAGCTCGAGAACGCCAACGGCTGGGCGCTCGTGACCGAGAAGGTTCCGGGCACTACCCTTGCCGAGAAGATGACTGCCGAGCCCCAGCGCTTTGGTGAGTACCTCGAGATGTTCGTCGACCTCCAGATCGAGATCCACAGCTACACCTCCCCGCTGCTTAACCGTCAGCGCGACAAGTTCGCCCGCATGATCGACAGCCTTGATCAGCTCAATGCCACCACGCGCTACAACCTTCAGGAGCGTCTGGACGGCATGACCAAGGAGTTCAAGGTCTGCCACGGCGACTTCAACCCCTCCAACGTCATCGTCGGCGACGACGGCCAGCTCTATGTGTGCGACTGGGCACACGCTACCCAGGGCTCCCCTGCTGCCGACGTTGCCACCACCTACCTGCTCTTTGCCCTTAACAGCAAGGATCAGGCCGAGGCCTATCTGGAGCTCTACTGCGACCGCGCCGACATGCCCATGCAGGTCGTGCGTCAGTGGACGAGTATCGTCGCCGCTTCCGAGCTCGCTCGTAAGCGCAACGTGAACGATGAGTTCCTGAAGAACTGGATCGACGTCGTCGATTATCAGTAATATCTGAGCGATTCGCTTCGCATTGGAGGCACAAAGGAAAAACCCCGCAGCTCGCATGGGCTGTGGGGTTTTCCTTGTAGATATCGAGGATGCCACAAGATAAAAGGACGGCCCCGCATCTCCCCGATCTGGAGAAATGCGGGGCCGTCCCGTATATCGAACTACAAGCGAAATCGTCGATTAACGGCGTGCTGCCTTCACAAGCTCGGCGACCTTGGCGACGACCTCGTCGATCGCCACATCCTCGCGCTCACCCGTGGCACGGTCCTTGAGCTCAACGGTGCCATTCTTAAGGCCACGCTTACCCAGAACGACCTGATACGGGAAGCCCATAAGGTCGTTGTCGGCAAACTTAAAGCCGGGACGCTCGTCGCGGTCGTCGACGACGACCTCGATACCCTCGGCGCACAGGCCATCAACGATCTGCTCGCAGACGGTAGCGCACTCCTCCTTCTTGGGATCGAGCGGAATCACCGCGACCTCGTACGGGGCAACGGAGACCGGCCAGACGATACCGTGCTCGTCGTTGTGCTGCTCCACGACGGCAGCGAGCGAGCGGGACACACCAACGCCGTAGCAGCCCATGATGAGCGGCTTCTCCTTGCCGTCCTCGTCCATAAAGGTGGCACCCATGGCCTCGGAATACTTGGTGCCCAGCTGGAAGACCTGAGAGACCTCGATGCCGCGGGCAGCGGAGAGCGGCTTGCCGCAGTGCGGGCAGGGGTCGCCGGCGACAACGGTGACCAGATCGGCCCACTCATCGACGGTAAAGTCGCGCTCGGGGCAGGCACCGGTAAAGTGATAATCGACCTCGTTGGCACCGCAGGCCCACTGCTTGGAATCGCGCAGGCTCTCGTCGCACACCAGACGAATGCCATCGGGCAGGTTAACCGGTCCGATAAAGCCCTTGTGCAGACCGTTCGCCTGAAGCTCCTCGTCGGTCATCATGCGATAGCCCTTGCCAAAGACGTGCTCGGCCTTGCAATCGTTGAGCTCGTGATCGCCCGGAACAATGGCCACGACCGGCTTGCCCTCGGCGTCGATGAGTGCCAGCGACTTGCGCGTGCCGTTCTCGGGGAACCCAAAGAACTTAGCAACTGCCTCAATGGTGCCCATGCCCGGAGTCTCAACCTTGGTGAGCGTACCGTCACCAGGACCCTCGGTCACGACGACCTTGGTGCTTGCCGCCTCGTCATCGGCAGCAAAGCCGCAATCGTCACAGTAGACGAGCGAAGCCTCGCCGGCGTCGGCCAAAGCCATGTACTCGACGGAGGTATCGCCACCGATCTCACCGGAGTCGGCAACAACGGGCAGGGCCTTGATATAGCAGCGCTCGCAGATGTTAGCGTAGGCCTGCTTCATCTTGTCATACTCCTCCTGCAGGCTCTCCTGCGTGGCGGAGAAGCTGTAGGCGTCCTTCATGATGAACTCGCGACCGCGCATCAGGCCAAAGCGGGGGCGGAACTCGTCGCGGAACTTATCCTGGATGTGGTAGAGGTTAACGGGTAGCTGCTTGTAGGAGCGCAGCTCATTGCGCACCAGGGCCGTGACGGTCTCCTCGTGCGTGGGGCCCAGGACGAACTCGCGACCGTGACGGTCGTCAAAGCGCACAAGCTCCTTGCCATAGGCGTCGATGCGGCCGGACTCACGCCACAACTCGGCATCGACCATGATAGGCATCATAAGCTCCTGGGCGCCGGCGGCGTCCATCTCGTCGCGCACGATGTTCTCGATCTTGCGAATCGAGCGCCAAGCAAGCGGCAGGTAGGAATATAGACCGGCGGCCTCCTTGCGGATCATGCCGGCACGGAGCAGCAGACGGTGGCTGGCGAGCTCAGCGTCCGCCGGATCCTCTTTAAGCGTCGGCGCATAAAGCTTAGACATATACATTGCTCGGGTCATTTATTTCTCCTCAATAAGCTTGTCGACCTCTGCCATAAGCGCGTCGACAATTTGGTCCTCAGCTACTTTACCAATGATCTGGCCATGCGAAAAGAGCAAGGCCTGACCACGTCCGCAAGCAACGCCCAGGTCGGCATCAGAAGCCTCACCGGGGCCATTAACGGCACATCCCATGACGGCAATCGAAAGCGGCGCGGCATAGTTCTTAAGCCGCTCGGTTACTTCCTCGGCGATGGGAATCAGGTTAACCTGGCAGCGGGCGCACGTGGGGCACGAGACAATCTCGGGACCACGGCGACGCAGGCCCAGCGACTGCAGAATACCCCAGGCGACCGGCGGCTCCTCAACCGGATCAGCTGTGAGAGAGACGCGCATGGTGTCGCCGATACCCTCAGACAGCAGGATACCAAGGCCCACCGAGCTCTTGATGGTGCCCTGCAGCTTGGTACCCGCCTCGGTTACGCCCAGGTGAAGCGGAACGTGGGGAATCTCACGCGACAGGGCTCGATAGGTATCGAGCGTCGTCTGTACGCTATGGGCCTTGGCCGAAAGCACAATGTTCGTAAAGCCGCGGTCTTCAAAATGCTTGACGAAACGCTCGCTCGACATCACGAGCTTTTCGGGCTGCGTGAGGTCGTCGCGCTCGGCGATATCATGCTCAAGCGAACCGGCATTGACGCCGATACGAATCGCGCACCCAGCGGCGCCCGCGGCATCGATCACGGCATCGACCTTGGCCCAATCGCCAATGTTGCCGGGATTGATGCGGAGCTTGGCAGCACCGGCCTCCACAGCGCCGATGGCGAGCTTATGGTTCGCGAGTTG
>UQNG01000072.1:0-10703 GCA_900542335.1 uncultured Collinsella sp.
TGATTCCCGCCGCCCTGCACGGTAAAGCCCGTGGCCGTTGCCGTAAGCGAAGGGTCGTCGCAGCAGGTGAGCGTCACGGTAAACGGCTCACCCAGACGCGCCACGACGGACACGTCTACGGCACGGCGGCGCAGCACATCGCGCTTGAGCGCGGCGCCGGCGGCGTCGATGGCGCGCTGGCTGCGAATCACGCGGACGCGGCAGCCCTCGGGCATGCTGCGGGGCACGCGGCACTCGATGATGTCGCCCGCAGCGGCATCATCGGCGGCAATGGTGGTCAGGAATTGGTCGAACTCATCGTCGTGGCGAAGCTCCAGCAGGTCGCCCTTGCCCACGGGCTCAAACAGCTCAATGCGGGCGATGGCAGCGCGGCGACGGCGGTCGTCGGGCTTGAGCCCGCGCACATCGCGGTTGGCCGGGCGGCTGCCCAGCACCGTGCCCACAATTTGGCCGCGGTTGTTGGAGCGCTCATAGCTCATCATCTCGTCACCCGAGGTACCGTCTTGGTAGGCGTGCGTAAAGTCACGGTTAAAGCAGCGCTTGAGCTGGCACTGGCGGGCGGCCTCTTCATCCTTAGAGGTCGAAACATCGGCCAGCATGTCATCAATCTGATGACGATACACGTCGACGATGGAGTACACGTAATCGGGCGCCTTCATGCGGCCCTCGAGCTTGAGCGACGCGGCGCCGGCGTCATACAGACGGCGAACAAGCTGCGACGTGTTGGTGTCGCGCGGGCACAGCGCGCGCTCGCGACCGGCAGGGGAGAGCGAGCAGCCGTTCTCGTCGATCAGCTCGTAAGGCAGGCGACAGGGCTGAGCGCACATGCCGCGGTTGGCCGAGCGGCCCGCCATGGCAAAGCTCGACAGCAGGCACAGGCCCGAGTAACAAAAGCAGATGGCGCCGTGGCTAAAGACCTCGAGGTCAACGTCGGGCGCGGCGTCGTGAATGGCGGCGATTTCGTCGATGGAGAGCTCGCGCGAGAGGGTCACGCGGTCGGCGCCCTGCTCGCGGCACCAGATGGTTCCGCGGTCATCATGAATGTTCGCCTGGGTCGAGATATGTGTCTCGATGCCGGGCATGGTGCGCTTGACCTCAAAGAACAGGCCCCAGTCCTGGATAATAAAGGCGTCGGCGCCCAGCGTGGAACAGCGGTGGATGAGCTGCAGCACATCGCTCATCTCGGACTGCTTGATGACGATGTTGACCGTGACGTAGACGCGCGAGCCGGCCAGGTGCGCGGCGCGGCAGGCCTGCTCAAAGGCCTCATCGGTAAAGTTGGTTGCCTTGCGGCGGGCGTTAAAGCTGCCCATGCCACAGTAGATGGCGTCTGCCCCGGCAGCGAGCGCGGCGGCAAAGGGCTCCGGGCCTCCGGCGGGGGCCAAGAGCTCGGGTCTGCGGTTGGTGGTTCGACTGGCGGTTGCGGTCATATCCTGCCTTTCAAAATGCTCAGATACTCAAAAGTATAGTGGCGCCGTCGCGATGGGCGATGCCCGCAGCCTAAGCAGGACAAAGTCTTCAGCAGCCTCTCGGGCAAAAATGATCCGTTTTCCTCCGTCCCCAAGGGATCAGTGGGTCAGCCCTCCTTGCGGACCTTTTGCAGATAGCGGTAGACGCTGGGCTCAGAGATGCCAAGCGCGGCGGCGGCGCAGGCAACGGCACCCTTGAGCATAAATACGCCGTTGCCGTTAAGGTGGCGGATAACATCGACGCGGTCGGCCTGGCCGAGCGAGGCGACATCCTGCCCGCGGCTTTCGAGCAGCTCGGAAATACTGCGGTCGATGAGCTCCTGTGTGGACTCCGAAAGACTTTCGACCTCGATGGGGGAGGGCTCCGTGCGGACCGGCGCGGCGTCGAAGCAGGCCATAAGCTGCTGGGCCATGGCATTAATGTTGCGCACGGCCGAAAGATCGGTGTTGACGCACAGCATGCCGACGATCTTGTCGTCCTCGCGGATAAAGTACGTTGCGGATTCCAGCGTCTTGCCACCGGCGCCGCGCCCCTCGTAGCCCGTAATAAACGGCAGGTCGCGATACTTGGGGTCGTGCATAATCTTGAGCACGAGATCGGTGGCGGGTCCGCCAATCTTGCGGCCGCTCACGATACCGTTGCGAATATCGACGATGGCGTGGTCGGGATCCGAGAAATCGTGCAGCACGATTTCGCTGTTTTTGCCGAGTATCTGCTCCAGGAAATCGACCATCGGCAAAAAGCGACGTACGGTCTCGTTCACGGGCAACTCCTTTGGGTGAAATCGGAAATGTTCATAACAATTTTTTCTCATGGTAACACGGTATCTATTGAGTCGCATATTCGCAGGTACATCGCGTAATATAGACGGGCGATAGGAATGCGGCGGTAAACGGTCGACCAAAAGAAAAGTTAGATGTTATTTTGACTAGGCACTTTCGTTACCTGCTGAAACGTTTCATTTCAGCTGAAGAATAGTCTGATAACAAAAAATTATTATTGAGAATGAGAAAAATCTTCAATACGATATGCAACGAAGGCACAACCTCAGCCCCGCACTGCGTCACAATAGGACGCTAGATGCGAAAACAACTACTTCTAGGATTGGTGGTCAAATGGCCCAGGAGACGGTTACGAACGGCACTGAAGCCTTGTTCACTCGCGAAGGCATGCCTCCCGTTAAGGAAATGATCCCGTGTGCCCTTCAGCACGTACTGGCATCGTTTGCCGGCATCATTACCCCAGCGGTCATCATGGCCGGCGTCTACGGCTTTAATAGCCAGCAGAGCACCGACATCATTCAGGTTGCGCTCATTCTTTCGGCACTCGACACGGCCCTTCAAGCCTTCGCTCCCTTCCGTCGCATCGGCGGCGGCCTGCCCATCGTCATGGGCGTCTCGTTCGCGTTCCTTCCGGCCCTGCAGGCCATGGGTGCCTCAGGCTTTAGCTTTGGTGCGCTGCTGGGCGGCGAGATTGTCGGCGGTGCCGTCGCGGCCCTCTTTGGTCTGGCCTACAGCAAGATCAAGTGGCTGTTCCCGCCCGTCGTGACCGGTACGGTCATCTTCTCCATCGGCGTTTCGCTGTATCCCACGGCCGTCAAGTATATGGCCGGCGGTATGGGCACGCCGCTGTGGGGCACCCCGCAGGCCTGGTGCGTCGCTCTTATCACCTTCGCCGTGGTCTTTGCGCTCGCCAACTTTGGCAAGGGTACGCTCAAGCTGGGATCCGTGTTCTTTGGCATGATCGTTGGCATGATCGTTTCGATCCCCTTTGGCATGATCGATTTCTCGAGCGTCGCCACCGCTCAGGTCTTCGCCCTTCCCAAGCTCATGCCCTACGCGCTCGAGTTTGATCCCGAGGTCTGCATTACCCTCGCCGTCGTGTTCCCCATGGTTGCCATCCAGGTTATCGGTGACGTCTCCGCCGCCTGCCTGGGCTCTATCGACCGTATGCCCACCGAGCGCGAGCTCTCCGGCGCTATCGTGTCTCAGGGCCTTACCTCTATGGTTGGCGGCCTGCTGGGTGGTCTTCCCACCAGCGCCCTTGGCCAGAACGTGGGCATCATCTGCTCCAACAAGGTCGTTAACAAGTGGGTCTTTGTGACCATCGCGGCCGTCTTTGCCATCGCCGGTCTGTTCCCGCAGCTCTCTGCCGTCCTTTCCGCTATCCCGCAGCCCGTCATCGGCGGCGCGACCGTCGGTGTCTTTGGCACCATCACCATGAACGGCGTGCGCATGTTCACCCGCGAGGGCCTGACGCAGCGCACTACCACCATCGTCGGCACCTCGGTCGTCTTTGGCCTGGGTATCTGGATGGCCAGCGGTTGCCTTGCCGGCGAGGGTATGCCCACCTGGGTGTCCACCGTCATCGGCTCCAATGCCGTAACCCCCACCGCCATCATGGCCATTGTCCTTAACCTGATCCTTCCGCAGACGCCGGTCGTGGCCCAGCACATCGATGCCGCCAAGGACGCTGCCGTGGATCTGGTCTTGCCCGAGAGCAAGAAGTAACCAATTCGGTGCTATTCGTCGGCGGACGCATCGCCTCGTCCGCCGACGTCATGCGGCGCCAAGCCGCACTTCAACCGCCCCTTTTGCGTGCGCCGCTTGTCGAATTACGTTATAGCTAGCTATATTATAGGAAGGTATAATATAGCTAGCTATAACGTAAAAGGAGGATGGCCCTATGTTTATCGGAAGAACAGCGGAAATGTCCGAGCTCAATCGACTGTATGGCACGGACTCCTTTGAGATGCCTGTGATTTATGGCCGTCGTCGTGTGGGCAAAACGCGCCTTATCACAGAGTTCATCCAAGGCAAGAAGGCTATTTACTTTCAAGCTCGTCGTACCAATGCGGGGGCAAACCTGCACGGCTTTAGCCAGGCGATACTTGCGGGTTCGGTTGGTGCTGCAGGTGTGTCGTTTCGTAGTTTTGACGAGGCGTTCGATGCATTGGCCACCATGGCTCGCACGGAACGTTTGATTGTCGTGATTGACGAGTACCCCTATCTCGCCCAATCGAATCCCGAGATCAGCTCGTTGCTGCAAGACAAGATCGACCACTTGTACAAAGAGACCAAGCTCATGCTTATCCTGTGCGGGTCGTCGCTTTCGTTTATGGAAGAGCAGGTGTTGGGCTACGAGAGCCCACTATACGGTAGGCGTACAGCCCAGTTTAAGATTATGCCGCTCGATTTTACGACGACCCTCGACCTGTGGCAGAGCATGGGTCGCGAAGACGCTGCGGTTTGCTATGGCATGACGGGCGGCATTCCTGCATATATCGAGAAAGTCGATCCCGTCGCACCGCTCAAGGCAACATCAAACGTCTTTTTCTTACTCCTACGGGCTATCTCTTTGAGGAGCCGAGTAACCTGCTATTGCAAGAGTGCCGCAATCCCGAGCAATATGATGCGATCGTGCAAGCAATTGCTCAGGGGCGCTCGAAGATCTCGGAGATTGCGAGCTCCACGGGAATCCCTGCGAGCAACGTTAAGAGCTATGTGGATAAGCTGGCGTCGCTTGGGATTGTCGAGCGCGAGCTGCCCCTAAACGAGACGAGCAATAAGCGAGCCGTGTATCTGCTGAGCGACCAGATGTTTAGGTTCTGGTACAAGTTTGTTCCGCAGAACATCGGGCTGATTCAAAACGATATGGCCGAGATGGCGTATAAGCGCATTGAGCCGCACGTATCGGATTACATGGGTACGGTCTTTGAGCTTATATGCAGACAATACGTGTACGAACTCGCGCGGGCGGGCCAGCTTGATGTGGTTCCGGCGAGCGTCGGGCGCTGGTGGGGGACGGATAATCGCACGCATACGCAGGAAGAAATCGACTTGATTGTTGACGATGGCGAGGGCACTGCGCTGTTTGCGGAGTGCAAATGGCGCAATGAATCGCTGGGCGAAGACGTGCTGCAAAAGCTCGTGCATCGAAGCGAGCTCTTTAGACGGCAACGAAAAAGCTATGCACTATTCTCAAAAAGCGGCTTTACGCAGGGATGTCAGGAAGCTGCGGCGAACAGGGGAGATACCAAGCTGATTTCGTTTGCCGAGATGTGAGGGCCCGTCCTGTGTTTGTGTCCGCACGAGCGGCTATGTTTACTGCAACGTAGTCATTCGTGGAAAGGACGGATGCCATGGCAACGGATAAGACCGGTTATGTGAGCGTTGGTGCCCAGATCGAGGATAAGGTCATGCCCGACCGCGTGATCTTTAGCATTGGCTTTGGCGGCCGCTTTGATACCAAGGAGGCGTGCCTAGACGATTACAACGCCGATCGCGCCAAGGTCGCCGCTGCGCTGGCGCCCTTTGGCCTGGATGACGAGTTAACGTGTCGCCGGTACACCTGCTATGCGCAGACGACGCGCAAAAGGGCAATCATCGTGGGCTACGACTACTATGCGTACGGCACGGTTGCCGCGCCTGTCGATTCGGTTGACTGTGCGGCTGTGTGGACGTCGCTCAACACCTGCGGATCGCATGCCGACATGAACATTCGATTTGAACTTGCGGATGAGCGCGCGGCAGAGGACGTCCTGATTGCCCGCGCTGTCGAGCGCGCCCGCGGTAATGCGCAGGCGCTTGCTGCGGCGGCGGGGACCAAGCTGGGCGGCATTAAGCATATCTCGTATAACAGCCGGCCGGGGGATTATGGTGGGGTGTACTGCGCTGCCATGGGCGCTCCCGGTGGGGAATCCGGAGGCCTTGGGGAAACGGTGCTGGATCCGGAACCCATCGAGGTCGAGTGCTCCGTCGACGTCGAGTGGTGGTTGGAATAGTGGACGAGTCGGGTGAGCGTCATGACTGAAAATCCATTTGTTAAACCTGGCACCCGTCGGTAGAATAAAGTCGACGGCAGCCCAAGTTGTGGATAGTTGGGTAGAGCCGTTGCTTGGTCAAGGGGCCAAAGCCTTAATTGTGGCGACTTGTTATGCTTCGAACGCTGCTTGAGTGCCTCGGAAAGCCCGACAAACGCTGTGAAAAGCGAGACCAAAGCAACCAAGAGCTCTGTGAGCTCTGATGGGCCCGGGATGACCGCTGATTCAAGTCACCGGGCCTAAATCCTTTTCACACATTTGAATAAAGCGGTGTTCCCTTTAGAGCCGCCTGCATGGCGTGTGCTTGGCGCGTGGCATTGCACCCTGCTTTCATGTCCGCACGAGCGCCTATCCTTACGACAATGTAGCCGCCTGTGTAGTAAGCGGCCAGCAACGGAGAAAGGCCCTAACCGTGTCAGCTGAAAAGACGCCGTGTATCTCGGCTATCGATACGACGAACTTTGCGCGCCAGATCGTGCTGGACTTTGAGTTTGCGCCGGTGCCAAAGCAGCGCCAGCGCCGTGGACTGCGCAATGAGATTATCGAGGTCGGCGCCGTCAAGCTCGATTACCACGGCAACGTTATGGGCGAGTTCTCGCAGTTTGTGCAGACGGAATTTACCGAAGGCGTTGCGTTTCCCGTCCGCGAGCTTACGGGTATATCGGCTGTGGACACCGCGATGGCCGATCCGCTCTATGTGGTGATCAAAAGGCTCAACGATTGGATCGGTCGCTACTCAGCCCAGGTGGTTTGCTGGAGCGGAGCGGATCGTCGACAGCTTTTGACCGAGTGTCAGGCAAAACACATCGACCTTTCCGCATTTCCTACGGACTGGGCCGACCTGCAGGCGTTTTACACCTCGATCATGGACGTGGGCAGCCACGGGCGCGTCTCTTTGAGTGACGCGGCAACGTGGTTTGGCATCGAGTTCGACGAGTCGACGGGCCACGCCCACAGCGCCCTTGCCGATGCGCGCGTAACCGCCAAGCTGCTCAAGCAGATGATGGACGGGAACTACCGTGTGAGCCCGCACGCCCAGGAGATCCGCCAGCGGTGGGGGATGGGCGAGCGACCCCGGACGCGCCTCTCTAGCAAGTGCCCCGAGCTGGGCGACCTGCTGCTGAAGCTAAAGGCGCAGGGGAGGTAGGGGGCGGACATCATTGTCGTTTTCGCCTGCGAAGAAGGAATCAATTAATTACAAAGCGTGGATGGCTTCTAGTGAAAACTTAAACACCAGATGATGAAAGGGCTATCGGGCCATTGGGATTGCAGTGTTCGCCCGTCGCAAGACGTTGCTCGTTCAAATTGGGGCGCTCCGCATCCGATGAAATGGTTGATGCGGAGCGTTCCTAGAGGCCTGTCTTCTGTTGCCTAATAGTAGAGTTCGATATACGAATATGCCTTATCAAAAAGAGCCTGGTCTTTGAGCTTGTAGCGCATCCATAGAATGGCGCGGAGCTGTTTTTTAACCTCTTTCACGCCAGCCGTGGTAGCTTGCCAGCCGTCGAAGCGAGTTATCTTAACGATCTCGTCAATGTCATTGACGATGTTCTCGACGATGATAGGCGTGTCGCCGTTCTTGATGCCGTTAAAGAGCTCAGTGAGAGCAGCCTTTCCCTTGTCCTCCTCTTCCTCGGGTACGACTTCTTTTTCGGCGGCTCGTGCTTCTTTGGCGAGGTCGATGAGCATCTTGAGGAACTCGACGCTGTTGATGAGACCTTGCTCGTGACGTTCCCTCAGGTCCTCCAGGCGCTCGCCGAGCTTCTGGAACTTGCCATTCTTATCATGCCTGCGGATTCGGGCGACGAGATCTATCTCCAGCTTACGCGTGATCTTCTCGGTATTGCCCTTGTCGTTGATGAAGTGCTCGATCATGTCCTCGTCGAGTTCAAGGATGTCGTCATCGTCTCGGACTCTCTCGACGGTGATGTTCTCGTGCACGAGCTCGATTGTCTTGGGCCCGAGCGCTGCCCAGATGAGCTTCCCGCGATTGTCTACCGGTCTCACGGAATCGTAGACCTGCGAGAGCCAGATGAAATCGGGCTTGTAGGGATTGAGACATGGGTCGGGCGAAAGGGCTTCCCACGCTCTGTTCAAGACCGAGAAGTCGGCCCCAAACTGGTCTTTCACCTTTGTCGTTGGCAGGCATTGTTGAGCTTCGAGAAGGGACTCCCAATCCGCGCTGCGGCGGTCTCTGACCGTTGAGAAGTACTCAAGACAGCAATGCATAAGCCCGGGTAGCTCGGCCTTTACCTCGTCGATGTTGGTTATAACCTTCTGCACCTCGGCCTCGTCGAAGTGCAGGGACTTGGCGACGTTGTCGAAGAGGCCGATATAGTCGACAATGAGACCGAATGTCTTCTTGTCGTTGTAGACGCGGTTGGTTCGACAGATTGCCTGCAACAGCGTGTGGTCGCGCAAGGGCTTGTCAAGGTACTGAGTTTGCAGGATGGGCGCATCGAACCCCGTGAGCAGCTTTGCAGTGACGATGAGAATCTTGAGTGGATCGTCCGGGTCGCGGAAACGGTCAAGGAGCTTTTCCTCGGCATCGCGATCTCGACGGTATGCCTTGTAGCGGTCTTCCTTGTCGTTGTTCGTGTCCATGACGATGGTGACTGCATCAGCGCCCAAGAGCTTGTCGAGCTCCTCCTTATACAGCAGGCAGCACTCTCGGTCGTAGCAGACTACCTGCGCTTTGAAGCCGTCGGGCTCAACCTTTGACTTGAAATGCCTGGCGATGTGCTCGCATACCTTGTGGATGCGGTCGGGGGCCTTCATGACGGACTCGATCTTGACGCGCCTGGTGAGTTCCGCCTTGTCCTCTTTGCTGAGGTCTCGGGTCATTTCGTCAAAGGCGGCGTTCACGACCTCTTGGTTGACGTGGAGCTCGACGGGAACGGTTTCAAAATGGAGCGGCAATGTGGCGTGGTCGCGGATGGAGTCGGCGAAGGAATAGCGGCTCATGTAGCCGGACTTGTCCTCTTTGGCACCGAAGGTGTGGAACGTGTTCTTGTCGGTTCGGTTGATGGGCGTGCCGGTCAAGCCGAAGAAGAAGGCGTTTGGCAAGGCGAGTCGCATCTTCTCGCCGAGGTCGCCCTCTTGGGTGCGGTGCGCCTCGTCGACCATGAGGATGATGTTTTCGCGCTCGTTGAGCGTCCCCACAACCTCGCCGAATTTGAAGATGGTGGTGATGAGGATCTTTCTCATGTCCTGCTTGAAGAAGGACTCAAGCTCCTCCTTGCTGCCGGCGCTTGCGAGGTTGGGGATATCGGATGCGTTGAAGGTCCCCGTGATCTGGGTCTCGAGGTCGATTCGGTCATCCACGATGACGACGGTCGGGTTCTTGAGTTCGGGGACCATGCGCAGCTTCTGGGCGGCGAATACCATGAGCAGTGACTTTCCTGAGCCCTGGAAATGCCAAATGAGGCCACGCTTCGGGTATCCTGCGCGGACGCGGTCCACGATGAGGTTCGCGCCCTCGAACTGTTGGTAGCGACAGATCAGCTTGATGCGTCGATGCTTCTTGTCGGTGGCGAAGAGCGTGAAGAACTGGAAGATGTCCATGACGTTCGTGGGGTTAGCATGGACGCCATGCTTCTCTTGACGTCGGCAAGTGTGCCCTCGCTCTTCTTGTCGCCCTCATGCCAGGGTCCCCACATCTCGGGAGGCATGTTCACCGACCCGTAGCGATAGCATTTTCCTTCGCTGGCGAAGTTGATGGCGCTACAGACGAACATCTGCGGGATGCTCTTCTCATATTTAGCGATGTCGCCAGCGCCGTCGAGCCAGGTTATCGAATCGCGCACCGGCGTCTTGAACTCGCCGATGACGAGCGGAAATCCATTGACAAGAAGGACGAGGTCGAGGCGCTTGCCGCCCTGCTCCTGGGGGTAGACCCACTGGTTGGTGACGATGTACTCGTTTTTGTCAAGATCGCCGTCCGCCGCCGTGCCAAAGAAGCGGATGGGGACCATGCGGCCGTCTTTGCCGTAGGGGAATGAGTTCTCCTCGATGACGAGCTTTTTGAACCGCTCGTTGGTGGAGACCAGGTTCTGCGGACTTGTGGACTGAATGAGGGCCCTGAGTCGGTAGATGATCTCGTCGGCGCGATCGGGGTCTTCTGCGATCTCCGGGTTAAGCCTGATGAGGGCGTCCTTGACCATGGGCTCGACCATGACGTCGGCATGGCGGCGCGGGAGGTCTTCGGCAGCCACGTATCTCCAGCCAAGGCCGGCAAGCGCCTCGACGCTCATTTGCTCGATGGTGTTGTCCTCGTTAAACATCTCCGAGTCCTAACTCCTGGTTCAAGATTTTCTTCGTCGTGGCGTTTAGCTCATCGAGGGCCTTTTGTACGGCAAATTTCGATTTGTCGACCGAGGCCGCGAAATCGGCGAACTCCTGCTGAAGGGTG
>UQNG01000073.1:0-10626 GCA_900542335.1 uncultured Collinsella sp.
CCGCCGCAACGGATTGAGAAGGGGGAGGCCTCGCGGCCTCCCCCTTTTTTGCGTTATGGGCAATATGGGCTAAACGCCTCTTTGGCTTAAAAGCCTTCTCTATTTGAAGAAAATAAAATGAATGACCAGCGCGATTGCCACGATGGCAATGATCAAGAACGCGATTTGGAGACGGTGCTGTTTGCGTCGTCTGTTTGACGATGTAAATATTGATTTCCCCTGCTTAGGCGTCTCAAGATAGCGGGCGGAATGCGTTAGGGTTTGCTTGGGACGGGGCCCTCTACGATGTTGCTTTGTGGGTATTTGTGTCTGCTCCTGGCTGCTTGCGCTGTTTTTGGATAAGGGGGCATCTTTTAGATACACCGGATCGCTCGAGGCGACACCCATGTGTCTGCGAGCTGATTGAGATTCTTCAAGGGTTTGATATCGATTGCGAGTTATATACTCAGGCTCTGCATCGTTAATGGGCTCTTGGGAAATATGGGGACGATGGTAGCGTATAGGCTGTGAATAGGCAGAACTATCGTTCTGCAGCGACTCAAACGAATTGTCGGAGGTCTGATCGTCCATGATGCCCTTAGGTTGTCATTAACAACGTGTATGCGCCCATTGTAAGCCCTTCGCTTCGTTTTGACGGGCCGCGTATATGGTATTTAAGGCACGGTTCAAAGAACCTTAGCCTCGTTAAAACCTTAGTCAATCAGACTTAGATATGCTTATAGAAAGAGACTTAAAAAACTTTATATTAAAATGTATATATAAGAAATGGATGGGCATATATTAGAGCGTCAAAAGAAGTCCCTGCCACCTAGAAGATGGCTCGGCAGTCCCTTAAAGGAGTGGTAGTCATGGCAAGCATGGTTCCTTATCGTTCGGTTTTTGGTGTCCGTCCTTCTGCTAGCTCGTTGTTTGATCTCTTTGATGATATGAGCGACCTAGCGAACAGCTCGATTGCCTCTAAGGCGTTCCCCGTTGACGTTGAGGATAAGGGCGATGGCTATGAGGTCAAGGCTTATCTGACCGGCGTCGCCAAGGATGACATCGATGTTGAGCTCAATGAGGGTCGTCTTTCCATTAGTGTGAATGTCGAGGAGAGCGATGAGAACGAGGGCAAGAACTTCCTGCAGAAGGAGTTTAGCTCGTACAGCGCGACGCGCGGTGTGTACCTGAAGGATGCTTCGAGCGAGGGCCTTTCTGCAAAGTACGCTGACGGCATCCTTACCGTTACGGTTCCTAAGATTGTCGAGAAGAAGAACGTTACGAAGATTTC
Source organism: uncultured Collinsella sp. (assembly GCA_900542335.1). Classification (GTDB taxonomy): domain Bacteria; phylum Actinomycetota; class Coriobacteriia; order Coriobacteriales; family Coriobacteriaceae; genus Collinsella. Next base: position 1,271 of record UQNG01000073.1, read on the forward strand.
CATCGACTAAGGCTATCGGCTTTTAAAATCGGTGCCTACGTTAAGGGGGCTGGGAAGTGATTCCCGGCCCCTTTGCTGTTTACTGTATGGTCATGGGCCGATATTGCCCGGCGGGACGTATCGTGAGTTTACGCAGCCCCTCAACGCGGGTGGCGGTGCTGCCAAGCTCGTTGTCGAGTGTTGCGCCGAGGGAGCTTGCGTAACTTTTGACGGCCAGGCTTGGGCGATTGTTGTCTTGGCTAATGTGCATCGCGATAAGCTGCTCGGTGCGATCTGTTACCAGCGCGCGTGCGGCATCGGCGGCCTGATCGTTGGAGAGATGCCCTTTTGCAGACAGGATACGTTCCTGAAGAAAGCGAGGATAATCTCCTTGACGTAGCATGGCTACATCGTGGTTGCTTTCGAGTGCGAGAATGCGACAGTCCTTGAGCGTGTCGATGGCATGCTTTGACAACTCGCCGGTGTCGGTGGCAAAGCCAATCGAATCATCCTGAGCGTCAAACCGGTAGCCGACGGGATTGATGACGTCGTGGGATGTCGAATACGTCTGAATGTGGACTCCGGCAATTGAGAGGGTGTCGCCTGGATCGAATTCCTCAACAGGCAGATGTGCGAGGCTTTCTTTTGATGCGAGTGTGCCTCTGCTGGAAAAGACCGGGCCATTCCAATGCTTGCACCATACCTCAAGCCCCTTGATGTGGTCGCTGTGCTCATGGGTGACAACAAGGGCGGACACGTCGTCTGCCGTAAGGCCGAGCTCCGCCATGCGTTTGAGCGTTTCGCGACGAGACAGTCCGTCATCGACCATAATGAGCCCCTGCGGGCCCTCGATGAGTGCGCAGTTGCCTTTTGAGCCGCTGCCGAGGATATGAAGGTGCAGACGAGACATAAGATTCCAAAGGATACAATGGGTGCGGACGAATAGAGGAGGAAGCGAATGCCAACGGTATCACAGCATTACGGACACCATGCCGCGCCTGGGACGGTTGATGAGACCCGGATGAGGCAGCAGGCTGCTCCTGTGGTGCTCATGGTATCAGGCGGTGCGGACTCGACGGCACTGCTTCTTATGGCGTGCACATCAAAGCTGGATATCCAAGATGGACGCGGCGTTGCCCCCATTGCTCGCGAGCGCCTACATGTTCTTCATGTAAACCATCATCTGCGAGGCGAGGCGTCCGACGGAGACGAGGCCTTTGTGCGCGAGCTCTGCGCACAATATGGTTTGCCGCTGTGCGTTGAGCACGCTTATTTTGATGGGGAGTCGGGCAATATCGAGGCGGCTGCGCGCGAGGTGCGTTATGCAGCGGCGCGAAGGTATGTTCGCGAACTATGTGCCAAGACGGGGGCGCCGAGAACGGCGGCGCGCATCTGCACTGCCCACACATCTTCGGATCGCGCGGAAACATTTTTGATGAACGCCATTAAGGGGTCAGGTCCAGCTGGGCTTTCGAGCATTCCCCGCCGAAGGAATATCGTGGTGCGTCCCTTGCTTGACTTAACTCATGGCGAGCTTGTGGGCTATCTGCAGGTACATGGTCAGCCATGGCGTGAAGACGAGAGCAACGAGGATGTCTCGTATTTGCGAAACTACGTGCGCCATCGGGTGATGCCGGTGGTGGCACAGCGTAATGCGAGCGTGTGCAAGACGATTGGCGCCGCCTGTGAGATCCTTGGTGACGAAGATGCGTTTCTATCCCAGCTGTCGGCACAGGCGTTTCGAAGCTGTTTGCGCAAAGAGGCGGCGGGCGCGCTGGTGCTCGATGCCAGGCGCCTTGCTGCGGCCGAGGTGGTAATCGCGCGGCGCATCGTGCGGCTGGCGATTAAGCGCATCGATCCGGACGCTCGTCCAGAGATGCGGCATGTGGAGCGAGTTCTTTCCTGCGTTGCCGAGGGCGCCGGCTCGGTCACGCTTCCGGCGGGGATTGACGCACGCGTCGAATTTGGCATGCTGGCGTTTAAGGCGCCGGCAGCTCGTGAGGGCCTGGTCGCGGACTGGGTTACCGTGCCTGGTCGTTTGCCGTTGGGCGGGGGACGCATGCTGGTTGCAGAGCCGATGGCCGTTGAGCCGGGATGCGATATCGTGCGCCGCGCCCGTGAGCTTGCGGCTGCCGGGGAAGTGACGGCTTTGGTAGACGCGGCTGCCCTGGGTTTTGCCGACAGCGATAGTGGGCGGATCCTGGCGGGCTCGCGTGGCGAGATCCCTGCCGAGGCGCGATTGGCGCGCCTGTGGGTGGACGGCCCCGCACCGGGAGACGTGATGTGCCCGTTAGGGATGAGTGGCCGAAGCAAGAAGGTATCCGACTTGCTAGGCGAGGCTCGCATTCCCGTTTCCGAGCGCGCCGGCGTGCCTATGGTGAGGACGGCGCCGGGAGGTGCCGTGGTGTGGGTCGTCGGAGTTCGCGCGGACGACCGCTTTAAGTGCACGGCGGCGACGCGTGTGGCCTATCTGCTTCGCGTAGTTGATGCAGATTAGCCCCTCGCACCAGCTGTTCTGTGCGGCGTTGACGGTATTCCCGCGCTGATGGTGCGCGGGCTGGAAAATATACCCCGTGCGCTGCTAGAATGTGTAGTTCGCGTCCATACGGCGGTGTGTGGGCGATTAAGCACAAGAAAGGGTTGTCATGGCTTCTCAACATCCGGATATCGAGAAGGTTCTGTTTACGCAGGAGGATATCGACGGTATCGTTTCTCGCCTGGGCGAGGAGATTACGCGCGACTACGCGGGCAAGGATCTGGTGCTGATCGCGGTTCTGCGCGGCGCTGTTGTCTTTATGGGCGACCTGATGCGCAAGATTGAGCTGCCGACCAACATCGATTTCATGGCTGTTTCGAGCTATGGCGACGGTGTGAAGTCTTCGGGCATCGTGCGTATCATTAAGGACCTGGATATCGACATCCGTGGTCGCGACGTGCTGATCGTCGAGGACATTCTGGACTCGGGCCTGACCCTCAAGTACCTGATGAAGAACCTCGAGAGCCGCAAGCCTGCCTCGCTGGAGGTCGCTGCCTTCCTGTGGAAGGACGTTGAGAACCGTACCTCGGCCATCACGCCCAAGTATGTTGGAACCCATTGCCCCGATGCCTTTGTGGTGGGCTACGGCCTCGATTATGCCGAGCGCTATCGTAACCTTCCGTATCTGGGCATTTTGAAACCGGAGGTTTATTCGTAAGATGCCCGACGACCGTAACGATAACAATTCCCAGACTCCCCGGGAGCCTAAGATCCCGGGGATGCCCGGAGGCAAGAAGCCCACGCGTACGGGCTGGCTGTATTTTCTTTTGGCTTGCGCGCTTCTGGGCTATGCCTTCTTTAATATGGGCTCCGGCTTTGCCAGCTCCAGCAATACCGTTAAGCTCGCGACGAGCGAGATGGTCAGCGCCATCAAGCAGGATCGCGTCGAAGATTTGACCTATACGGTTCAAGACGGAAGCGTGGCGGGTCATTACTGGAAGACGAAAAAGGACAAGGGCGATACGAGCGAGCTCAAGAGCTTCTCCTCGACCTATGTCGGCTCCGATTCGCTTGCCGAGCTTATGGCAGAGCACCCCGACACCAAGTATATCGTCAACACCAACGACCCCGATTTCTGGGGCGACTTGGCAATGAGCGTGCTGCCGACGATTGCCCTGATCGCCATCATGTTCTACTTTATGCGCCAGATGATGGGCGCCAATAATAGGAACATGCAGTTTGGCAAGACTAATGCCAAGACCAACGAGGCCACGCGCCCCAAGGTCAAGTTCGAGGATGTTGCCGGCGTGGACGAGGCCGTCGAGGAGCTCGAGGAGATTCGCGACTTCCTGAGCGATCCAGACCGCTATCGCAAGCTGGGCGCCAAGATTCCGCGCGGCGTTTTGCTGGTTGGCCCTCCGGGTACCGGTAAGACGCTGTTGGCCAAGGCCGTTGCCGGCGAGGCGGGCGTGCCGTTCTTTAGCATCTCGGGCTCTGACTTTGTCGAGATGTTCGTGGGCGTCGGCGCCAGCCGCGTGCGCGACCTCTTTAAGGAGGCCAAGTCTCAGGCTCCGTCGATTATCTTTATTGACGAGATCGATGCCGTGGGACGTCAGCGCGGAGCCGGTCTGGGCGGCGGCCACGACGAGCGCGAGCAGACGCTCAACCAGCTGCTGGTCGAGATGGACGGTTTTGAGGAAAGCGAGTCGGTCATCCTGATCGCCGCAACCAACCGCCCCGATATTCTGGATCCGGCATTGCTGCGCCCCGGTCGTTTTGACCGCCAGGTCACGGTCGACCGTCCGGACGTAAAGGGCCGCGAGCAGATCTTGCGCGTGCATGCCGAGAATAAGCCGATGGACGAGGACGTTAAGTTTGAGAAACTCGCCCAGATGACCGTTGGCTTTACCGGTGCCGATCTGGCAAACCTGCTCAACGAGTCTGCGCTGCTGGCCGCTCGCCGTCATCGTTCTGTCATCTCGATGGACGAGGTCGAGGAGTCGATGGAGCGCGTGATTGCCGGACCGCAACGCAAGGGTCGTGTGATGACCGAAGCCGAGCGCACCACGATTGCCTACCATGAGAGCGGCCATGCCCTGGTGGGTCACATCTTGGAGCACTCCGATCCGGTCCACAAGATTTCGATTGTCAGCCGCGGTCAGGCTCTGGGCTACACGCTGCAGCTTCCGCAGGAGGATCACTTCCTCAAGACCAAGAACGAGATGCTTGACGAGCTTGCCGTGTTCTTGGGTGGCCGCGTTGCCGAGGAGCTCATGTGTGACGCCATCACGTCGGGCGCGAGCAACGACCTGGAGCGTGCGACCAAGATGGCGCGCGAGATGGTTACGCGTCTGGGCATGAGCGAGGAGCTGGGCACGCAAGTGTTTGGCGAGGCACAACATCAGGTGTTCCTTGGTCGTGATTACGCCGATCACCAGGATTACTCCGAGGAGACGGCTCGCCGCATCGACATCGAGGTCCAGCGCATTATGCGTGAGGCCCATCGTCGCGCGGTCGAGATTCTGGATGCCCGCCGCGATCAGCTCGATCTGATGGCCAAGGTGCTGCTTGAGCGCGAGACCGTCGAAGGCGACGCCGTGAATGCCCTGCTCGACAACGAGTGGGATGCCTACCTTGAGCGCGAGGGCGATATCCTGGCGGCCAAGGAGGAACGCAACGCCAAGGCGGCCGGCATGCCGACCAAAAAGCGCATGCCTCGTATGAGCGAGGAAGAGCTGGCGGCTGATGCCGCGGCATTTGCGCAGGCGGCCATGCAGGAGGATGCCGAAGCCGCATCCGATGATGCCGGCGATGACTGTGCCGTCAATGCCGGTGCCGACACCGACGACGACAAATAGCCCTTGTAACAAAAGCCTCCGCGGGGAAACCTGCGGAGGCTTTTTCTATTGAGCGATATGGAGGCTGCCCGGCGCTTACTGGTGAAGCCGATAAATTTTGGGCCACATTGCTGCGGCACTTTGCTCGGCTAAAGCGTACAATAGCGCCTATGCGAAAGGGGAACAGATGATCAACGAAACTATGTATGCTCGTGGTGCGGAAAGCTCCATCATCCGCGAGATCTTTAGCTATGGTCTTGAGCGCAAGGCGCAGATCGGTGCGGAGAACGTATTCGATTTTTCGTTGGGCAACCCGAGTGTTCCGGCGCCCGCTGCCGTGGCGGAGTCCATTAAGAAGGCCTTAGAGCTGCCGAGTGACCAGCTGCACGGCTACACCCCCGCACCGGGCCTGCCGCAATGTCGAGCAGCCGTCACCGAATCGCTCAACCGCCGCTTTGGCACGAGCTATGAGGGCAAGGACGTCTTTATGACGGTTGGCGCCGCGGCATCGCTCACCTGCACGCTCAACGCCGTTACGAACCCGGGCGACGAGGTTATTGTTATCGCCCCGTACTTTCCGGAGTATCGCGTGTGGATTGAGAAGGCCGGCTGCACGTGTGTTGAGGCACTCGCCGATGAAGACACGTTCCAGCTGAGCGTGGACAACGTGCTCAAGGCAATCAGCGATAAGACGGCGGCTGTCATTATCGATTCGCCGAATAACCCCACGGGTGCCGTGTACACGCGCGACACGCTGACGCGACTGGCCAATGTTCTGCGCGAGGCCAACGCTCAGCGAGATTCCGAGAATCCGATTATGCTCATCTCGGATGAGCCGTACCGCGAGATCGTGTACGGTGCCGAGGTGCCTTGGGTGCCCTCGATCTACGAGAACACCGTGGTGTGCTACTCGTATTCTAAGTCGCTGTCGCTGCCGGGTGAGCGCGTTGGCTGGATCTTGGTTCCCAACACCAATCCGCAGGCTGCGCGTCTGATGCCGGCTGTTGCGGGTGCTGCCCGTACGCTGGGTTTTGTATGTGCGCCGGCGCTCTTCCAGCGCGTGATTATCGATTGCATCGATGAGCCGAGCGATATCGAGGCCTATGCTCGCAACCGCTCGGCGCTCACCGAAGCCTTGGCGGACTACGGCTATACCTATGTTGAGCCGGACGGTGCTTTCTACCTGTGGGTGAAGGCACTCGAGCCCGATGCGAATGCGTTTTGCGAGCGTGCAAAGAAGTATGAGTTGCTTGCGGTTCCCTCGGACAGCTTTGGTATGCCGGGCTGGTTCCGCCTGGGCTATTGCGTGAGTTACGAAACGATCATCAATTCGCTACCCGCTTGGAAACAGTTGGCGGACGAGTATCGTTAAAAGTAAAGCGCTCTGCCTACAATGTTTTACGTGAAACGGGGTTTGGTGTTAAGCCGGACCCCGTTGTCATGGACGTTGTGTCGTTGGGATGGAGTGGTTTTACGACTATCGAAGGCTATGCGTACAATGAATATAAGCGACGGCCATGCCAGATAAGGAGACCCGATGCCCTACCTGCTTTCTTGTGACATTCATACCCATACGATGTTCTCTGCGCATGCATATTCGACCATTGAGGAGAATGTGTACTGGGCGGCAGAGCGTGGTCTGCAGGTGCTCGGTTCCGCCGATCATTTAAGCTCTATGGTTACGCCTTGCCCCAATGACCTGCGCAGTTTCCAGTTCTTTATTAACCAGGATATCTGGCCGCGCATTTGGAGCGGCGTGCTGGTGCTTCGCGGCGCCGAGGCCGATATCGTTTCGCTGGACGGAAGCTTGTTTGGCGAGGACATTCCCGTTTCGCTCAATATTGCCGGCGATTTGTACAGTCATCAGCATTCGCTGTTCGATTTGGTGACGCGCAATTTGGATTATTTGGTGGCAAGCGTGCATAATCCGCAGCTCGCTGAAGGCGCGACGCTGGCCCAGACGACCGAGATGTACATCAATGCCCTGGAGCACCCCAAGGTGTTCATGTTGGGCCACACGGGCCGCGCCGGTGTTCCCTTTGATATCGATGAGGTGCTGTTGGCGGCCAAGGCCAAGCACAAGATCATCGAGATCAACAACCACAGTCTTGAGCATGGCACGGATGCCGAGCATTGGAACGTATGCCGCAAGATTGCCGAGCGCTGCGCCGAACTGGGCGTGGGGATTGGCGTCTCGACTGATGCACATATTGGCATGGCGATTGGCAAGCTCGACCAGGCGCGTAAGATGCTCGACGAGATTCACTTCCCGCTGGACCTGATCGTGACGCGCGACCGCGAGACGCTGCTGCGCGAGATGGCTGCAGCCGGCGTGTGTGACCTGCGCAAGGGGATGTAGCGGAGTTTATAAACCAAGCGAAGGGGGCGGTCCAGGCGGGCCGCCCCCTTTCCTGTGCCGGAGAATTAGCGGCGTTCGAGGACCGCTACGGTTTCGGTATGGTCGGTGTGGGGAAACATGTCGACGGGCGTGATCTTGAGCAGGCGATAGCCTCCGTCGAGGAGCTGGTGCAGGTCGCGCTCTTGGGTGGCGGGGTTGCAGCTGATATAGGTGATGCGGCGCGGCTTAAGTGCGCAGGCAGCTTCGAGGAACTCGGGGGTGGAGCCGGAGCGCGGCGGGTCGATGGAAAGGACATCGACCCGCTCGTTGTTGTCGGCGGCATCTAGGATGTAATCGGTGGCATCGTCGGCCATAAACCAGGCGCTGCGGGTAAGACCGTTGAGCTCGGCATTGCGGCGCGCGTCGGCAATGCCCGCCGGGTTGCGCTCCACGCCGAGCAGCATGATGCCAATGCCCTTGTTCTGGGCTTCTTTAGCTGCGCAAAGACCGATGGTGCCGCTGCCGCAGTAGGCATCCATAAGCACATCGCCCTGGTGCAGATCCATGCCGTCGATAGCGAGCTGATAGAGCAGCTCGGTCTGCTGCGGGTTGGTCTGGTAGAACGCGGTGGGGGAGATATCGAACTCGCAGCCGAGCAGCTGGTCGCGCATGCACTCGGCGCCATATACAATGCGGGTTTCCTCGCCGAGGATGGCGTTGCCGGGACGTCCGTTGATGTTTTGGGCGACGGTGACGATGCGCGGATCGAGTGCAGCGACGGCCTCAAAGAAATCCTGTGCATGCGGCAGGTCGCGCTGGGCGGTCACGAGGGTGACCATGATCTGGTCGGTGCGCCAGCCGCAGCGAACGACGGCATAGCGAAGCAAGCCCAGGTGCTTGTCCTCGTTAAAGGCGGGAATGTGCAGGCGCTCAGCTTCACGCGCGATGCCGTTAAGAATCTGCCGGGCGCCCGGTGCCTCGACGGGGCATTCGGGTACGGCAACGATCTTGTGCGTGCCGCGCTCAAAGAAACCGCAACGGACGGCGCCCTCCTTACCGGGAGCAAAGGGAGTGGCAGCCTTATGACGAAAGCCACGCGGCGTAGGATATTTACCCGGGTCGCCCAGGGTGACGCCCATACCGCGAATAGGATCAACGGCAATACCCTCGCGCTCACAGAGCGAAGCAAAAAGCTCCTCCATAACAGCCTGCTTGGCGGCGAGCTGCTTCTTATAAGGACGATTGAGCGCCGTGCACCCACCGCAAGCTTTCATGATCGAACAGGGGGACTTGGGGTCCACAGCCTTACGCGCAGACGAAACCCGATCTTTATGCGAGCGCTTGGAGCGAGTCTGAGATGCCTTATCCTCGCTCCGACGAGAGCCGGGACGCTTGGCCTTAGCCTTGCCCTTAGCCGACTTACCCTTCGCATTCAGAGACGACTTGGATTTCTTAGAAGATTTTTTCTCCTCCGACCCCTCAGCCGCCTCGATCAAAGCACGACGAGCCTTACGCTCCGCACGAGATTCTGCCATCAATAACTCCACTAATTTATGAATTAAAGCTGCAAGTATTGTACCGTGCCAAGCCAGCAGACGATATGCAAGCGGTTTATTCGTGTCAGTGATAAGCCCAACGACGGTTGCCCGCCGCGTGAGGGGTGTGGGGGTTAAGTTTATCGCGAGTTCCGCACGAACAGGAGGCCACTTAATGTGGCCTCCGTCGT
>UQNG01000074.1:0-10336 GCA_900542335.1 uncultured Collinsella sp.
AACCTCGCGGGTTTGGGCGCCATCTGGTGCGTTATGCTGCCGATGTCTTTGGCGGGCGTATTGCCGAGACGCTGCTCGACATCCTCGATACACCGGTGTCCCCCGAGCTTCTGCCGCCCACGGGCGACGGCGAGATTGCGCAGAAGACTGAGGATTTGGTGGGCCCGTACGAGCTGCACGACTACTTCCTCTACTACCTGCTGCGTTTTGGCTTTGAGCCGGGCAAGATCTACCGCATGGCGCTCAAGAGCTTCGAGGGCGTCTACGACGCCAAGACCGTCCACACGTGGTTGCGTACGTTCTACCGTCGCTTCTTTGCTCAGCAGTTTAAGCGCAGCTGCCTGCCCGATGGTCCCAAGGTGGGCTCGGTGACGCTCAGCCCGCGCGGCGATTGGCGTATGCCGAGTGACGCCAGCTCGCGTCTGTGGCTTGCGCAGATCGATGCGCTCAATGCAATTGACTAAGGTTGGCTAAATTGAACCAATACGAGGGTTGCAAGCGTTACACTTTTGCAATCTGATGGCCCGTATCGCGCGGCGCTCTTGTCGGAGCGCCGCGTTTTTCATATCGAAAGGTGGCACCATGCAGGCATCGCAGCGTCTCGACCGCTTTGGCGCGGAGGTCTTCGCCTCGCTCAACAACAAACTGCTCGCGCTGAAGGCTCAGGGCAAGACCATTTACAACATGAGCGTGGGCACGCCCGACTTTAAGCCGTACGACCACGTGGTCGAGGCGCTCACGCAAGCAGCCAAAGATCCCGAGATGTGGAAGTATGCCCTGCGTGACCTGCCCGAACTCAAGCAGGCCGTGTGCGATTACTATGAGCGTCGCTTTGGTGTCTCCGGCATTACGCCGTCCATGGTGCAGTCGTGCAACGGCACGCAGGAGGGCGTGGGCCATTTGGGCCTGGCCCTGCTCGATCCGGGCGACACTATTTTGGTTCCCGATCCGTGCTACCCGGTCTTTGAGGCGGGTGCCAAGATCGCCGATGCCAAGCTCGAGTACTATCCGCTGGTTGCCGAGCACAATTACCTGCCCTATGTGGCGGGCATCGATCCCGAAGTGGCCGACCGCGCCAAGTATATGATCGTGTCGCTGCCCGCCAACCCGGTGGGCTCGGTGGGCACGCCCGAGATCTACGAGGAGATCATCGCTTTTGCCCGCGAGCACGACCTGCTCATCGTCCATGACAACGCGTACTCCGACATCGTGTTCGACGGCGAGCCGGGCGGCAGCTTCTTGCAGTATCCCGGTGCGCTCGAGGTGGGCGTTGAGTTCTTCTCGCTCTCCAAGTCGTTTAACGTCACCGGTGCTCGCATCGGCTTTTTGGTCGGCCGCGAGGACGTGGTCTCTGCCTTTGCCAAGCTACGCGGCCAGATCGACTTCGGTATGTTCTTCCCGATCCAGAAGGCTGCTATCGCCTGCCTGAACGGTCCGCGTGATGAGGTCGAGGCGCAGCGTCTGAAGTACCAGGAGCGCCGCGATGCCCTGTGCGACGGTCTTGAGGGCCTGGGCTGGGAGCGTCCCAACGCGCATGGCTCTATGTTTGTGTGGGCCAAGCTTCCCGGTGGTCGCACCGATTCCATGGCGTTTTGCGAGGAGCTCATGGAGAAGGCCGGTGTTGTGGTGACGCCGGGCGCGAGCTTTGGTCCTTCGGGCGAGGGACATGTGCGTATGGCGCTGGTTTTGCCGCCCGACCAGATCGCTTTGGCTGTCGAGGCCATCCGCGAAGCGGGCCTGTATTAGAAAGCTATTTCGGCTCGTCAATAGCTCGAAACCGATTTCGTGCAGTTATTTTACGAATTCTGCATATATTTTCGGCAAACGGTCGATATTTGGCTGCGAATAGGAGCATAATCAAAGTCCCGATTGGATGTATTGGGATTACGGCAAGCCGCTCGGGTCGTTCCCGGGCGGCTTGTTTGTGGAGAGAGATGGGAGTTTCTAATGGTTAACGAGAAGAAGGTCGCTATTGTCGGCTGCGGTTTCGTCGGTTCGTCTTCGGCGTTCGCGCTGATGCAGAGTGGTCTGTTCTCCGAGATGGTTCTCATCGACGTGGACAAGAACCGCGCTGAGGGTGAGGCTCTGGATATTGCGCACGGCATGACGTTTGCCGAGCCGATGAAGATCTACGCTGGCGATTATTCCGATGTCGCCGACGCCGCCATGATCGTCGTCACCGCTGGCGCTGCCCAGAAGCCCGGCGAGACCCGCCTGGACCTGGTCAACAAGAACGTTAACATCTTTAAGTCCATTATCCCCGAGATTAAGAAGTCCGGCTTCGACGGCATTCTGCTCATCGTCTCCAACCCGGTCGACGTTCTGACCTACGCCGCCATCAAGATGTCCGGCCTGCCCGAGGGCCATGTCATCGGCTCCGGTACCGTGCTCGACACCGGCCGTCTGCAGCAGATGCTCGGCGCTCACGTCGAGGTTGACCCGCGCGACGTTCAGGCTTATGTCATGGGTGAGCACGGCGACTCCGAGTTTGTCGCTTGGTCCAGCGCCCAGGTTGCCGGCGTGCCGCTGAACACCTTCTGCGAGCTTCACGGTCATCTGGAGCATGAGGCTGCCGAGAAGCGCATCGCCGAGGACGTCAAGAACTCCGCCTACACCATCATCGAGAAGAAGCACGCCACCTACTACGGCGTCGCCATGGCCGTTAAGCGCATCTGCACTGCCGTCATGCGCGATGAGCAGACCGTTCTGCCCGTTTCCTCGCTCATGGTGGGCGAGTATGGCCTGTCCGATCTTGCCATCTCCATGCCGACGGTCGTTGGCCGCGACGGCGTCGTCTGCCGCGTCCCCGTGCCGCTGAACGATGGCGAGCAGCATGAGCTCACCGCCTCTGCAAAGGCCCTCAAGGACATCATCGACAGCGTCGACTTCTCCTGCTAAATCAAGCTCGCTAGAGCGAAAAGCTACAATGAAGGCGTCCGGATTCATGTGACCCGGGCGCCTTTTTGGTGCATTGGGGACAGGTTTGTTTGCATCAAATGAGGTGCAATCGGTGCAAAACCAGCCTGTCCCCCTTGCACCATTGTTGATGGGAGGGTCATGTCTGATTCGCCTAACTTTTTGACCTATGCCCAGACGGCCTTTGACTCGTTTGATGAGCGGCCGTTCTGCGCGGTGGACAGTCTGGTCTTTGCGTGGTTGTCCTATTTGCGTTTGCCGGGTGATATGGCGGAGCTGACGAACTGGCAGGGCCTAGACGTACGCGAGCTGCTGCGTGCCGAGTGCTACCGGGACATGATTGGCGACTTGTGGGACCCGGAGGGCAGCAGGGCCTTGTTGGAGGCCGTGGCAGCAAGTCCTCGCTACCGTGGCGTGCACGTTTGCGGCTATCGTGCCGTGAGCGATGTGGTGGCGACGGAGCAGTTTGCAGCCATGTCTTTCCGATTTCCGGCAGGGTTTAGCTACGTTTCCTTCCGAGGGACCGACAGCACGATTGTGGGCTGGAAAGAGGACTTTAACATGGCGTTCCGGTATCCTGTGCCGGCCCAGGAATCCGCGGCGCGTTATGTGGACGAGGCGGCGGATGCGATTGACGGGCCGCTCTTGTGCGGAGGCCATTCCAAGGGTGGAAATCTGGCTGTGTATGGTGCAGCGATGTGCTCAAGCGGTGCTCGCAACCGGATTGAGCGGGTCTTCTCCCACGATGGCCCTGGCTTTGTCGAGGAGTTTCTGAACGGCAACGCCTTTGCGAGCCTTTCTGGTCGTATCGATAAAACCCTGCCCCAGTCTTCGATCTTCGGCATGATGTTCGAGACGCAAGAGGACTACGCTATCGTCGAAAGCACCGAGTTTAGCCTGCTGCAACACAATCCCTTTAGCTGGGTGGTTGATGGTCACGACTTCGTGTACTGTGAGCGCCTGTCTGCCGGTGCTCGATACGTTGATGGGTCCATTCGCGAGATGCTGCTTGCAGTGTCGCCTAGCGAACGCGAGCGTTTTGTAGATGCGTTGTTCTCCGTGTTTGAGGCTACGGGCGCCGAACGTTTTGCGGATATCGCCGGGAACATGCGCGAGAACCTGCCTGTGATGCTCCGGGCCGCCCAAGGCTTTGACAAGGATACGCGCCGTTTTGTCTCACAGACCGTCGCGGCAATCCTTAAATGCGCACTGCTGCCCAAACGACCCCAGATCAACATGCCCGCTGCCGGTAAGAGTCTGGCAGAACAACTCGAGGCCTGGCAGTCCGAGCTCCTGCGCTAACCATTGGTGCAAAGAAACCTGGCCCCAATGCAGCAATCTTCGATGCGCTTGGGGCGGGCTTGACCGCTATACTGGTTCGTGCCGAAATCGATCTAGAACGGAATGCCGTATATGAAAATCAATCACGCGATTCTGCATATCCTGGACTTTGACTCTGCCGTCAACGTCATGAGCCAGCGCGAGCTCGATATCGAGAGCCGTACCGTGCGCAACTTCGTGACCACGCATCTGCGCCGCGCACGTACCTCGGCCGACAATAAACGCGCCACGTTTGCGGAGAACTCTGCGTTTGGCGGCGAGCTCAAGGGCTATTTCTTTGGCGAGCGCGAGTTCGTGGACCTGTCGCAGCAGATTGCGGAGTTCATCTCTTCCGAGCTCACCAAAGCCGAGAAAGCCGAGTCCACCGACGTGCTCGTGGCCGATTTTGACGACGATGAGGATGCCCGCTGGTTTGCCGTGATGCTGCTGGGCTCCAAGCAGGCTTTTATGCACGAAGTGGGCCGCGAGGAGGGGGAGGTACGCAACGACATCGCGCGCCACTACGCCATTCTGCCGAACCCCTCGCAAAAGGTGCCGAGCTATGCCATCGTGCGCGCGAGTACCATGGAGATCGGCTACGTGGACAAGAAGCGCAAGATTGCCGGCGAGGACCGTATGCTTATCCCCGATGGCCTGCTGCAGTGCGACACGGGTGTATCGGGCAAGGAGGTCATCGACACCGTGACGCGTGTGGTCGAGGAAGTCGCCGAGGAGCATGGTGCCAATACGGCCGTGGCACTCGCCAAGGTTAAGGTTGCCGTTGCCGAGAAGGTTGAGGATGACGAGGAGCTGCCGCCTTGGGATATCGTCGATGAGGTCTTTGAGGACGAGCCGGTTATCAAGGAGAACGTGCGTGCGGCGCTGACCGAGGAGAAGGTGCCCGAGCGCGTGCCCGTGGAGCGCAAGCAGGTCGAACGCGCGGCCGTGCGCAATCACAAGATTCGTACCGACACGGGCATCGAGATCAGCTTCCCGGCCGAGATGGGTTCGAACTCCGATTATATCGAGTTCGTCAACGAGCCCAACGGCCTCATCTCCATCGAGCTCAAAAACATCGGGTCAATTGAGAATCGATAAACTGCGCTTGGGCGCTGCTGAAAAACAAAGGCCGAAGCCTCGGATGAGGGCTTCGGCCTTTTTACTTGGGGCTTAATTACGCCACTGGTTGAACATACGTCAGCGAAAACGCCCCTAGGCGAGCAAGGTGACGTGAAAGAGGAGGGAAGCGTACTTCGGTACGCGACCGACGATTGAACGTCAGATTGCCGCTTAGGGGCGTTTGCAGCGTCGAGAGATCCGTCGTTCGTTAGAACGACGGAACCAAAGGTGCAGCGTCGACTAGTTGCGCGGTTTGGTAAAACTGCGCAGCCCTAGAGTTGGCGCAAGCCCTCTTCCAGGCCGGTCTTGCTGTCGGTCTTCTCGTCGCGCATCTTGATGACGCGGGCGGGGACACCGGCCACGACGGCGCCGGCGGGGACGTCGTCGACGCATACGGCGCCGGCGGCAACGACAGCACCCTTGCCCACGCGCACGCCCTCCAGGACCACGGCATTGGCGCCGATCATAACGTCGTCCTCGATGATGACGGGCGTGGCACTGGCGGGCTCCACGACGCCTGCCAGCACGGTGCCGGCGCCGATGTGGCAGTTCTTGCCCACGGTGGCGCGGCCGCCCAGCACAGCGCCCATGTCGATCATGGAGCCTTCGCCAATGACGGAGCCGATGTTGATGATGGCGCCCATCATGATGACGGCGCGATCGCCAATCTCGACACGGTCGCGGATGATCGCGCCCGGCTCAATGCGGGCGTTGATGCCCTTAAGGTCGAGCATAGGGACGGCGGAGTTGCGGCAGTCATTCTCGACGTCGTAGTAGTCGATGGAGTCGGCATTGGCATCGAGGATGGCCTTGAGCTCATCCCAGTCGCCAAAGACGGTCTTGCCACGACGACCACCGTAGACGTGTGCATTGCCCCACTGGACCTTCATGCCCGGCTTCTCGCGCACGTACAGCTTGACGGGCGTCTTTTTGGGCGCGGTGGCGATGTAGTTGATAATCTCCTGTGCATCCATCTCGGCTGCGTTGCTCATTTGCTGTCTCTCCTTTGGGTGGATCCGGTTGATACCTGGTTAGGCAAACATGACCTGGTCGAACGTATAGAAGCCAGGCTCGCGGGTGACGAGCTTCTGCGCGGCTGCCAGGGCGCCGTTGACGAAGATCTGACGGCTCGTGGCGCGGTGCGCGAGCGTGACCTCCTCATCCTGGCCAAAGAAACTCACTTCGTGGACGCCGGCGACAGTGCCACCGCGCAGCGAGTGCATGCCGATCTCCTTGGGGTCGCGCGCTCCGCACATGCCCTCGCGGCCATAGACGGGGTGGTAGCCTGCCTCGGGCTCAGCTTCGACGACGGCGTCGAGCAACAACTTGGCAGTGCCGCTGGGGGCGTCAACCTTTTGGTTGTGGTGCGTCTCGACGATTTCGCAGTCAAAGCCGGGCAGCTCGCGTGTGGCCTGCGCTACCAGATGGCGCAGGGCTGCGATGCCGATGGAGTAATTGCCGGAGTGCATGACGCGGGCGTTCTGACCCAGCTCGCGCAGGCGATCCATCTGCTCGGGCGTATAGCCTGTGGTGCCCGAGACCAACGCCGCACCCGTGCGCTCGACATAGGCGACGACGGTATCGAAGGTCACGACGTTTGAGAAGTCGATGATGACGTCGGCTGCCGGGGCGTTCTCGAGCTCGGACAAGTCGAAGCCAATCTGGGCGACGATGTCGAAAACGGGCTCTCCGGCGGCGTCGACAATGCCCTCGGCGGTGGTGCGGATGAGCGAGCCCATGCGGCCCGTTCCCATAATGACGGTCTTAATCAAGCAGACCAGCTCCTTTCAGAGCATCGGTAAGTGCGGAGCGCGTGTCGTCTGCCATGGGGCGCAGCGGCATGCGGTAGTTTGCCTCGATCATACCCATCTGGGCGAGTGCTTCCTTGACGGGGATGGGGTTGACCTCGCTAAAGAGGGCATTGATGAGCGGCTGGCCGGCAATCTGGATATCGCGGGCGCGCTCCACGTCGCCGTCCAGATAGGCGCGGCACATGTCGTGCACGAGCTGCGGCTGAACGTCGGCCCACACGCTGATGGTGCCCGAAGCGCCCAGGCTCATGAGCGGCACGGTGAGGGCGTCCTCGCCCGAGTACATGCGGAAGTCGTCGGACAGCAGGTGGGCGATCTTGGCCGCGTAGGCGACGTTGCCCGAGGCTTCCTTAATACCCATGATGTTGGGATGTGCGGCCAGGCGCTCTACGTTGCGCTCGCTGATGCCGCAGCCGCAACGGCCGGGGATGTTGTACAGGATGCAGGGGATGTCCACGGCATCGGCGACGGTCTTAAAGTGCTGGTAGATGCCCTCTTCGTTGGACTTGTTGTAGTAGGGGGTAATGAGCAGCAGGCCGTCGGCGCCCAGGCCCTGGTAGGTGAGCGACTTGGTGAGCATGGTCTGCGTGGAGTTGGAGCCCGAGCCGGCGATGACGGGGATGCGTCCTGCAACTTGCTTGACCACTGCGGCGACAACGGAGTTGTCCTCGTCGTCGGTCATCGTGGCGCTCTCGCCGGTGGTGCCCAGGGTGAGGATGGCGTCGGTGCCGTTTTGCAGGTGGAAATCGATAAGGCGCTCGAGTGCGTCAAAGTCGACGCTGCCGTCCTTTTTAAACGGCGTAACAAGGGCGACGATTGAGCCCTCGAGATTGCGGATGTCCATGTTCTTCTCCTTCGCGTCCGCGATCTGGATGCGTTTGTTCCATTGAGCGGCGACTATCAGGCGCTCGTCTTGGGCGCGACGGCGGGCACTTTCGGCGCGCGACTTGGCCAGCAGCTCTCGGCCGCTCGGCAGCACGTCGAGCGTGGCAAAATAATCGCCCGGGCGCTCGGCGCGGCGGATGAGGTCGGCTGAGCCATCGGGACGCAGCAGGACCTCGGCGGAGCGCAGCCGTCCGTTGTAGTTGTAGCCCATGGAGTAGCCATGCGCGCCGGTATCGTGGATCACGAGCACATCGCCCATGTCGATCTGCGGTAGCTCGCGATCGATGGCGAACTTGTCGTTGTTCTCGCATAGGTTGCCCGTGATGTCGTAGGTGTCCGTGACGGGCGCTGTGGTCTTGTCGTCGCCACCCGGCTGACCCATTACCGTAATGTGGTGGTAGGCGCCGTACATGGCAGGACGGATCAGATCGACGGCGCTTGCGTCGACACCGATATAGTCCTTGTAGATCTGCTTTTCGTGGATAGCCTTGGTGACCAGGCAGCCGTAGGGCCCCATCATAAAGCGGCCCATCTCGGTGCAGATGGCCACATCGCCCATACCGGCGGGAACCAGGATTTCGTCGTAGGCCGCGTGCACCCCCTCGCCGATGGCGTGAATGTCGTTGGCCTGCTGCTCGGGCAGATAGGGGATGCCGACGCCGCCGGACAGATTGATGAAGGCGACATGTGCACCGGTCTCGCGCTCCAGGCGCACGGCAAGCTCAAAGAGGATGCGCGCGAGCTTGGGGTAGTAGTCGTTGGTGACGGTGTTGCTGGCAAGGAATGCGTGGATGCCAAAGTCCTCGGCGCCCTTGGCCTTGAGCATGCGGAACGCCTCGAAGAGCTGCTCGGTGGTCATGCCGTACTTGGAGTCGCCGGGGTTATCCATGATGCCGTTGGAGAGCTGGAACAGGCCGCCTGGATTAAAGCGGCAGCTGATCGTCTTGGGGATGGGCCCCGCAACGCGCTCAAAGAACTCGATGTGGCTGATGTCGTCAAAGTTGACGATGGCGCCCAACTTCTCGGCGAGCTCAAAGTCGGCAGCTGGCGTGTCGTTGGACGAGAACATGATGCCGTGTCCCGTGATACCCAGCGAGCGGGCGATCATGAGCTCGGTATAGCTCGAGCAATCGCAGCCGCAGCCGTATTCGTTGAGAATGGAGATGAGCGCCGGGTTGGGATTGGCCTTGACGGCAAAGTATTCCTTAAAGCTCGGGTTCCATGCGAAGGCGTCGCGCACCTCTTGCATGTTGCGGCGGATGCCCGCCTCGTCGTATAGATGAAACGGCGTGGGGAACTGCTCGACGATATGCTCGAGCGTCTCCTTGTCCACAAACGGCTGCTTGGCCGCATACGCCTCGTTGGGGGTCAATGCCATGTCCCGTAAACCTCGCTATCCAGACGGCGCCATCTGCGCATCGAATCCGCATAGCGTGGACCCAATGTCCGGATAGCGCTCCCGCATTGCTGCAGACAGTCCTGTGGGTGTTTCCCGCAGGCCCACCAGGTTGTTCGTGCCCGAAAAACCCAGTTCGGCGGGTTTCGCCTCCCCACGGGGTCAAAGCCTGCCGGCTCGCCCGCGGTTCTTCGTGCCCGCGCCTCTATCAAGTGGTAACGACCCTACCACATTGCACTTTACCAAACAAGAGTATTCGTATATAACGTTTAAAAAATGCAGGGATATGCTGGAAACAAGGGCGTCACAATTTTGCATCACAATATTGTGTGAATGGAAATGCCCCATGAAAGGATCCTCTATGACCGAGCTCCAAGAACTCCGTCGCTATCGCCGCGATCTCCATCGCATTCCGGAGCTCGATTTCGATCTTCCGCAAACCATCGCCTATATCGAGGGCGTGCTGGCACCGCTCGCTTGCGAGGTGACCCATCCGTGCCCCAGCTGCGTCTGCGCTTTCTTTGATGTTGGCGTTGGTGCCGCGCGTGCCACGGCGATTCGCGCCGATATGGATGCGCTGCCCATTGCCGAGGCAACAGGGGCAGCGTTCGCCTCGATCCATCCCGGCAAGATGCACGCTTGCGGACATGACGGACACATGGCTATGGCACTTGCCGCCGCGACGTATGTCGACCGTACGATTCGCGAGCAGCCGGGCGCCATGAGGCGCAACGTGCTCTTTGTGTTCCAGCCGGCCGAGGAAACGACCGGTGGTGCCAAGACGGTATGCGAGGGCGGCGTGTTCGAGCGCTACGGGGTCGACCGCATTTTTGGCTTTCACGTGTGGCCCGATCTGCCTGCCGGCACGTTGGCGAGCTGTTCCGGCCCG
>UQNG01000075.1:0-9864 GCA_900542335.1 uncultured Collinsella sp.
AGCCCACCGTCGGCGGCCCGGCGCCGTTGGCAACCATGGCCTCCAAGCGTGCCACGCGCTCGGCCAGGGCCTCAATGGTCAGATCGGCCTCGGGACGTGCCAGGCGCGTGCAGGCGATCTCGAGCACCAGGCGCACGTCGCTCGCGCCCCTCATCTCCAGCGCGGCATCGTCGAGCACCGTCAGCACGCGAGCCAAACGGTCGGCAGGATGCTCGCCAAAGGCAGCGGCCTCGGCAGCAAGCGCCTCGGCCTGCTCGGCGCCGCCCTCAAACAACTCGGCACGGGCACCGGCAACGCAGGCCACGTACACGTCGCGCACGTGCGCCACCAGGTCGCGCGTCAGCTCCAGCAGATCGTTACCTTCCTCGACCTGCGCGCGAATAAGCCCATACAGCTCGGCAACATCGCGATCGGCAATGGCGCGGGAAAACTCGCCCAGAATCTGGTCCGAAACCTCGCCTAAAAGCGAGCGGGCGTCGTCCGCATGCACAGAACCGTTGCCAAAGACGCTCAGCTGCTCCAGCGTGGACAACGCGTCGCGCATGCCGCCCTTTGCATGGCGCGCCACGATAGCCAGCGCCTCGTCGTCGTAATCGAAGCCCTCCTGCTCGCACACGTATGCCAGGCGATGCTCGATATCCTCGTTGCCGATGCGATGGAAATCGAAACGCTGGCAGCGTGAGAGGATGGTCTCCAGAATCTTTTGCGGGTCGGTGGTGCACAGCACAAAGATCACGTGTGCCGGCGGCTCTTCAAGCGTCTTGAGCAGCGCGTTGAACGCCGCCGTCGTGAGCATGTGGACCTCGTCGATGATATAGATCTTGTACTTGCCGCGCACCGGGGCAAAGTTGACGGAGTTGATGATCTCCTCGCGCACATTGTCCACGCCCGTGCGGCTTGCGGCATCGAGCTCGTAGACATCCGGGTGGTTGCCCTCGGCAATGAGCTCGCACTCCTCGCAAGTACCGTCGGGCATGCAGCCGCTTGCACCCTCGGCGCGCGCTGCCTCGGCATTACGGCACAGCAGCGCCTTGGCCAGAATGCGCGCCATGGTGGTCTTGCCCGTGCCGCGCGGTCCGCAGAACAGGTACGCGTGGGACAGGCGTCCCTCGGTGATGGCGTGCTCGAGCGTCGAGACGATATGCTGCTGGCCCACCACGGAGTCGAAGGTGAGCGGGCGATACTTTCGGTACAACGATTCCATGGGTGCTCCCCCGGGTATACTGAGTCTTGTTGCCGCGACGGCCATGCGGTCGCACGGCATACTGCATTCATAATAACCCGTACGGCGAGCCCGCCGCGATAGGAGTCCAAAGAGCATGGCAGACGCAGAGAGCAACCTCGTTCCCTCCGAAGCAGCCGACCAGGTCGAGGTCGCGCTCGAGGAGCAGGCCGCAGCCGATGACGGCATCCTGTACCTCAACGAGTACCAGTACGAAAACGACCTGGTCACCGACTTCGCCCGCCTGGTCGCCTCGCCCAGGCGTCGCGGCTCGCTGTATGTCGCCGCGGCAATTGCCGCGCTCATCGGCATCGGCATGCTGGTGGCCGGCGGCAACTGGATCAAGTTTGGCGTCGTGTTGATCGTGTTCGGCGCCTTTTTGGCCTGGTGGAGCAAAAACCTGCACCACACGCTCGCCCGTGACTTTATCGACGCCGTCGAGGCCGACGAGTCCATGGGTGGCCGCTATCGCCGCGTCGCTGCCAACGAGGACGGCCTGATGGTTTGGGGCAAGAGCGGCAAGTCGCAGTTCTTCCCGTTTGAGAAGCTCGACCACGTACTCGACGGCGAGCGCATCTTTGTAGCCATGTTCGCCGACCAGGGCGTGACTATCCCTAAGGACACCTTTATCCGCGGCGATGCCGAGCAGTTTGGCCCCTTCCTTAAGGCGCGCATCAACAAAAAGCTCCGCATCGAGACCAAGAAGAAGAAAATGAAGGCCGAGAAGGCTGCCGCCGAGGCCAAGCGGGGCGACAAGGCCGACAAGCCCCAGGACAACAAGGGCAAGCAGCGCAAGCAGAAGAAGAGCAAGAAGAAGCGCTAGGGCCGAGCGCCACTGCGAAGGGAATCTCATCCCGCTTCAGCGTAGGATGAGGCTCCCCCAACAGGGCCTTCGAGCTATTTAACTTCAAACCTGAAGAGCCTTCGCTCCGGCAGATCGGTCATCTTCATCGTATAGGTCCCGGGAAACGCTTTCTCAAAACGGACGGTCTCGTAACCTTCGAAATAGTCGTTGGTGTTTTGCATCATGAATGGGACGAGTAACTCGTTCTCCGCCCCAACCTGTACAGCAAACGCAGCAGAACCGCCCAGCACCGGCATTGCCTGCGTTATCAGATCGGTATTGACCACAAAGTCATAGTTTGGCGCAGACTCCGGCACCAAATGCCAAACATACGCTTTAATTCCGCCTTCGACATTGTCCTTATTCCTGACACGCATCTTTACGGCGATAACACACGTGATGTCGGCGTCCTTCAATTTCGTTTTCGTATCTACGATGCCATATTTTGAATAATCATCATGCGCACGCTTGAGATACTCGCGCGGCGTGAGCAGCTCTGCCCCGTCTATGCAAAACGAATACCCGTCAGTCGCCACATCCTTCGACCCCAGAAACGCCCCATCCATCGAGAGCCATTCGCCCTCCGCGTAATATTTTTCAGGAATGACTGTCCGGTTCCCGTTAACGACGCTCACCCTCATGCCCGCAAGGCCGGTAACAGCACAGCCAAAAAGCGCGAGCATCGACCTTCTCGTCAACAGGGCCTTCTTCATCGCGCTCACGACCTTTCCCGAACTTTCACAACGGCACCGTCGCGCATGCAGTAAACACGATCGGCTAGCTCCTCGAGCACCTCTCCGTCATGGCTAGACAGAAGAACCTCGCGACCCGTTGATGCCGCCATCGCCACAACGCGCTTGAGCATTTCCACGCCCGCTTCGTCGAGGGCATTCGTTGGCTCATCGAGAACAAGCAGCTTCGGCTTTTCCATAATTGCCGCAGCTATTCCCAGACGCTGCTTCATCCCAAGCGAGTATGCTCGAAACTTCTTTTTTTCGTCTGCATCGAGCCCCACGAGCCGCAGGGCAGAGCGAATGTCCTCGGGGGTGGCAACGCCATTGATTTGAGCTATGAGCTCCAGATTGTCGTAACCAGACAGATATCCTAAAAAGGAAGGCGCCTCTATCAACATCCCCAGACTCGGCGGAAACGAGATATCCGCCCCAAGTCTTTGGCCATCGATAATAATCTCGCCCTCGGTGGGTCTAATCAATCCGCAGACCGCTCGCATGAGCATGGTCTTACCCGAACCGTTTATCCCCTGAAGCCCGACCACAGTCCCAGGGTCAACCTCGATAGACACGTTGCGCAGGACATCGTTTTTGCCCATGCGCTTCGATACGTCCCTAACGATCACACTCATATCTTGTCCCTCTTTTCGATAAGGTCGGCCCTTCGAAACCACAGTCCACCCAACGATAGGCATAACGACATAATCACAATTGAAAACAAGCCACTCGAGCCCGTCGCAATTCCTTCTTTGACGATTCCACCCCAGCGCAACAGCATCAAGGCATTTCCCAGTAGCGCCCAATGCCGCGCATATGCCGAACAGATCAGGTAGCTCATTACAACCGCAAATGAAACTGACGGCCCAAGCACAAACCCAACCGTTGCCTGCACAAACGCAAGCGCCTCAAAAGCAAGAAAGAGACCTGCGAAAAACGGCAGTGCACCTGCTTCGCTCGCCTTGAGAAACCACGGCGCCAAATTAGCCAGCTGAAGCGACTCGCCATGGATGACCGCGCTGAACGAGGCACTCACCATCAAGCTCCAAATCACAACAGAGCAAACCACCACGAGCAGCGAAAATGCTGTTATCGCCGCCACTGAGATAAAACGCGAGACCCACCAAAGGGTTCTCGCCCGGCATCGGACAAGCGTTTGCAAACCAAACCCGTGCAACGATTCGGCGGGATAATCGAGTGTTGTATAGAGAATAAGCAGAATGAGAAATAGCCATCCTAGCGGAGGCACAAACATGACCCCGGGCCTAGGCTCAAACGGAGCAGATCCGGCAAACACGAGCGCAAGATTGTCCGCAAACCCCAAGGCATCCGTCCTGACCCCATACACAGAAGACAAACCGTAGGCGTACACCAGGTTCGCAACGGTCACTGCCGCAATCGCAATAAAGGTAATGATGTTCTTCTTCAAAACGGTCCTCAGGTCCGCGGCGACCAGCCTAAACAGCATCAGACCATCTCCCGCCTTTTCCACGCCCCAGAAAAAGCCAACGAAGCAAGGGTCAATAATATGATTTCCGCAAAACCGGCTCGAATGTCTGGCCAGTTATTCAGCGATTCCGACCTGATGCTGTTGAAGATATTGCAGTTAAACCCCACACAAGCCATTACGCCGAAGATCCAGCCATTTGCAAAATGCCACGCAACCATTAGCAGATACGGGACAATTATCGCTTTGATTCTGCTACGAAACAAAATTGAGAAGCCAGTTACAGCCATGGATAAAGTCCCGAGCGTGACCGCATCGAACAGCGTGTATGCAAGCACATATAACAAAGGATGTGAATAAAATAGACCGGAGAAATAGCTATGTAGGTAAAGCCCTACGTAGGTCGACTCATCGACCCGAGGAAGATACGCAGGAAAAAGCATCGAGACAATCAGGAAATTGACGAGCAGAGGAATGGCAGTCACTGTAAACGCGGAGAGGAAAGCAGACAGCACCTTTACGTTCACGTATGCCTTTCTGGAAACGCGCGTGCATATCTGCATGTCATAACCACTCAAACGCTCAAAGAGGCACGACCAAGATCCGGCCAACATTGCAAGCAGGGGCAGTGCATAGAAAAACACCGACGCAGACAGTGGCGCGTTCGCGCTCACAACAATCCAGTTACCGAAGCTGCTTTCACGTGTTTGACCGAGATAGTTTTTGGCTTGCATGCCAACGCCGTAACCAAAAGAAAGAAGGTTGTGACGTTCTTTTTCCAAATTTGCCCACGGCTCCAGCGCAGCAGCTATTGCAACTGCGACTGCAATCAAGAGAGCAAAGATAAAAGCTGGGCGTCTTATCGTTTTCGACAGCTCATATCTTACGAGCCTTTGGTTCATACGTCCTCCTCCCCCTTCCGACCCAGAAAGCCGGAAGGGAGCCAATTCAAACAACTATGCGGGAAGCTTGCGGAAATGCCCGACGCAGTCGGGGCTCCATACACCAATAACAGTGCCGTAGCCAGACTCCGCCCATGCAGTCAGTCGCGCCGCAGATCGCCCGTTCTCACGGACGAGGTTATACATTTCCCACTGTCCCTTGTGATTCGAACGATACGTTCCCTGAGTACAATTCATGCTGCCGCTACCGCTTGTGTTATACGCACCGTCTGTATATAACCGAAGCGGATTTCCCGTATAACCTTGGATATCCAGATAGAGCGATGAGGAATCATCCTTTTGACGGTAGCCAGTTGCACTCGTCCCGGCACATTGAAAACTAAATGCCCTATCGGCATTGTTCGTACAGGTCGTAATTCCCGTATCGGCGTTTTGAGTAATGCTAGAAACCTGAGAGGTGTCAAACTCCTCTTGCGCGAACGATGCAGCGGGAACCCCTAGGGACAGACCCGCAGCAATCGCCAACCCGACTCCGATTCGAGTAATAGCGCTCCTTGGCTTAATCATGGCCTTCTCCAATCAAAAGCGGCTAACAATGCGTCGACGCACAGCAACCTTTGCATGAATGGAGAAAGATGTCTGTAAACACTCGCTATTGAGTTGATAATCCAGGCGTTTACACGTTATCTACCTGCGATAACAATGAAATAAGCTCTGCTTTGTTCTTGATCTTCAACTGGCGATAGGACGCGGATCGCAGCGCTTGCACCGTAGATGCAGCGTAACCGACATCCTGCGCAATGGTCTTTGTCGTTGTGCCCTCTGCCGTCATCAACAATATTCGGGCCTGAACATCGGACAGGGCGCGCGACGTAAGCAGAGCCAGCCGGCGCACGTGAGCTGCTTCGGTGGACCCGTTCGCACGGTACTTCAAGACGGCCTTCTCGTCCTCAACCGAGCGTACGAGCACGATGTGCGTAACGAGCATGGGCACAGACCAGCAAACAATCACCGTTGCCACGACGACATTGACGGCCGAACTTTGCCCCAGCAACGACGCAAGGAACAGAGGCTCGAAAACCGTCAGATCCTGCACCATGTTGAGCAAGACAACCCAGACAGGAGCCGCCGCCCCAAAGCAAAGCATCCATATCCCAAGCATTTTGCGCTGCGGACAGCTACGCAGCACTATGTATGTGAGCAACATCCCCGTCAGCACCGCGAACCCATGGATTCGCCCCCTAGTGGCCGCATGGATTAAAGTAGCCGCGCCTATTGACACCAACGGCACGATAGCCCGGACACGGGCATGCACCTTAAACGGACGCAGCCCAACAGCGAGCGAGACCGTAGATGCCACGCCGCACAGCAGGACCGGCGCAGCCATCAACGGATCGCATATACACCTCCATGCC
The DNA here is from genome assembly GCA_900542335.1 of uncultured Collinsella sp. Lineage (GTDB taxonomy): Bacteria > Actinomycetota > Coriobacteriia > Coriobacteriales > Coriobacteriaceae > Collinsella. The sequence goes on from UQNG01000075.1 coordinate 6,559, forward strand.
GCGATATAGACAAAAGACCATTCCACGGCAGACAGCACCGCCCATACGCACGGGCTTCCGAGCCCAATCGCCCCATCCGTTCTAGTCAGCGCAACTTCACGATTCAGTTTTTCACCCGCGTAGTGCAGCGACAGAAGCAGTCCGAGACCCAATGCATAGCTTGCGAGAGAAAAGGCGACTGCCCGCGAAACACCGGATCCCCAATCGCTATCCGCCATTACCAAGGGGCCCGCCGCAAGGAGGATAAAAAATGTTGTGAGCAGGTATCGAAACAGCCGGCGCGTCCGAACTGATGTCAACATATCACCAGCATGCCGCTGCAGCAGACCAGGCCCTGTAGCATCACCCTCACCCGCAAACAATGCCACGAGCTCGCGTGAGCCCGCAACCGATGCCTTCCCGTATGCTCGGTGAAGCGTTGTTCGCACCGTCGATGGCTTCGTACCCGTCTCCCTGGCAATTTCCGCCGGCGTTTTCCCTTTGAGCAGCAGTCGAACAAACTGCTCTTCTCGAGGCGACAAGGCAGGGGAAAACACCCCCGCATCGAATGGGTCGGACGTGCGAGGGGTATCCGAATTGTTGTCCCGTTTCTCCCTTAGCAATGTGCATACGAAGGCGGCAACAGCAATAGCGGACCCCATCGACAGTGATGCAATGACTGCGGCATCGCTTGCAAAGTATGCCACCTCGACAGCCGGAACAAGGCCAATGGGAACTGCTACAAGCACAGAACGGGCAAACACGTCGCCCTGCCCCCGACCAAAGGCGCGGGGACAGCAAAGCAGCGGGACCGCAGCCAATACGAGATAGACCAGCGGAATTAAAAGCACGAGGCCAATTGATGCGGCCGTTACAGAGGGCATCCCCCATGGCTCGGGAACGACTCTCCATGAAATTCGACAGCAAAACAGCAGGCAAGACAGGACAACTATTGTTTCTGCAAAAAGCGTGCTCTGCGATCGGCGGGTCCCCCTTTCGCCGTCCCGCGCCGCCCCCCGTATCAAAGGAGAGCCCGCCGTATCCCAAATTACATATGAGAGGAGCAACGACCCAGTGAAGCACAAGGCACACGAAACACGATGCAACAACCAGATTGGTGCAAACACGATTGGAATAGAATCTCCGCGAGCATAGAAGGCCAAGTCGACCCATTCGGGAACCACCGCAATAGCAGCAAGGAAAACACCGAAGACGCCAAGGCGACCCGGCCGTCTTATTTCTCTCCCCTTGCGGAGCGCAACACCATGACCAAACGCCGCGAGGCATGCGCCAAGGATAACGAGCCAGGTCATTGCACCTGATGCCAAGCCGATTGAAGATGAAAACCGGTGATAAGGGGTAACCGCCATTACGACGAGCGCAATGGCGAAAGCAGATGTGGCAGAACAGCGGGAAAAGAGCATATGACCTCCATAGCGTGTCATTATATCGCTCGGGCTGCTCGTTTATCTCCACGCCCACACCAGCCAGCATCAACGATTCAGGCGAACTCCAATCCGAGCCAGATCACGGTTCAGCTTTTGTCCGCAGTCCCCGCATCAAAGCGGGATGCGGTTTCCTTTTGAGCGTCGATCTGGAAACTGTATCCCGTTCTGAGTCAATATTCTGGGACGCAGTTTCCGCAGCACACCCCATTCGGAAAGCGTGTCCCAGTATTTGGCCGCAAACTGGGGCGCGCTTTCCGGATGGGTCGAGACGAAGGCCAAGCCAGACAGGCAGCCTCGCATCCCGCCATCCTCGCCATCCGCCTGAGCGTGCTACACTAGCAGCATCTATGCCACCGCGAACGGCTCGGCCCCGCGCCCGCCGCTCGCAAACGAACTTTAAACGCACGAGGGTTGGCCATGCCGCTTTTCTCGCAACATACCGCCCGGTTCTCGCCGGACGTTCCCTTGGAGGGCACTAGCTCTCGCGAGCTGCTCAAGCGGTACCAGCCGCTCGAGACGCTTGCGACCGGCGGTTTTGGCTCCATCGAGATTTGCCGCGACACGCATCTGCGCCGTCGCGTGGCCATTAAGCGCATCCCCCTTATCAACGGCGCCGGCATGCCCGCCAGCGACATCATGGACGTGCTGCGCGAGGCGCATACCGCCGCCATGCTTCAACATCCCAATATCGTGCAGGTTATCGACTTTACGCACGACACCGCCTATGCCTACCTGGTCATGGAGTATGTCGACGGTATGTCGTTGGCCGAGTTTTTGCATCGCGTGGACGGCCACTCGCTCACCTTTGACGAGGCCGCGGCCATTGCCGACGCGCTGGGTCAGGCACTCACCTTTGCCCATGCAAACGGCGTGCTTCATCTGGACATAAAGCCCGCCAATGTGCTTATCGACCATTCGGGCAATGTAAAGATCACCGACTTTGGCATGGCGCGGCTGTCGTCCGCCGGCGGCTTTGGCGGATCGCGCGGCGGCACCATCGGCTACATGCCGCCCGAGCAGCTCGATATCGAGACCGGCACGGTCGACGAACGTGCCGATGTCTTTGCCCTTGCCTGCGTGATCTACGAGGGCCTGTGCGGCAGTGCCCCCTTTATGGCGGCCACGCCTGCCGACTCGCTCGACCGCATCATCGGCGGCGCCACCTATCCCAGCGAACTGATCCCTCACTTTCCCCCGGGGGCCGAGGCGGCGCTCATGAGCGCTCTCTCCCCCATGCCGCAAGACCGCCCCGATAGCATTGAGGCATTCTGCGACCGACTCCTTGCCGGCTTAGGAAGCGTGCGCGAAGGCCGTCGCAGCTTGGAGCAGATGGTGGGCGAACTTTCAGATGACGAGTGCGCGGCAGACGATATGGAGTCGCTACCCTACGAAGATGACACCGTCGAGATCGACCCCGCGCTTGGTTGGGCGGGCTCGCGCTGGAGCCACGCGCGCAACTACACCATGCGCGGCATCTCAGCGCTCTCATGCGGAGCCTTCAGCTTTTTGCTTATGCAGACAGCCGGCGTCGCGGCGCTTCCCGGGCTGGTCGTGGCGGCCGTCGCCATTGGCGCGGCGGCAGGCTTGGCCCCGCAGATTGGCTCGGCCATCTCGGCCGTGGGCTTTTTGGTGCTCATGGCCAACGCCACCATGCAGGCGCAGGGCATCCTGTCGATGCTGCCGGTCGCGGTCGTTTTTGCCGCTGCCATGTCCGGTTGGTGGATTGCCTGGGGACGAACCGAGGCGGCTGCGAGCGCGACGCTCACCTGCGCGCTTGCGCTGGGTTGCCTAACCGGCGACGCCCTCCTTGCCGCCGGAGCCGCCGCGAGCATCGCGGCGTTTTGGCTCGGAGCCTGGGGACTGGGGGCTACAAACGACT
>UQNG01000076.1:0-9648 GCA_900542335.1 uncultured Collinsella sp.
CATGCCGTGATGCGCTGCGCGTCCCCGCGCCGCCTTCGGCCGCCTGCCGGCGTCCTCGCCAGCTCGCTAAAAACGCTCCGCGTTTTCTTGGCGCTCGCTCCTTCGCAGGTTCAAGTCCCCGCGATGGGCCCATAACAAAAAAGCCCCCATTACTGGGAGCTCTTTCAATCAATGGTGCGGGCGAAAGGACTTGAACCTTCATGGGGTTGCCCCCATACGGACCTGAACCGTACGCGTCTGCCAATTCCGCCACGCCCGCGTGCAGGAATTAGAATAACGGAGCACCATCGCGAACGCAAGAACTATTTTTGAAAAAGTTTGCGAGCATTTTCCCAAGCGGCCTGCGCAATCGCCTCAGCATTCTCACCGGTACGATCGACACGGTCGTTGACCAGCGTGTTTGCCGTGATAGAAATCATTGCCGGCTCGCACTCAAGACCACGAATGGGCTCCGGCGCCATATACGGGCAATCCGTCTCGAACAAAATGCGATCGAGCGGGGTCGCCGCAAATGCCTCGCGCACGTCGTCGTTGCGCTTAAAGGTGGCCGCTCCGCCATAGGCGATATAGCAGCCCAAACCCACAAAGCGCTCCATCGTGGCGCGATCCTCGCCAAAGCAGTGCAGCACGCAACCGGCCTGGGGCACACCCACCTCGCGCAGCACGTTGTAGGCGTCCGCATGCGAGGTGCGCTCCCCATCCGAGTCCTCGTGCCGCAAGTGCAACTCCACCGGCACATTGCGGCGCACGGCAACTTCGAGCTGACGCGCCATGCAATCAATCTGCACGCTATGGGGCGCCGGCGCGATGTCGTCATCGTAATCCATGTGGTAGTCCAGACCGATCTCGCCGATACCGACGCACAAAGGGTCATCGAGCGCGGCAACGACCTGTGCGTGAATGTCGTCGGTATAATCCGGCGCGCCATAGGGGTGAACGCCAGCGAGATACTTGATCTGCGGAATATCCCGCATCGGCAGAATTTCGCGCACGAGCCAGTCGCTATAGTCCGTCACGCTGCGCTTGTCGGCGATGGGGTCGAAGATCGTCACCAACAGGTCGACGCCCGCGGCTTTGGCGCGCACGAGCGTCTCGGGCACCTCTTTGCCCCAAAACGAAAGCAGATGCGTATGCGTGTCGGCAAGCGGTGCCAAGGGCACGGGACAAGCAACCGTCTTCTTTTTCTTGGTAAACGTCACGCGTTCGGCATTAGGCATCATGGATTAGCTCCTGGGCCAGGCGGACAAAGTCAGCAACATCGAGCGTCTCGGCGCGCGTGGTGGGTGCGATACCGCAAGCCTCAAAGGCGGCATCGAGCACGTCCTTGGCAAAGCCGTTGGCGCTCATGGAATTACGGATGGTCTTGCGACGCTGAGCAAATGCGGCGTCAATCACGCGGGCCACGAACTCGCGATCGAGTCCTTCGGGCACCACGCCGTCAACACGGTCGATACGCACGACGGCGGAGTCCACATGCGGCGCCGGCATAAAGCAACGCGGCGGCACCTCAAAGCGACCCGTAACCTGCGCATACAGGCCGAGCTTTGCCGTATAGCCGCCATAGGTCTTGTTACCCGGCACTGCGGCAATGCGATCGGCAACCTCCTTTTGAACCATGACGACGGCGCGCTTGAGCGCGGGCATCGTCTGGAAGAACTGCAGGATGATCGTCGCCGCCACGTTATAGGGCAGGTTCGCGACAAATACCGTCGGCTCACCGCCCGCAGCCTGTTCAATCTGTTCCGGCGTCACCCTGAGCGCATCGCCCATGATAAAGCGGAAGTTGGCGTAGTCGGCGGCGTGGGCATCGAGCACCGGCTCGAGCTCGGGATCGGCCTCGATCGACGTGACACACGCCGCCTCCTGCAGCAGCGCAAGCGTGAGCGTACCAACGCCCGGGCCAACCTCGAGCACGCGTTCATCGCCCGCAAGCTCGGAAAGCTCGCAAATGCGCTCAATTACATGGTTGTCAATCAGGAAGTTCTGGCCCAGGCGATGCTTGGTCGCAAGGCCAAACTCCTCCAGCAGCTCCCTTGTTGCCGTGGGGTTTGCCAAAGGCGAAGTTGTCATAGTTGCCTCCTTAGCATGGTGGCGGCGTCTTGAAACAAAAGGGCATGGACCGTTGCGGCCATGCCCTTACATCTAAACAGCAAATTGCCGATATGGCGCGGCGTCTTAGCCCAGACGCGGGAACAGCGGCTCACCCTTCTCGACGGGCTGACCACCGGCAAGCAGGCCCCAAGCGCAAATGCCCTTGAGGTCGTCGCTCGCGGCTTCGTCCTCGCAGGACAGGCGGCGCAGGGCTTCGGCAGAAGTCTGGGGCATAAGCGGCATCAGCAGGTGAGCGGCAATGCGGATGGCCTCGAGCAGGTTGTAGATCACAAACGCCAGCTCGTCAGCCTTGGCCTCATCCTTGGCAAGCGCCCAGGGCTCAGAGTCCTCGATGTAGTGGTTGGCGGCGTGAATGAGCTCCATGACCTCGTCCTTAGCTCCACCGTAATCGAGCACGTCCATCTTGGCCATGTAGCGCTCGACCAGACCATCGGCGATCTTTGCCAGCGGATTGTCAAACGCATCGAACGATGCGGGCTTGGCGGGCGCGCAACCGTCAAAGTACTTGCCGCTCATGTTGAGCGAACGCGAGATCAGATTGCCCCAGCTGTTGGCCAGGTCGGCGTTGTAGACCTGCTCCATGCGATCGAAGCTGATGGCACCGTCGGTGCCGGGGACGACGTCGGTCATAAAGTAGTAGCGATAGCCCTCGACGCCCAGCATGTCGATAACGTCCTGCGGAGCGATGGCATTGCCGCGGCTCTTGGACATCTTCTCGGCCTTGCCGGTCTCGGCATTGCGCACGGTCAGGAAACCGTGGGCAAAGACGTGCTCGGGCAGGGCCTCGCCGATGGCCATAAGCATGGCGGGCCAAATGACGCAGTGGAAGCGGATGATGTCCTTGCCCACGATGTGGAACTGCGCGGGCCAGCGATAGGCCAGCTCGGCACGCGCCTCGTCGGTGTCGACACCGTAACCGACGGCCGTCATATAGTTGAGCAGCGCATCGAACCACACGTAGGTCACGTGGCCCTCGTCAAACGGGACCTGAATGCCCCAGTCAAAGCTCGTGCGGCTCACGGAAAGGTCGTTAAGACCGCCCTCGACAAAGCTACGTACCTCGTTCATGCGGAACGCAGGCTCGACAAAGTCGGGGTGCTCGTCATAGAGCTTGAGCAGCTTGTCCTGGAAGGCGGAAAGCTTAAAGAAGTAGGACTCCTCCTGCACGCGCTCAAGCGGACGGTGGCAGTCGGGGCACAGGTGCTGGCCGACGCTGCCGTACTCCTCGTCGCCCTTCTGGACCTGCGTATCGGTGAAGTAGGTCTCGTCGGGCACGCAATACCAGCCGTCGTAGCTGCCCTTATACAGGTAACCGGACTCCTTCATGCGCTCCCACAGGTACTGCACGGCATGATGCTGGCGCGGCTCGGTGGTGCGGATGAAGTCGTCGTTGGAAATCTCGAGCTTGCTCCAAAGCTCCTTGAAGTGCGGAGCCTGGCTGTCGGTCCACTCCTGCGGCGTCATGCCATGCTTGGCTGCGGCCTCGGCGACCTTCTCGCCGTGCTCGTCCATGCCGGTCAGGAACTTGACGTTATAGCCGGCGGAGCGGCGATAGCGAGCCTGAACGTCGGCGATGATGGTGGAATAAGCCGTGCCCAGGTGCGGATCGGCGTTGACGTAGTAGATGGGCGTCGTGATAAAGAACGAAGGCTTGCTTTGATCCATGGGGTTTGTCCTCCAGAAAAACGTTGCATACAGGGGATGATTCTAGCGCAAGGGCTGGATATCCTCCATCTATTGCATATCGAGCACCATGGCATAGACATCGCGCTTGCGGCGCGAATACTTCTGAGACAGGCGCTTGGCCACCGCAGAGGCGGGCTCCCCCTCCTCGAGCGCGGCGCGGATATCCTCGCACAGGGCCTCGTCGGGATCCGCTGCCGCGGCACCAACCGGCACGATACCGGCCTCCTCATCCTCGCTCGGCGGCGCGATGACCAGCGCAATCTCGCCCTTTACCTCGCCGCGAGCACGCAGCTCCTCGGCGAGCTGGGCAGCGGGCCCGCGCAAGACCTCCTCGTGCAGCTTGGTGAGTTCGCGGCAGACGGCAACCTCACGCTGGGGAAAGACCTCCGCCACGGCCTCGAGCGTCGCCACGATGCGATGTGGAGACTCGTAGAAGATGAGCGCACCGGGCACTACGGCAAGGCGCTGCAAACGGCGCACGCGGTCGCCGTGCTTTCGGCCCAAAAAGCCCTCAAAGAAAAAATGCTCGCAGGGAATGCCGGACGAAACGAGCGCCGTGACACAAGCAGAGGGCCCGGGAATAACTTCTACGGGCACATCGGCCTCACGCGCTGCCTCAACCAAAGCCTGGCCGGGATCAGACACGCTCGGCATACCGGCGTCCGAGGCAAAGGCGAGGGTCTCCCCCGCCAGCAGACGGTCGACCAGATCGGCGGCGCGGCCAGCGATCACATTCTCGTCGCAACGGACAAGCGGCTTGGAAATGCCCAGGTGCATCAGCAGCTTTGACGTCACACGCGTGTCTTCGCAGCAAATGGCATCGGCGGCGGCAAAGGCCTCGCCAACGCGCGGGGACAGGTCACCCAAGTTGCCGATGGGCGTGCCGACCACATAGAGTTTGCCCGTATGGGTGCTGTTTTGCGTCATATCAACCTATTCAATCATGCCGCGCTCGAGCGTACCGAGCGCCGCGCGGGCGTCCCATGCTGCAATGCGCTTCTCGGTCTTCCACGTTTGGAAGAACCAACCGGCAGCCGGCGCAAACGAAGCCAGCTGGTTGGCGATAAACACACGCTCGTAGGCATTGCGTCCCTCGGGCGTAACCGACGAGTTGGCAAAGATCGCCGCGCCCGACCATTCGCCCACCAGCACGGGGAACCCAGTCGAGATCGCTTCTTTAAGCTCGCGCTTGTTACGCGAAATCGCCGTCGTCAGCCCGCGGGGGCTCGTGATGTCGAGCGCATACTCGTCGCGGTAATGGTACAGGTGAAGGTCCATGTAGACGTTCTTATACTTGGTGCCGCGCATAAAATGCTTCCATTCGCTGGGATGCCCCGACGACGAGAAGACGACGATCTTATCCTCGGGCATATACGAACGGACGAGCTCGTAGGCATCGCGATAGAAATTGCGCAGGTAGTGGGCCGGAATGCCATCCGTCATGGTAAAGAGACTCTTGCGGACGCTCATCTGCGGCGTGTCCAGCAGCTCAATGCCCAGCAGGCTCTCGGCCTCGCCGTAGCGATCGGCCAAGCGCTCGAGCACGTCGAGTGCGACATGACGGCCGTTGGTGGACGAATGCCATTCGGCAACAGCCTCCGGCGTGGTGGGCGAATCGTTGGAATCGCCCTGGCCACCGGGCACAGTTGCCAAATCGAGCAGCACGCGGATGTCGTACTTGGCGGCCCACTCAATTGCACGGTCGATGTAGTCGACAACCGAGATGTAGGACGCATCGGACTCCTGCGAGCCAAAGGCATACCAGGGCACCGGCAGACGCACGGCATTGAGACCGATCTGCGCCATGCGGCAAAAATCGTCCTCACTCACAAACGTCTCGTAATGACGGCGCATGCGCTCGTTATAGGCGGCGGTGCCCATGGCCTCCTGCAACTCGGCCGCATTGGATGCACCGGTCGCCGCGTATAGCGACGGGGTCACCCAAGGCTCGGGAATAAACCAGCCAGAGAGATTAACGCCGAGTATCCTCTCCATCACTGCCCCCTTCGGATCGTGCAGGCCGAGCCTGCATCCTATTGCACAGGAAAAGTATCGTTTTGAGTATACCCGCGCGTGCGGACAGACGACCGAACGGTCTATAAAGTGGCGCAAAAGCGGGAGAAATGTCTGGGACGAGCGGGGCCAAGATGACGTACCGAGATGCGCAAACACGCCGAGGGCAGGCGCCGGAAAGCGCATCCCATTCTTTCGCTCAATAGTGGGGTGCATTTCCGCGGGTCCACATAAAAGAAAAGGACCCCTTTGCAGAGGTCCTAGTCAATTCAAGGTGGCGGGGAAGGGAATCGCGTCCGCGCGCTGCGCGGACGGACCGCTGCGGCGCTTGCGCGCCTTGCGAGCTACGCTGGCAAACGCTTGCGCGTTTCCTCAGCTCCGCGCCCTCACGGGGTTCGATTCCGTGCAGGGGCTACATAAAAGAAAAGGACCCCTTTGCAGAGGTCCTAGTCAATTCAAGGTGGCGGGGAAGGGAATCGAACCCCTGACACGAGGATTTTCAGTCCTCTGCTCTACCAACTGAGCTACCCAGCCATTTGAGGTGTGCCTTGTTTCAAGGCTTGATTAGTATAACCAAGGACGCGCTCCGGTCAACCGAGAATTTGAAAAAAGTTTTTGAGCACGGCGTCAGCCACAAGTCCGATCCTATAGAACAGCACGTTAGAGATATCAACCCGCCGCAAGAAGTTTTTCGCTCAGGGCTGCACGGGCAAACTCACTTGGCGTCATTCCTTCAGCCGCCGCCCGTCGACGAATCGCCTCCTTCATCCCTAGGGGAATCTTGACCGATAGCGTTGCCGTACCTTCGCTTGAAAGTGGAGGCCGCCCGTGCACGATCCCCCCAACGGTATGCTCGCCGTCCGGAAACTCGCCATGCTCGTACGACTCGCACCACGTGTCAATCATTTCATCCGTTACAACCTGACCATTGGCAGCCGTATACGCCTTGCTCATCATCGGCCCTTCCGTCAAGTGTTTTTTGGCGTTGGGATGGATCTCAACATCCATGCATCTTCTCCTCCATCTTACCCAATTTCGTATGACGAAAGTCCGCTGTCGCCAATTCTTACGCCGGCACTTGTTGAAAGGCGGGAGGTGTAGCGAGGATTGAAGGGCGTTCCAGCACCGCCCAGGCACCGGGACAGGAACACATGCGCCAAGGACGGACGTTTTCGTAGCATGCGAGGATGCTGCCGTTGCGGTCGATAAAAGCAATGTCGATGGGGTAGGCCATAAAGCAGGTGTGGACCGAAGAGCAGCGTGGGAACGCCATGACGAGCGGCAACCCGTTGGCGGCAATCGGAGACCGTCCCAGCATGCCGCGCAGGCGCACGGCAAACGACTCCGCCACCACAAACTCGGCAGGCGTCCAACCCAGCCTGTTGAGCGCCCGCGCGTAGGCAATGTAGGATGAGGCCGCGGTCACATAACCACCCCCGGACGCCACGGATCGACCGTCACTGCGCGCTCGTGCGACAACTTTGCCGGTGCCCCCAGCGAAACGCCGGCGATGCTGAGCGAGCTCGGCCACGGCTCGTAGCGCATGGTACAGGTATAGGTCCTAAACGTGCCGGAGAGCGAAAGCAGACCGCCATCCGATGTTGTCGCACCCTGCTCGCTCGAGACCTCAATCTGCAAGTCATAGCCTTCCATGGCATGTTGGATCTGAGCCTGAACGGTCGCGGAGGCATCGATGGAGCTGTCATCGCCCTCCCCGCTCGGCGCCACGGCATGCGCTAGCACGATATCGGGCACCACGCGATCGAAGCGCGCGACCGCGTCGGCAAAGACCATGACGTTGTACACGATAAGCGCCAGAACCAGCAGGACGGGCGTGACCACGGCCATCTCGACCGTCGCCTGGGCGCGCTCCTCGCACAGGCGCGTGCGGATGCCCATTACGACCCACCGCCCAGGGCACCCGCCAGTGTGGCGACATCGACGGTAAGTGGAATGGAACCGCCGCCGGGCAGCGGAATCTCCGCAAGCGTGAACACCGTGCCGCTGATGGTGCGCTCGACTTGATATTCCAGCGCCTCGCAAAGCGCCTTGGGATCGGTCACGCCCAACGGAATACTTCGTAGCTTGTCCTGCGCATTAGAAAGACCTGTGATGTCAGACCCCGGGCTCTTGATGACGTTGGCGGTGTCGGTCAGCACCGGCTTTCGTAGGCGCAAGTCGCACGGCTCCAAGCCCAGCGCCGCCACGGACGCCGAAACGGTATCACCAAGCCACGACGCAATGGAACTCAACGCACCGCTGCCCCCTCCCAGGTCACCGATCATCTCGTCCATGAGCTCGTCGGCGGAGCCTTGGATGTCTCCGTATCCCACAAGCAGCCGCCCCCAAACATCCATGACGCCATCGAGTACGCCGACAACGCCACCCGAACGCTCCTCCAGCGTCGAGAAAAACCGCGAGAGAACGTTGTTCTGCGCCGTCGCGTCATCGGGCGCCAGCACCGCAGCAGAGATCGCGCCGCGATCGCCAAGCCTGACTGTCGTGTTAAACGAAGAGTTGAGCTCATCGGAGCTCGAGATGGCACCCGAAACCGCAAGGGCAACCACGCCATTGCGGCCGGGCGGGGCGATACGCGGACGCTCGCCCGAAAGCGCTTTAATGGCCTCGTCAAACGCATTGCCCGCACGGTCAGCCTCGTCCTCGGTCTGGCGCATGAGCTCGAGCTCTTTGTTGCGGCATTCGACGTATTTCTTCAGGGCGTCTTTGAATCGATCAAAGTGGTACTCGAAGCCGTTTTCGATAGAAGTCGAAGGAGCCGCAACGGCGCCGAGCGACGAAACACCAAAATGGCATCTGTTGCATTTGTCCTGCCCGTCATAAGCAGCGACCGAGGCTAGCCCGCCTGGCGTCCCTTTCTTATAGTTGGGGCAGCTCGTTCCATAATGCAGATACGTTTTGCCATCGTTGGTACTAGTTGGCCACGCCGCATCGGTATAGAGTTCCGTCGCTCGCACCTCGTCAGTGTTGCGCGGCAACAACGGAATATAGGAAGTGGTCCGGTCTCCGTCTTCGGTTATATATGCGCGATTGACCTCTGCGCTCGCATAGGTATAGAACGCCTTGCGCGCCGCCGACTCCGCCTTCGTCTCGACGCTTGAGCCTTGAGGCGCCTCGTTTGCAAGGCGCAAGCGGTAATAGGCCTTCGCGCGATCGAGCGCCACTTGCGGCTCCCATGTGACGCTCGAGGCATAGTGCGGATTCTCAATATCCGAAAGCTTCGCCAAACTCCTCGCGCGTTCCCACGTGCATGAGCAACTGCCGACCGAAGCCGGATCCGACCCGCCGCAATCCGCAAGCCAGGCGCGCTCTTTTGCTTTCGCCGTCTCCTCCGAGGCCTTCTGCAGCTCATCTGCTGCGCGTTCCAGATCTTTCGATGTGTCTTTAATGACATCGGTCGAGATCTCGGACCCCTCGAGCGCAACGAAATCCGACTCGGACGTCCTGGGCACGGCAAGCGCCGTACCGGTATAGGTCGCACCCTCGGTATCCTGCGCCGACACGGCCTGCGTAGCTCGCGCGGCAACCAGATACGGTAGAGCCGTCTCGATTTTCTGCAGGCCCTTGGAGGCGCTTTTGGCAAACTTATTGCGCGTTTTAATGATCTCGATCCCCGTGTCGACCATATCGCCCGCGGCAAGCTCGGCACCCGGAATAAGGATGGCGACCAAGCCGGTGCCGATCGTGGCAAACCCCGCTAGGCCCAAGCTCAATATGCTCGCATCCACCACTGTCGCAGCCGTATGGTAGGACGCCACCACATTGGCGCCTGCCAGCGCGCCGCTATCGGCAGGCCCACTGGCGTGCCCGCTGGAGGGA
>UQNG01000077.1:0-9210 GCA_900542335.1 uncultured Collinsella sp.
ACCAGGCGCCCCACGGTGCGGCGCGATCCGTCTGCCGATGCTGGCTCCTCTAACGGTTCTGGCTCCGATGCTTCCGAGGGCGGTTCGAGTGAGGTATCCAATGCCGGCGATTCCTCGACGGAAAATAAGCCTTCTACCAGCGAGCAGCTTGGCTCCATGCTTGGATCTTCTTTGACGGCTGGCATTAACGGTGGCTCTTCTTCTGATGAGGGGGCGTCTGACCAGGGTTCCGGTTCCGATGCCGCCGATGAGGGCGCGAGACAGTCCGACGCCGATGCTCAGAAGGCTGGGGATAAGGGTGGTGCTACTACCACCACCACGACGACTACGACCACCACGACGACCAAGGCCTCGGGTGGCAATATGCCCAAGACGGGTGACCTCATCGTGATGGCGAGCCTTGCCAGCGCAAGCCTGGCCACGCTGGGCGCCACGTCTATTGTGAGCGGTAAGCATAAACTCGATCAGCAGAATAAGGCTGCTGGTGAGGACGGTTCCGAGGAGTAAGTTCCTGGTCGCCTGATAATCTAAGAACTAGGACGGGGTCCGGTGCAACTGCATCGGGCCCTGTTTTGTTGTGCATCGATTAGTTATGCCCCCTCACACCTCATGTTGCTACCGTTGCCCGAAACGTCTGTATGACGGCATAATTGCGGTTGAGTTTCTCGATACAATGGGCATCGTGCTGCGTTTTAGGGAGAAGTTACGGTGTCTGAACAGGCGATTTATGGTGATACTGCCTACTATGGCGTAGAGTTGATCGATCGCTCGGGTAACGGGGCGCTACCGGTCGGCGAACATGACTTTGCCGAGGCCATGGATCGATGCGTGCTAGTCGACAAGACGATGTTTATTGCCGATGTCTTGGATGCTGATGCCTCTGTTGTGGTGTGCTGTCGACCCGAAGGCTTTGGCAAGAGCATGAACCTGTCGATGCTTAAGGCTTTTCTGGAGCGACCCGCGGTCGGGCAGGTCGATCGGGGCCTGTTTGCTGGTTCCCAGATTTGGGATGCGGCCAGCGGACGCTATCGGGACGAGTACGCTTGCTATCCGGTGATATCGCTGGACTTTTCTGGCGCTACGAGGCGTGACGCCGCTGTTGCCGACGTCGTGCGTGATGCTCTTTCGGGCGAGTGCGCTCGGCTGTTGGCGCTCTTGGAGGCTCCGGATTTAGCGCGAGATAAGGTGCGTCACATCGAACGCGTTGCGCGTGGCGTAGCGAGCGCGGACGAGGTTGACTCGGTGCTTGGCGTGCTCATTGAGCTGCTGGTGATGGCCTGTGATGAGCAGGTTGTATTGCTTGTTGATGGGTACGACGCGGTGTGGTTGGGCCGTGCGGGCGCGAGGGACGCTTCCGGCGCCGATCCGGCGGAGCTGCTCGATCGCGTGCTGTTCGACGCCATTGCCACCACGGGCCATTCGCTACGGCTGGCGTGTCTGATGGGGGAGCGTCCCGGCCCTGCCGAAGCGGCACTTTCTTCGCGAAACTGCTCGTATTGTCTGACGACGCCGCTGTCGACGTGGTGTGACCGTTGGTTCGGCTTTTCGGATGCCGAGGTCGAGGCTCTGTTGAATCATGCTGGACGCGAAGAATACCTGGATGATGCGCGTGAGTGGCTCGAGGGATATCGGTTTGGCAGGGCCTATTGCTCGAGTCCGGCGCGTGTGATCGGCTTTCTGGACCGAGGCTGCACGGCGCCTGTGCGTGCCGATCTGTATGGATATGCCGATTGCCTGAGTAGGGTAGTTGCCGGGTGGAATCTCGACCGCCTTTCGGTCCTGTTCGATTTGCTCGAGGCCCATGGGTGCGTTGAGGTCCCGCTTTGTTTGGGCGCTGCGGGTCCAGAGGCCCCGTCTGATGATGGCCTGTGGACGGCGCTGTATCTGTCCGGTTTTCTCACGACGGATATGACAGAGGAGCCGGAGCATGGCAGTCGTCTCCGTGCTCTGCGGCTGCCCAATAACGAGCTTCGCCAGGCATTGCGTCTGGTGATTATTGAGTGGTTTGAGTGCGCTGCCGAAGACATTCAAGACGTCGATGCGTTTCGCGACGGGTTGTGCTGTGGGGACGAGGATACGGTGAGGCAGGCGCTAGACCGCATCTTGGGAGATGCGGGAATCGGTGCGACCGACCCAGATGCGCCGTTGCCATATCATCTGCTTTTACAGGGGCTCTGCTTTGGATTGCCGGGCTATGCCAATCCTGCTTCGAGGCGAAAGTGTGGCGCGGATCGCTGGGACATCCAGGTTATCCCTACGGGCGCCGTGCTCGACGTGGCAGACACGATCGGCATGCTCGACGAGCGCCCGCTGATTTCTATCAACATGATGTATGACCCCGGTGTGGACGCGCTCGGCCTGGAATTGCTGGCCGTTCAGGCGCTACTCGACATAGAGCGCGACGGTATCGACGAAATCCGTGTGCCGCGACCCGGCGTGGGTCGCATGCGCTGGGGGTTCGGGTTTGACGGGCAGCGTGTGGCAGCGGTGTGCCAGCGGCTGTAGGGGGCGATGTTGAAGCTGCGCCCGCTACTCCGCGTCCTTCATGGGCGGCATGGGCTTCCAGCCGGGATCCTTGATGATCTTGCGGGCATCTTTCATGCCGCGGCGCAGCGCCGGAATGCCGGTCTTAAAGCATTTGTCGACCGCTGCTAGACGAATGAACTCCTTGCAGAAGGTCGCGGCGTTGCCCAAGCGGAACAAGATGGGGTGGTAGTCGCCGTAAATCTGCATGTAGCGGGCCAAAAAGCCGCGATTGCGCATGATGTAGTAGCGGTTGGTGTCGCTCGTGGAGTTGAGCTGGCGCTTGCCGGCGATATCCCAGTTAGAGACGGCGCGGGCGCGCTTGAGCACCACGTCGGCAACCACGGCAGCGGGGAAGTGCTGGCTGGCAACATAACCGTAGCAGGCATCGTCGCCGTAGATGAAAAAGCGCGCATCGGGCAGGCCGATCTTGTCGACTACGCGGCGCGAGAACAGGCCGCCTTCAAAGCACAGCTGGTTCATGGTGCGGTAGCCCTCGGGGCCCAGGTCCCACTTAGCGATGGGGTTGGGGATACCAAGCGAAAGGATGAGCTGGTACTGCCAAAAGAAGGCACCGCCGTCGAAGTCCAGGCGCGAACCCTGGATAACGTCGTAGCGGTCGGTCCACTTTGCCAGGCGCTCGATGCCCTCCGGGATGACGAGCACGTCGTCGTCCATGACCCAGAACCACTGGGCGCCCAGGTCGTAGGCGCATTTGGTGCCGGCGGAGAAGCCGCCCGCGCCGCCGCCGTTTTTGAGCTGCGGGGCGTAGATGACGCGGTCGGTGCCACCCTTTGCATCGGGCTGATCGGTGTCGATGCCCCACAGGTTGGCGAGGCGCTCGTTGAATGCGACGCACATGGCTTCGGTCTCGCGCGAATTCTCATTGTCGACGATCACGATACGCCAAGGCGTTGCCGTGAGCTCGGTCATGGAGTCGAACAGGTTGGCCAGAAGCTCCTGGCGCTTATAGGTGACGACGACGATGGCAAGCTTGTCGATGGGAGCGGGAAGGGTGGAAGTCATGAACGAGAATATCCTTTCGCGTGGGCAGCATTTCGGCCCTGCGGAATAAACAACGTGTCCCATTGGACATGACTATTGTAAGCGTAGGTAGGCGCCCGCGGTTAATGTTCTACTAATCACCAAGAACGTTTGCTACAAGCCTGGTTGACGTGCGTGCGCGGCGAGATTGCAAGCGCGCATTGTGGTATTACATAGGTGCCTATTCCTGTGGACGCGATCTTTCTGTTTGGATGCCCTGTGAATAAAACTCGTTTAGCTTCCTTTGCCGATAGCCTTCCCGTCAAGGTCATGTTGCTGTTTTTGGTTCTTCAGGTCGTATTTGTCCTGAGCAATACCGCGGCGAATTGCCTGCCGAGGTCCGTTATCGAGTCACATACGCAGGGTTCGGAGTCCTCTGCCCTGTTGTCTGACATGTATGTCTACGACCACCGTGTTGCAGCTGGTCCTGTTTGCTTTGATAACAATCGCTTTATCATTGAAGTCGCACAGCAAAAGGACCAAGGTTCTCCATTTAAGACGATGACTGTTGCCGAGATTGATGACGTTACGAAAGCCGGTGGGATTACGCATCAGCAGTACTACCGGTATTGGCATGGATGGCAGCTACTTACGAATGCCTGCCTGTTTATTGGCGGTATCGACGTTGTCGTGGTGCCTGCGGCCGCTCTGGCGATTGTCGGCTCCGCTTGCGCTTACGTTGCCTTGCGGAAGCGGTTTTCAAAGCCAGTGACGTTGGGTTTCCTTGCAATCCTGCTGTTCTCGACCAATCTGTTTTTCAATTTTATCGGTGATCTGCTGCTGTGCATCTCGTTCTTTGTGGCGCTCATCATGATGTCTTGCATGAGCCTTCGTTTGGGCTCGGCCCCGAACGCACGGGTTTTCACAAGCCGCCTTGTCCTTTGGTCGATAGCGACGGGCGCCGTGTTTTCGTTTCTTGACTTTTTAACGATTCCTGCCGCAGTTGTCGCCCTGCATTGCTTTTTCGCCTTCATTGCGCTCCCCAAGGGTGAGCGCCCCAAGCGTTGCGTCGTCACGATACTGCAGGCGCTCTTTGGGTTTGGGCTTTCGTTTGTGTTTACCTGGGCGATGAAATGGGTTGTCGCGGCATTTGTGCTGGGCTGGGACGAGGTCTTTTCGAACGTTCTGGGCGAGATGGGCCTTTGGTCTGCGCATGGGACTTCGTCACTGTTGCCCCAGGCTGACTGGCCTCAGATTTTGAAGGAGTTTTATTGCATGAGCCCGCAGCTGTTCGCCATTTGCTCAACTGCCGGTTATGCGGTGATCTCGAACGTCGTTTGCCTTGTTTCGTTTGCTGCCGTATTGGCGATCTGGATTGCCGTGCTCGTTTGCTCGATACGGGGCGGCGCACAAGACGGTCGTCGTCGAAAGGTGTTGATCCAGTCGCTGCTCATGGCACTGCCTCTGGTTGTTGTTCTGGGTTATTTCGTTGTTATGCATGACCATGCGATCGTTCATATTCCGGTATTTGGCTGCAAGAATTGGGCGATTGTCTTTGCGATTTTATTTGTTTCGGGTGTAAGCGCGCTTCGTGGTCTGAGGAGTCAGAAGGTCGCTTAGCCGTTCATACGGGCCTTGATGGCGTCGACTACGGCTCTGCGCACGATATCCACGAGGAGCAGGGAAAGTGCGAGGCAAAGGCTCATAAGGATTCCGAGCAAAATGGCGGCGGCTGGACGGGGCGTTCCCGTTTGGATGCCTGTTGCCATGGTGTAGATTGCATTGTCGAAGATGGGTCGCCAGACGTTGCAGGTAAACGACTGCACGGCGTAGAAAGCGAGCGTTCCTGCGGCGAGGGACATGATTGTCTTGTCTGCAGCTGTGACTTTGTGGCGCGGCTGATGAAGCGCTGCGGCGGCAACGGATGCGGCGGCCAAGATAAAGGATATGACGGAAGTGGACTTGTAGGAGAGCTTCCAGAGCGTGTTGTACTGGCTGTTTGCCGATAGCAGAAGCTCGAGCGCGATGGTGGCGGCAACGAGTCCGATGAGTACGATCTTGGATTTTTGAGCGCCGGATGCGTTGCCGTGGCATTCGAGGACAAAGCGCATTTCTCCAGCTGCAATAAACGCGACCAGGTAGGTAACGGCGCTCATGAGTTTGCGCCACAAAATGATACCGGCCGCTTCGTTTGCCGTCACCGCGATGTAGCAGTTGATTCCAAATGTTGCGAGCACAAGAAGTGCTACGACAAACTGGGCTCTTTTGCTGCCGATTTGCTGTCGTATCACCGCAATCACTGGGACGAGCAATACGGATACCGCGTAGACCCAGATAAACTCGATGCCCAACGTGAGCCAGCCAATCTCATGCAGCGAGATTTCTGGTAGGGGATACACGTACATCGAAACAAACAGGCAGGTGGCGCAATAAAAGAGCGTGGGCAAGACGATCTTCTTGAGGCGCCCAAGCGATTTGAGCGTGAGGCCCTGCGCGGATGAACCGTTTTGGAGGGCGCGTACCGCCGAGGGAATAAGGAAGTATCCCGAGATCATAAAGAAGACCTCGTTGGCCCAGCAGCCCAGCAGGTTGATGAGGCCGAGCGCGCCGGAGTAAGGGAAGACGGCGAGCGGCGCATATTCCGGTAGACCGGCGCAGACGGCTTGAAAGGTCCACTGAAACGTGTGGAATATCGCGATGCCAGCAACCGCGACCAAGCGCAGCGCCTCGATGGAGGTATTTCTGCTTGCTTTGCTGCCCATCAGACTATTTTCCAGCGCGTGCGTTGTATGAACCAAAGTGCGATGTGATCATTTTTAGAGTCTGCTTGGGGCCCTTGTTCCATACGTTATACAAGCCCTCGCCCACGAGGTCCTTGGCGTATGCGCAGTAGCTGATTTTAGGGTCGGCGATGCCCATATACTCGGCATAGAGCTTTTTGGCCGCGGGAGTAACGCGAGGATTGGCAAATACCAGCTCTTGCGGCATGCGTTCGAACATCCTGTGGATCGCCCGCTCGATTTCGGGGTGGCCTTCAATTCCGGTGTGCTCAATCATGATGCCCATATAGGTGAAGCCACGTGTGATTTGGGGTGTCCAAACGGCGGGGTCGGTGACGTTGAGCCGTTCAAGAATATCGACCATATCGTTCCAGCGATTAAACGGCATCAAGGGGTTACGCTTGGCCAGAGCAGCCGCCTTTTCGGGCGTTTCCTCGCGGTAGCAGTAATACGGCTTGGGCCAGTAAGCGATCGCCTTTGCCTGGCATAGCGTTTCGACAAGGAATGGATTATCGGCCCAGCCCGCACCGGGGATTTCCTTAAACCAGATATTGTTTTGCAACAGGAAGTCGCGACGATAGATTGCCGACCAAATGGACGGATGATGGGCCAGCAGGTGTGGAGCGTCGTGAATGGTGAATGGTTGCCGAGGCGGTTTAATGCGACCGCGATATGCGCAGTGTAGTTTGACCTCTTGGGGAGTATCGGGGTTGCGAATGATCCAATACGGGGTCTCAATAATATCGAGCTTGTTCGGATCGCCAAATTCGCGTTTGGCAAAGGCAAGCATGTCGGAGTACATTCCGGGCTCGATCCAATCATCGGGCTCGAGGATGGCAATCCAGTCGCCCTTTGCCTCGCGAATGCCCAGATTGCAGGTTGCGCCGTAACCCTGGTTTGCCTTATCGATCACTCGAACGCGTGAGTCGCGCGCGGCGAAATCTTCCATAATGGCGAGTGAGTTGTCGGTGGATCCGTCGTTGATGGCGAGGATTTCCAGTTCGATATTCTTTTCGTTTAATAGGCTGCCTATAGCCTGAGAAAGATACGGCTCGGCATTGTAAGTAGGCACGATTACGGTCAGCATTCAAACACTTTCTCTAGGCGATTTGGAAGAATTATACCTAATTGCGTTTGCAACGGTTTTAGTTGCATTTGGGTGAAGGCAACTAAAACCGTTGCGTTGTTCTTCGTCGTAGCCTCGCGTAAATCAGGTCAAAAAAGGCGGCTAACATCGAATGCTGTTTTTTGTTTTGATTTATGGCCTGATGGATTGCGTGGGCTAATATACATGTAAATCGATCTAACTTGTAGCCCTCTATATTTGCTTTGTTTTTCCGGGAAGTGCTTTTGCGGTTGGCTTGCTGCTCATGGGCTCCACCTGCCTTATAATTTCGAGAGCATCACCTGTACTTGTATCTGATGGGGGTTGGTATGAAACGTCATCTGCTACTTCTTGCGACTTTCGTTGCGGCGTTAGTTATTGGACTTAATCCGCTGATCGGGCCTGTCACCACTGCCTATGCAATCAACGGTGAACCTGTTCAGCAGGATTCAACTGCTGAAGTCGCGGATTCTGAGAGCAATTCAAACTCGACTAACGACCCCGCCTCCTCGCCCTCCAATAAGAATCAGGTCGACTCTGACAATCTTGCCGCAGAAGAAAATGACTCTTCCGTTGTGGCGGATGGGAACGGCGACGTTTTAACCGATTCGTATCAGTATCTCTATATCGCCTATCCGCAGCTTCCAGTCGGTGTGGACCAGGTGATTGCTTTTGCTACCCCTAACGATTCTGATGTACTCACAGATGCGACTCTTGAATTGGAATCCACAACTGGTAACTCCCTTTCTGTTAGTGCGATGGCCGTCAGCGGCAATGCTGCCGCATTTCAGTTCGGTAAGGATTATGCCGAGTGCGGATATGATTTGATTTCGATCTCCTATCATCTGCAAGGCGATGCCACGGAACACAGTGTCGATTTGATGCAATGTGGATATGCGTTCGACATTGATGCGAATGCCGCTGTGGACGACGGCCTCGCCGAAGGCAGTGCTAATTCGTCTGTTTATTATTCAGATGATTCTGGCAATGCGATTCAGGCTGCCACGATTGGCGACGCACTTACCGCCTCAAATGGGGAGCAGTCTCTCTCTCTTGCCGGTACTGCTGTGAACGGTGCGTATGTTATTGCTCTTGATCCTGGCCATGGCGGCGTTGATCCCGGCGCTCAAGGTAATGGGAAGAGCGAGGCGGATCTTACTTGGAAGATTGCTGTTGCCTGTAAGGCCAAGCTGGAGCGATATGGTTTTAAGGTCGTGATGTCTCGAGGACAAAGTGGATCTTATGGCAGCAACGATTTTCTGTACCGCGTTCAGCGATGCGTAAAGCAGGGTGCACAAGCTTTTGTGAGTTTTCATATTAACTCTGGTAGTTCTGCGGCGCATGGTGCTGAGGTTTACGCGCCTACGGCCAATGGCACGAGCTATACGAAAGCCTCTGTCGAGCTTGCCCAAAAAGTAATGAATAATTTGTCTGCGCTTGGCTTGACCTATCGTGGCGTGTTTCAGATGACGGTTGGTGACGAATTTGCCGTTATTCGCTGTGCTCGCGAGCAGGGGATCCCTGGCATCTTGATCGAGCATGGCTTTATTTCTAATTCGGGTGACGTTTGGAAATACTTTAGCGATGCTGGTTGCAAGCGTCTGGGGGAAGCTGACGCCGATGCGATTATTGCTCAATTCCCGCGTTCTAGTTGGATGGATTACTCTGCTGTATTTGATGCTGACTATTACCTAAAGAATAATCCTGATGTCGCTAAATGGGCCAACAACGATAAGGACAAGGCCCTCCAACATTTTATTAACTACGGCATGGCCGAGGGCCGCCGCGGCTCCGAGGCGTTCGACGTGCAGAGCTACT
>UQNG01000078.1:0-9120 GCA_900542335.1 uncultured Collinsella sp.
CTTAGAGGTCCTCGCGCCAGAAGGGCATGCTCATGCAGCGCGGGCCGCCGCGGCCGCGGGAGAGCTCGGCGGAGGGCACGACGAGAAGGTCCAGGCCCTCCTTGTACAGCACGTCGTTGGTGACGGTGTTGCGGGCGTAGACGCAGATCTTGCCGGGCTCGACGCACAGGGTGTTGGAGCCGTCGTTCCACTGCTCGCGGGAGGCCGCGATCGGGTCGCCGCCGCCGCAGGGGATCAACTTGACCTGGTCGACGCCGGTGGCGTCCTCCAGGACGTGCTCGAGGGTGTCCTCGATCAGGCGGATGTTCACGTCGCCCGGGTTCTTGCCGGCGGTCAGCTCGTAGACGCGCAGGGTGCCCATGATGGCGGGGTGGATCGTGAACTTATCGACGTCGATCTGGGTGAAGACCGTGTCGAGGTGCATGAAGGCGCGCGAGACCGGGATGTCGAAGGCAAGGATGCGCTCGACCTTGGAGTCGGAGTTCCAGAAGATGTTCTGGGCCATGATGTCGATAGCGGCGGCCTGGGTGCGCTGGGAGATGCCGACGGCGAGGGTCTTCTCGTTGATGTTCAGCACGTCGCCGCCCTCGGTGTGGAACTGGCAGTCGCGGCGGAAGTACAGGGAGACGTCCTTGTAGTCGGGGTGGTACTTGAAGATGTACTTGCCGTACAGGGTCTCGCGGTTGCGGGTGACCGAGTACATGCGGTTGAGGTTGACGCCCTCGCCGACGACCGCGAACGGGTCGCGGGTGAAGTAGAGGTTGGGCATCGGGTCGATGATCAGGTCGGACTCGGACTCGGAGTTGACCAGGGAGTCGAGGGTCGTGGACGCCGTGAGGGGCATGTCGATCTCGGCCTTGGTCATGCCGGCCATGGTCTTCTTGACGAACTCGAGGTTGTCCTCGATGGAGTCCAGCTTCTCGCGGACGATCTGCGGCATGTGCTGGCCGCGGATGCCTGCCTCGGCGATGTACTGGTCGGTGAACTCGGCGCGGGCGCCGGGGACCTGGTCGAACACCTCGGCGACGAGGTTCTCGAGGTAGAGCACCTCGACGCCCTGGTCCCTCAGGATCTGGGCGAAGGTGTCGTGCTCCTGCTGTGCGACCTCCAGGAACGGGACGTCGTCGAACAGGAGTCGCTCGAGCTCGTCGGGCGGCAGGTTGAGGAGCTCGTCGCCGGGACGGTGCAGGCAGACCTTCCTGAGCTTGCCGATCTCGGAAGGCACGTGCAGACCTTTCGTCATGGCCTCCTACCTTTCTTTCGGGCCCCTGTCAGGGCCGATTCGTTAGCGCCCCTCCGTGTGAGGCGTTATTGCTGACGACATATTTATATCCAAAATCAATCCATACTTCCACCTCGCCCCCGAACGGTTTTATATGAGGGGTGAACGGCATACACATATACTTCACGCATGGCATACTTTGATTAAATAAAGTGGATTTACGTGCTTAAACGCTTTTTAACCGCAAGATCAATTGAAACTAACCTTTGTTAAACCACCCCCAAATTGCATATTTCACGCAACGATATGAATATAATTCGCAATTCTCGCTGTGTCTCAACCATTTTGATTTTTATTCAGAAAAAAGTGCGTCCTATTCATTTTTGACAAACAGATTACCGTTTACCAGACGTTGGATACCGTTCACCGGAAGCTCAGTATAAGGCCCATCGAATACCCGATCGATCTTGCGTCTCCATTTGTAACAACTTGACTTTTTCGGCAGCAAAGACAAACAGACCCGTTCCCCAAAAGGGAGCGGGTCTGCATTCGGTACACCTAGGGTCCAGCAAGGTTTAGGCCTTCGAGAACCTCAAGGGACTAGCGATCGAGCTCGGCCAGTGCCTCGCCCAGAAGCCTCAGGCCCTCGCGAAGAACATCTTCGCTCGCGCAGTAGCCCAGGCGCGCTCCGCAGGGAAGCTCAAAACGGCTACCGGGGACCAACAGCACTCCCCTATCGGCCAGCAGGCGCTTGCAGAACTCCTCGTCATCCTCGGGAATATCCAGCTGGATAAACGAGGTTGACACGCCCTGCGGGGCCGTCCAGGAGACACGCTGCTGCGTATCGATCCAAGCCTGTGCGATATCTCGGTTACCAAACACGATCTTGCGGTTGCGCTCGAGAATCTTGTCCTTGTGCTCGAGCACGTAGGTCGCCAAAGCATCGTTAAACACGCCACCGCAGATCATGGTGTAGTCGCGGTAGGTGCGGATGCGGTTGGACACCTCTTCATCCGCAACGACCCAGCCCACGCGGGCTGCAGGCGTCGAATAGGTCTTGGACACCGAGTTGGTGACAATGGCCCTCTCGTACACGTCTGCCATCGACATAAAGGACTCGGTGTTCTCGAGCGGCAGATACACCTCGTCGCACAGCACGTAGGCGCCCACCGAGCGGGCAATCTCGGCAATCTGCCCGAGTATGTCTGCATCGAGCACCGTACCGATGGGGTTCGATGCGTTATTGATGCAGATAAGCTTGGTATTGGGGCGAACGAGGCGCTTGAGCTGTTCGATATCGGGTTTCCATCCGAGCTCCTCGCGAAGCTCCCAATACTCGACCTCGGCACCAAGCGTACGCGGGATCTCATAGAGCGGCGCATAGGTAGGCCACTCGGCAATCACGTGATCGCTGGGCCCGACAACGGCCATGATGGCGTTGAGGTTGGCGCCCGTGCAGCCATTGGTCTGCAGAATGTGATCGGGATTGACCTCGCAACGATACAGCTTGGCGACCTCGGCCTTAAACTCCGGCGAACCCTCGATCCAGCCGTAGTTCATCTTCTCGCGATCCAGACGCTCGTAGAACGTAGCGCCGTCCTGCTCGTCGAGCGCGCGAAGCTCGCCCATGGTCAGCGACGAAATCGTCGACTGGGCAATGTCCCACGTAGCGCTCTTCTCCCAAACGTTGAGCCATTCCTCAACGCCAATTGTCTTGATATCCATGACTAAGCTCCAATCGCTAGAACACGGGGATGATGCCGGCAAAGGTCATGGGAATCGAGATGATGCCCAAAAGACAAAGAAGCCGACACCGTTGGGGTATCAACGTGACCGCCTCTAGACATAATGGACACCTTATCTGATGCTAATTCAACTTATTAGACAAGAATGGGGCGGTGCGAAAAACCCGCACCGCCCCATTGGGAGACATCTAATGGCAGCTAGATGTTTGTATTAAGACCCGTACGGTCTATGAAAACCTTAGAGGTCCTCGCGCCAGAAGGGCATGCTCATGCAGCGCGGGCCGCCGCGGCCGCGGGAGAGCTCGGCGGAGGGCACGACGAGAAGGTCCAGGCCCTCCTTGTACAGCACGTCGTTGGTGACGGTGTTGCGGGCGTAGACGCAGATCTTGCCGGGCTCGACGCACAGGGTGTTGGAGCCGTCGTTCCACTGCTCGCGGGAGGCCGCGATCGGGTCGCCGCCGCCGCAGGGGATCAACTTGACCTGGTCGACGCCGGTGGCGTCCTCCAGGACGTGCTCGAGGGTGTCCTCGATCAGGCGGATGTTCACGTCGCCCGGGTTCTTGCCGGCGGTCAGCTCGTAGACGCGCAGGGTGCCCATGATGGCGGGGTGGATCGTGAACTTATCGACGTCGATCTGGGTGAAGACCGTGTCGAGGTGCATGAAGGCGCGCGAGACCGGGATGTCGAAGGCAAGGATGCGCTCGACCTTGGAGTCGGAGTTCCAGAAGATGTTCTGGGCCATGATGTCGATAGCGGCGGCCTGGGTGCGCTGGGAGATGCCGACGGCGAGGGTCTTCTCGTTGATGTTCAGCACGTCGCCGCCCTCGGTGTGGAACTGGCAGTCGCGGCGGAAGTACAGGGAGACGTCCTTGTAGTCGGGGTGGTACTTGAAGATGTACTTGCCGTACAGGGTCTCGCGGTTGCGGGTGACCGAGTACATGCGGTTGAGGTTGACGCCCTCGCCGACGACCGCGAACGGGTCGCGGGTGAAGTAGAGGTTGGGCATCGGGTCGATGATCAGGTCGGACTCGGACTCGGAGTTGACCAGGGAGTCGAGGGTCGTGGACGCCGTGAGGGGCATGTCGATCTCGGCCTTGGTCATGCCGGCCATGGTCTTCTTGACGAACTCGAGGTTGTCCTCGATGGAGTCCAGCTTCTCGCGGACGATCTGCGGCATGTGCTGGCCGCGGATGCCTGCCTCGGCGATGTACTGGTCGGTGAACTCGGCGCGGGCGCCGGGGACCTGGTCGAACACCTCGGCGACGAGGTTCTCGAGGTAGAGCACCTCGACGCCCTGGTCCCTCAGGATCTGGGCGAAGGTGTCGTGCTCCTGCTGTGCGACCTCCAGGAACGGGACGTCGTCGAACAGGAGTCGCTCGAGCTCGTCGGGCGGCAGGTTGAGGAGCTCGTCGCCGGGACGGTGCAGGCAGACCTTCCTGAGCTTGCCGATCTCGGAAGGCACGTGCAGACCTTTCGTCATGGCCTCCTACCTTTCTTTCGGGCCTTACTGGCCGAATGTATCAGCGCCCCTCCATATGGGACGCTGCTTGCTGACAGCTCTAGTTATATCCAAATTCCATTCGTAATGCTACCTCGCCCCCGAACGGTCAGCAAAGTACGATGAACGGTATATCGCATATGATTTCCCATGATGCACTTCAGTTTTGTAAAGCAGATTTTCCTAGGTAAACGTTATTTTTCTAGGAAATCAAGCTTGAACACTCAAAGTTATCCATGATTCAAAATTGCATAGTGAAAACGGTTTTCTGCATATAAATGACGCTTGTCCTCGATTCGACCTACATTCGATTATATTCAGCTTACTATCATTCTTATTCATAGATTCTCACCAGTTGAGTGAGGATATGGATCGTTTGCGAACGAGCAGGGCGTCAGTCCTATGACTTGTCAGCGTAAGAAGTAGGTAAAGATACCGTTCACGCGATACGTCCGTGCCAGTGGTCGACTAAATTGAGACAATAGTGAATTAGAGTTAGGCTACCGTCCCCTGCGGGGACTGAACGGACAGATGCATATGCCGAGCAAAATCGAAAAGAAGCAAAAGGCCGCCAAACTGCGCAAGCCGCCGCGCGACTTCTCGTACACGCAAAACCGAGAGCTTAGCTGGCTGCGCTTTGACAACCGCGTGCTTGACGAAGCCTTCGACGAGACCGTTCCGCTGTTCGAGCGTCTAAAGTTCGTGTCGATTTTCGAGTCCAACCTCGACGAATTCCTTATGGTGCGCGTGGGCGGCCTGTCCGATCTGGCGGAGCTCAAAAAACAGCCTGTCGACAACAAGAGCAATATGACCGCCTCAGAACAGGTCGATGCCGTCATGGAAGAGCTGCCCGGGCTCCTTACCCGTTGGGAGTCCATCTTTAAGAGCATCGAGGACAAGCTTGATGCTCTGGGCGTTCACCGCGCCCGCATCGATTCGCTTACGCCCGAGGAGCGCACCTTTGTAACCCGCTACTTCCAAGCCTACGTGTCGCCGGTCATCTCACCGTTGGTCATTGACCCGCGCCACCCCTTCCCCAACCTGCGCAACGGCGCGCTCTATCTGGCTTGTGGCCTGGACGGCGTCACCGACGAGGAGAGTCTGCTGGGCCTTATCGAGATTCCCGCCTCGATGAACCGCGTGGTCGAGATCCCCTCGCCCACCGGCACCTACTCCTACATCTTGCTCGAGGACGTCATCCTCGCCTGCCTGGATAGCTGCTTTGGCTCCTATAAGCCGCTGGATCGCGCGCTGATCCGCGTCACCCGTAATGCCGATATCGACCCGGACGGCGAGGGCGTCGAGGAGGAAGAGGATTACCGCCAGCACATGAAGCGCATCCTCAAGAAGCGCTTGCGCCTGCAGCCGGTGGTGCTCGCCGTATCGGGCTCCCTCGAAAAGCCAACGCTCAAGACCATCCGCAAGGCGCTCGAGCTTTCTCGCCGCTCGGTCTTTACCTGCGATATCCCCCTTGACCTGAGCTACGTCTTTGGCATTGAGGGCAAGATTCCCGAGCATCTACGCAACGAGCTGCTCTTTACGCCGTTTAAGCCGCAGCCCAACCCCGCCATCGATATGTCCCGCTCCATTCGCGAGCAAGTGCTGCAGGGCGACAAGCTGCTCTTTTATCCCTACGAGGCCATGAATCCGTTCCTGGACCTGGTGCACGAAGCAGCCTACGACCCCGAGTGCATCTCGCTGCGCATCACGCTCTACCGCGTGGCCAAACAAAGCCGCCTGTGCGAGTCGCTCATCGATGCTGCCGAAAACGGCAAAGAGGTCACGGTGCTCATGGAGCTCCGCGCACGCTTTGACGAGCAGAACAACATCGAGTGGGCCGAACGTCTGGAAGAGGCCGGCTGCACCGTTATCTACGGCTCCGAGGGCTTTAAGTGCCACTCCAAGATCTGCCAACTCACCTATCGTGAGGGCATGGCGCTCACCCGTCTCACGCTGTTGGGCACCGGCAACTTTAACGAGAAGACGGCCAAGCTCTACAGTGACTTTATGCTCATGACCGCCCATCCCGGTATCGGCGAGGACGCCAACCTGTTCTTCCGCAACCTGTCGCTGGGCAACCTGCGCGGCGACTACCGCTTCCTGGGCGTGGCGCCCGCCGGACTGAAACCGCTCATCATGCGCGGCCTGGACCGCGAGATTCAGCGCGCCCTTGTCGGCGAGCCCGCCCGCGTGTTCTTTAAGCTCAACTCGCTGACCGACCGCGAGGTTATCGATAAGATCGCCGAGGCATCGTGTGCCGGTGTGCGCGCGGACATGATCATCCGCGGCATCTCGTGTCTCAAGCCCGGTATTCCGGGCAAGACCGAGAACGTGCACGTGCGCTCCATCGTCGGACGTTTTTTGGAGCATGCGCGCGTCTATGCCTTTGGCGTGGACTCGGACATGATCTACCTGAGCTCGGCAGACATGATGACGCGCAACACCGAGCACCGCGTGGAGATCGCCTTCCCCGTGCTCGACCCCACCTGCCGCGCCCTGGTGCACGAGTACATGGGCATGCAGCTGCGCGACAACGTGAAGGCACGCAGCCTGACGAGTGGCGGCACCTGGGTTCCGGTTGAGCGCAAAGAGGACGAGAAACCCTTCAACTCGCAGGAAGCTCTGCTGGAGCGCGCGTATCGCAACGCCGAGGCCGCCGCGCAGCAGCGCGCACAGGAGAAGGAACGCGTGGCCGAAGAAGCTATCCAGGCCGAGGTTGAACATGGGGCAGCTGCCAAACCGGAAGTGGTTGCAGCTCCCCCGGTGAATGAGCCCGAGGCTGCCGCAGAGCCCGCCGTGGAGAAAGCGCCCGAGCCCGCCACCGAGGCAGAGCCCGCGCTCGCATCCCAGCCTGAGCCCGAGCCGCAGCCGGCCGCTCCCGAGGTCCAGAAGGTCCGAGCGACCGTTATCGAGCCCGAACCTGCTCCCGCAGCCCAACCTCAGGCACCCACAACAACCCCCGAGAGCAACGCGCGTCACAAGAAGCCCGCTGGCAAAGCCAATGCCATCGAGCGCCATCGCCCCGGTCGCGTGCGCATAGGTCTGGGCCTGATCGGTCTGGGTCTTAAGACGCTCATTACCGGCAAGACGAAATAGTCGTTTGTAGAAGCAGTTTGTAGAAGCGCCCCGCATTTGAGGAAAGCCTCGGATGCGGGGCGCTTTTCCCTGCTACCATAGTGCGAACAGCAACGCGAATGACAGGCAGGAATATGAAGCTCACCATAGAATCGATGACGTACGGCACCGACGGTCTGGCACATGCCGACAACGGCAAGGCCGTCTTTGTGCAGGGCGCTGTGGCAGGCGACACCGTCGAAGCCGAGATCGTGCAGGACGGCAAGTCGTTTATGCGCGCCCGCACGACCGAGATTCTGGAGCCAAGTCCCGATCGCATTCAGCCCCCCTGCCCCTTCGTGGGCATCTGCGGCGGTTGTTCGTGGGGCAATCTATCGCGCTCCGCTCAGCTTGCCGCCAAAGAGCAAAACCTGCGCTCCACGCTCGAGCGCATTGGCAAGTTCACCCCCGAGCAGGTCGATGAGTTGGTACAGCCCATCCGCCACACCAAGGACGACTGGGGCTACCGCAATAAAATCGAGCTCGAACCGACCATCGTCAACGGTCGCGTGCGCCTTGGCATGCACGGCGTCGATCCCAGCAAGATCGTGACCGTCGATGCATGCCCGCTGTTCGATAAGCGTTTTCCCAAGGCGCTCAAATCGGTCGTCGGCGCGCTCAACTATCTGAGCGGCAGCCACGACCTGGGTCTGGAGCGCGTGGGCATTCGCGCTTCGCGTCGCACCAAGGCACTCGAGGTCGCGCTTTGGACGCCCACAGGCTCCTTCCCACGCTCACAGGTCTCGCGCGTTCTGGCAGACGCCGCACATCCCACGAGCGTCGTGCGCGTCATGAGCAAGGGCGAGAAGAAAGCCCGCCGCGTTTCCAAGGTGGAGATGCTCGCTGGAGAGGGCTCCTGGACCGAGAATATCGCTGACGGCCAGATGCGCCTGTCCGCCCCCTCGTTTTTCCAGGTCAACACCAAGGGTGCCGAGATTTTGATCGAGCTCGTTATGGACGCACTCGATCCGCAGGAAGACGAGCTTGCCGTGGATTTGTACTGCGGCGCCGGCACCTTTACCCTGCCGCTCGCCCGCCGCTGCGACTTTGTTGCCGCCGTCGAGGCCTACGGTCCGGCCGTGCGCGACCTGCGCCGTAACCTGGAGATCAACAAGCTCGATAACGTCGACGTCATCGGCGGCGATGCCGTGCGCGAGTTCCCCGACCAGGATGCCGATGTCCTGGTGGTCGATCCGCCGCGCGCAGGTCTGGCACCCGAGGCCATCGACCTCATCGCTAGCACGAGTGCGCGCGATGTCGCCTATGTGAGCTGCGACCCTGCCACCCTGGCACGCGACCTTAAGCGCTTTGTCGAGGAAGGCACCTTCTCCCCCGTCAAGATCACGCCGGTCGACCTGTTCCCGCAAACCTTCCACTGCGAAACGGTCGTCCACCTCAAGCGCAACTAGACTGTTTGCCCGAGACCACGCCCGATGATTTTTCTGGGACGGGGATTAAATAATCAATTTGTACCGAATGATTATTTAAGGCTCTGTTAGACCAGGATTGACATACATGTGTCCTCACGGTGCCATATCGTT
>UQNG01000079.1:0-8687 GCA_900542335.1 uncultured Collinsella sp.
CTGCCGAGCTGATCGGCAGGAGGGCCCTTCGCTTTGCAAAACCATACTCCTTGCAGTATTTACCTGTCAGGCAGACGCTCGCTACGCCGCGCGACGCTTGGTGTAGAAAAACCAGCCGCCGACGGCCGCGATACCGACGATGCCCACGGCAACACCGGCGATGGCAAAGCCGTTCGAGCCCGCGTCCGCAGCCTTGTTGGCGGCGCCGGCGCTCAACGCGGCGGTCTTGCCGGACGTGCCCGACTTTTTGCCGCTCTTGTCTGTCTTGCCGGCGACGGAAGACTCCGTCGAATCCTTCTTGCCGAATTCGGCCTCGGCCTTGGAATCGCCAGCTGCCTTGGCGCCCTCGCTCGAGGAAGCACCGGCCATCTTGGCGGCCACAGGAGCCATTACGCCCGCAAAACCGGCGGTCCCGTTGCCGGCACCGCCGTCCGACCCGGCACCCGGCGTCAGGACGCCCGGCGCCACCGTGGGCTTCTGCGGGTCCTTGCTGCTCGAGCCCTTGCCCGCCGTCACGGCCGTCTTCCAGGCAATCGTCTCTCCCGAGGAGACACGATACGTCGTGAGCGCGCGGAGCGCCTGCTCGGTCGCCATGGCGTTGGCCGCGCCGCCCTTGCTGTGCGCATAGCCGTTGCCGCCGTCCACGCGGTACAGGTCCAGCGCGCAGACCACGTTGGTCACGGCATTTGCAAACCCGTTAACGGGGTTGGCCGGGTCACGGTCGAGCGAAAGCAGCGCGAGGATCACCTGGGCATTGGCCTCGGCAGAACCGAAATCACAGGTGCCCGCGCTCATCTTGCCCTTGAGGTAGGAGAGGCCGTTCTCGATGGCAGCATCGACCTTGGTGTCGCCCTCATAGGGCGCCACGGCCTGGATCGCCATGGCCGTCAGGTCCACGTCGCCCAGACGCGTACCCTCCACGGCGTCGTCGCTGCCGAGAAGCTCGCAGACGGCGTCCGCGAGGCTCGCGCGCGTCCAGGCAGAACCGGCGGGTACATCCGAGCCGCTCGCATTAAGCGCCATCAGCGCAAAGATCTTCTCGTTGGCGCGCGTCATATCGGTGCGGCTGCAGATGAGCTCGACCAGGTTGACGCCGTCATAGTCGGTGATGTCCTCGCCGATGGCGGAGAGAGCCAGCGCCACACGCTCGGTCTCGGTCAGAGCGCAGGTCGCGCTTCCCCACTCGGCCTTGTGCTCGGCCAGCGAGGCGTGGTAGTTGTCGAGCAGCCCGGAATCGATCGTGCGGCCCGCCTTGGCAAAGTCATAAATCTCCCACTCGTCGCCGTACCGGAAGGCGTCGGAGCTGCGGCGCGCGTCGATGAACGCAGCAGCGGCATCGATGCCCGCCGAGGCGGACTCACTCGTAGCGGAGCTCGCGGCCACGCCGGCCACGGTGATGGTAAGCGTCACGGGCTCGGCACCGGCGGTCGCGTCCACCGGCGTACCCGTCGCGACCACCGTGCCGGCCGAAAGCGCCGTCACCGTGTAGTCGCTCGAGGCCACGTACAGGCCGTCGTCGGGAGCGCCGTCGACGTGCTTCCAGGCGCCCTTCTCGTTGCGGTCGATGCCCACGATACCCGAGGCGTCCTTGCCGTCGAGCGTCTTGAACGTCCAGATGAGGCCGGGCTCGGTCACGCTCCAGCCGTCCGCGTCGTTCTTACCGGTAAAGGTCAGGTCGAGCTTTTGCGCCGAACCGGCCTTGAGGTAGAGGCTGTCCGTGCCGGCCGTCACGCTCGCAAGCGGATTTTGGTAAGCATAAGTCACGTCGCACGACGCGCTGATGACCTTGCCATCGGCGTCCGTGTCGGGCAGCGTCGCAGTAAACGTGGTGGTGCCAGCCTTGTACGCCGTGTAGCCGATCTCGCCCGCGGTGGTGGAGGCCGCCACGGCAGGATCGCTGCTCGTCACGGTAAAGTTGTCGCGGTTGGTGGCGTTGTCGGGCGCCACCACCGGGCGTGCGTGATCGGTCAAAAACGCGCCGCGCTCGGAGAGTGGGTTGCGGCCCTGCAGGTAGACGGTGGCGCCGTCCTCGTTATAGCCCATCGAGATGGACGTAGCGGCCACGGCTTCGGACGTCAGCGTCACGCTCTTGGAGCCGGCGCCCGCAGATGCGGCGTCGCGCGGGGTAACGGTGATCGTGGCACTGCCGGCATGCTTGAAGTAAAAGCAGGCCGAGTAGTCGTTGCTGTAGATGGTCGTAGGATCGCTCGAGGCAAAGTGGAAGCGGCTGAACGAAACGGGCACGTACTCGCCCTTATCGGCGTCGACGTAATGCACGCGAATCTCGAGGTTGCGCACCTCGGAGCCCTGGACGGTAGCCGCACCATCGGTCACGTTGCTCACGGTGCCGTCGGAGGCACGATACCACAGCTCAAAGTCGTCGAACTGCTTGGCCTTGGCCTTGATCTTGATGGTAGCCACGGTCTGCTCGGAGCCATCGCCCTTGTGCTCGGTGGCGGTCACCGTGCCAGTAGCGTTGTCGTAGACGTAGAGCTCACCCGTGGACTCGTTGATACCGATGTTGCCGCGGTTGGCGTCATCGGTGCCCCAGGTGATGGTGCTCGTGGCCGGGACGCCCTTAAGTGCAAAGACGCCAAGTTTGCGGTAGGCGTCCACAGCATCAGGCGAAACCTCGAGCATATGGCCGGCAACTGTCTGGCTGGTGCCGTCGTTGGCCGTGAAGCTCACGGTGTAGGCGTCGTCGGGCGTGGTGTCCTCGGGCGCCTGGTAGCTGTTGCCCGAGCCAAAGACCGGCGTGCCATTTTTATCGATACCCCAGCTGCTGCCGTTGGCGCCGCAGTTGGCGTTGATGAGATCGGCGAAGGCATCGGTGGCCATGTCGGCGGGGTCGACGGCATAGGAGTTGACGAGCGCCGAGGCGGGAGCGTCCATCTTGTTGGTGAGGAATGCGCCCCAGTAGGTGTTGACGAGCTGGCCCGCGCTATAGGTCGCGAACAGCGCGCCCGCTGTGCCCTCGGAGGTCGACACGCAGTTGGACACGATGCCGCCGTCGAGCGTACGCGCAAAGCCCGCGACGCCCTTGCCGGTCACACTCGTGGAGCAGTTGAGCACGGCACCCTGAACCTTGTTGCCCAGGGGGCCGAACGCCTTGCCGTCCGTCGCCTGCTTCAGTTTGCCGGCAAACGAGATGTTCTGCACCACGCCCGTGGAGGCAACGCCGTCCATGAGCGACTTCACGCCGCCGCCGTTGGCGAAGGTGATGGTGTGGCCCTGTCCATCAAGCGTGCCCGCGAGCATGCCCGTGGGGGCAAAGAACCAGCTGTCATCGATGGTGACGTCGTTGTCGAGAACGTAGTAGGCGTCGGCGTCGGCGGGTTTGAACCTGTTTTTGAGGTCGCTCTGCGAGCTCAGGTGCACTACGTTCTGCGGCTGAGCCACAGGCTCGGTGGGCTTGGGCTTCTCGAGCGCGGCAATGGCATCGGTGAGCGTCTTGGTTGCGGCGTTGACCTCGGCCTGCTTGGCGTCATCGTTGGCGTAGACATCTTGAGCGCTCACAAGGGCCTCAGCGAACTTGGACCAGCTCTCGGCCGTGTAGTCGCCCTCGACCTTGGCGCTGGCATCGTCAATCGCAGCCTTGAGGGCATCCTTGTTCACAACAGCCGCAGCGCCGCCCGAAATCAGCACGGGCAAACCGCCCTGCGCAGACCAGGTAAAGCCGGTGGCAGGGACATCGGTGTTGAGCTTATCGACCGAGACCTGGGTCTTGAGCTCGTCGACAGAAATTTTGCTGCCGAAGGAAGAATCGACCTTGTAGCCGCACGCCTGATC
The DNA here is from genome assembly GCA_900542335.1 of uncultured Collinsella sp. GTDB lineage: Bacteria > Actinomycetota > Coriobacteriia > Coriobacteriales > Coriobacteriaceae > Collinsella. The sequence goes on from UQNG01000079.1 coordinate 3,790, forward strand.
GCCCGCAGTGAACAGATTGTTGGCCACGGTGCCAGACTTGTAATATCCAACAAGACCGTGGGCGCAAAAACCCGACATCGATCCGGAAACGTAGGAGTTGATTACAGATCCACCGTTGAGCGTTCCCACCAGGCCACCGTAATCGGCCCAGGAGCCGTCATCGCTCAAAGCCGCCGTCGACCAGCACATCTGCACGGTTCCCGAGCAATTGATCGCAAGGGCGCCCTCATAATCGCCCATGGTTGCCCGGCCCGTCACGCCCAGATTCTGCACCGTACCAGCCACGCTCTTCGCCAGCGTCTTGCCGTTGAGCACGATGCTGTGGCCCTGGCCATCGAGCGTACCGGCCACGGTCTCGATCTGTTGGTCAGCCTCAAGGCTGATATTCGTCGCGAGCTTCACGACAGCCCCGGCCTCGATGGTGGTGGGCAGCTCATCGGCAAAAGAGACCATCACGGTCTCGCCGGCCTTGGCGACGCGCGCGCCGCGTGCCTGCTGAGCATCGGCATCCTCGTCGTCGATGTCCGCCGCGGCAGCAAGGCTCTCATCGGCAGACGGAGCGGCCTCGGAGCTCGCCTCGTCCGCCGATGCCTCGGCGCCTTCAGCACCCGTCTGCTCGTCCGCAGTGAAACTCGACTCGTCGGCATTCTCGGCAGTATCCGCCTGCTGCGAGGCCTGGGCCTGCGCCTGCACAGCGATCTCTGCCACGCCCTCGGCAAATGCCGACGTACCCGGCATCGACCAGACGAGCAGCGCCGAGAAAGCAGCGGCTCCCAGGCGCTTGAGCATAATGTTGTTTCGCGTCACCCGTTCTCCTTCTTTCGCGAACCTGCAATAGAGCCATGGCGAAGAAGGCGGGGCAGGCGATACCCCGGCAGCACAAAGGCGCACGTCAGCCACCCTATCGGCAGCAAAACGCACGCTCAGCAGCACCCCTTGTAGACCGGAATCCAGCGGCAAACAGAGCGGCCCTCGGTTTCAAGAAGAGCGCGGGCAGGTAATCTGACTCGCGGGCGCGCCCGCATACAGTAACCGCCTTGCTCGGGATTCTCACCCGATTCCCCTTTATGCGCTCGCGCGCACCCGTGCTCCGGCTTCTATTTTTAATCGGAGGAAGTGTACGTTACCGCAGGTAAATCGGTCAATGCGCTACACAAAAACCGCCATACCCGAGCCATATGGCTCCCGGATGACCACCTATAGGCAACCCATATCGCCACTAGGCCGCCAACGAACCAAGCCCGCCCGCAAGATTGAGCGGGCCGAATGTCCCCCGTGGGGCTGAGGGGGCCAAATGTACCTGCTAGAAGCCATTTAAGCGTTTTAACAGGGACTTTTGGCCCCCTCAGTCCCACGGGGGCTTTTTGGCCCGCTCATTTTGCTTTAGCTCAAGCAAACGGTCCCGCACGATTACTCGTACGGGACCGTTTTTAGTTAGGGCTGTCGTCTATGACCCGCTCCGGTTAATTCGCACGCTTGCGGATAAGCACGGCCCCCATAACGGCCAGAACTCCAGCCACCGTCAGAAGCGCCACGGTCACCACAGACGAATCACCGGTCTTGGCAAGCCCTCCCTTGGTCGCCTTCTTGGCGGTATCGGTCTTGACGTCCGTCTTCACATCCGTCTTCTGACCGGGCTTCTGCCCAGGCTCCTCCTGCGCAGCCTGCGTCACGGTCACCGTCGCTTCATCGGACGTGGAAACCAGCCCGGCAGCACTCGTCACCTCAACGCGATACACCTTTGAACCGACCTCGGTCGTCGCGGCGACGTACTCAGCCGCCGTCGCGCCGTCGATGGCAGAGAAGTTACCGTCCTCGCCCTTGACGAACCACTGGTAGGTAAGCTGGGCATCCGAGCCATCCACGCTGTCATCAACCGTCGCGGCAACGCTCAGCTTGGCCTCAGCGCCCTGAGCACACGTTACCGACTGCGGCTGAGCCGTGATGCTGGGAGCAACAAAAGCGGACGCGTACATAATCGGGGTCCGGGAGGTTCCATTCTCGGCGTCATAGTCGCTCGGCATAAACGCACTCGAGGTATCTCCCGCATTCACATAGGCGCGCATCTCATCGAGAAGCTTGGCCGCCTTGTTGTAGACCTGTTCGCTCACTGCGGCAAACGCCTTGTTGGCAAGGTCCGTGCGCTGATCGGCAGGGGTCGCCTGCATCAACCCGTCAACAACGTCCTGCTGGGCGATAACCTGCTTCTGAAGGACATCGAGGTAGGCGCGCACGTTCTCACCCATCGAGGCACGGTTGTTGTAGGCGAGCGTGTTGATGTCCATGAAGACGTAGTCGAGGTTCTTGCCGTCCTTTTCGACCAAAGCCTGCGCAACGTCGTCCTTGCGTCCTGTATAAGTGCCGTCCACCGTGTTCCACGCCGGGAAGTAGTCAGCCGGAACTTCCGTCAACAGCGCAGAGTAGCTGGGCAGGTACACGCTGAACTCGCAACGCGAAAGCGCTTCCCACTGAATCGTGGCGATATCACTGGAAAGGCCGGACCGAATCTGGAAGATATTGCCCTCGGTCGTCCTGTTGTTGCCGATGGCATACAGGGCACTGTTGAGATTGGCGTTGAGGCTGTCATCCTGCTCACCGCGGGCAGCGAGGGAACGCAACGCCGTGAACGTATCGGATTTGATGCCCGGCGTAAACGTCAGCTGCGGGTCGATGAGCGAGGTGACGCGACCCTGTTCATCAACGGTATAGTCCGTCTGAGGCGCAAGGGCAGCACCGAAGTAAGCACGTCCCTGGGCCAGGCGCGTATTCTGCGACGAACCCGAATTCTCCTTGCCATACGTCTTGAAGATGTTCGGCGTGCCGTCGTCATAGGTTACGAGAACGCCGTTGGACTCGGGCAGCGTCACGACATCGGCCGAGTGCAGGCACTGACTCGCATCGTCAAGATCGACCTTATACTGCAGGCCGCCGATGTTGGGATTAACGGACGCCACGTCGTCGCTCATCTTGACGGCAATCCACTGATGGCCCGAAAGCTGAGCGAAAATCCAGGTCTCGGTATTGTCGGCAATGACGATCTGGTTGCAGTCCTGAGAGCCATACTGATCGATGATGGCACCGAGCTTCTCCACGCCGTCGCGCGCCGTGGACGAAACGCTCAACAGGTAGTCGGCCAGGTTATACTCGCCGATGCCCGTGTCGACACGAGGGTCGAGAGCATCGATTCCGTCGTTGTAATCCGTTGTGAGCGTCGCGGAAACGGAGACGCCGCGCTCGTTGGTGCCGGCCTCGGAATACACGCGGGACGCTGCCTCGTCGTCCTGGGCATCCCACTCATCGGGATTGTCACGAACATAGGTGTAACGATACGAGCGACCCTGATAGGTGTACTCAAAGCCGGTCCCCGGCACAGAATCGTTCTCGAAAGAACGGAAGACAGGGTTGTCGATCGGCTGCTGCACGCCAAAGGTCTTGCAGTAGCGAGGTGAAAAGTCCTCGGCGCGGCCGACATAGGTATCGCCCGTCGTTGTCTGGTTCTTACCGATGTAAACCTGCGTGCAGGCGAGCGCGGGCGCGGGCATGGCAAGCACAAGCGCCGCGACTATGCCCCCCCTAAACGCCTTCTTAGCAAAAGCCGGTAACCTCATACGTTCTCCCCTCCACACGGAGCCCGAACTACCCACCAACAATATGCGTAATGAGAACACTTTAGCTGGGTAAATCGGATTGAATATGCAGTTATCAGCTTATCTTATGTGTTAAGGAAGTATGGACACGGCACTCGTAACAACCCGTGACTGGTCGTTTGCATCTGGCAGGCGGCATTCCCCGCAGGGTTGAACAGGCCGATAAGCCCCGTGCGCAAGATTGAGCGGGCCGAGTGTCCCCCGTGGGGCTGAGGGGACCAAATGTACCTGTTAGAGGCCATTTAAGCGTTTTAACGGGGACTTTTGGCCCCCTCAGTCCCACGAGGGACATTTGGCCCGCTCATGCCCGACTGGAACGGCACGCGCTATCATGGGTGCCGTTTTGATGAGTCATCTTGATGGGAGCGTACCTATGGCAGCTTTTTCCACCGTGATCTTTGACCTTGACGGCACCATCCTCAACACGCTCGAGGACCTGGCGGCCGCCGGCAACCATACCTGCGAGATGCACGGCTGGCCCACGTTTGCTGTTGACGAATACCGCTATAAGGTGGGAAACGGCATGCTCAAGCTGGTTGAGCGCTTTATGCCTGCCGAGTATGCGGGCGACGGCCGCATGTTTGAGCAGGCGCTTGCCGAGTTTAGGGCTTACTACGGCGAGCACAAGGAGGACCACACCGCCCCCTATGCCGGCACAATCGAGATGCTCGACCGCCTGCGTGCCGCGGGCGTGCAGCTTGCCGTGCTCACCAACAAGGACCACGTCTCGGCGGCTCCGCTTATCGAAAAGTATTTTGGTTCCGAGCGCTTTGCGCTGGTACAGGGCCGTGTCGATGCGTTTCCGCCTAAGCCCGAAGCACCCGTCACGCTGCATGTGATGGAGGAGCTGGGTGCTGATCCGGCAACCACGCTCTATGTGGGCGATTCCAATGTCGATATCCTGACCGGCCACAACGCCGGCCTTAAGAGCGCGGGCGTCAGCTGGGGCTTCCGCGGCCGCGCAGAGCTGGAAGCCGCCGGCGCCGACTACGTGGTGGACACCCAAGCAGAGCTCGCAGCGCTGGTGCTGGGCGAGTAACGAAGCCGCCGCCCAACGCGGCCGCGGCAATGCTGCCGAGCGAAAAGCGCGACCCGCTTTGACGCTCCAGAGCATAGTCGTTGGGGACATTCTTAAACGACTGGTCAAACAAGAACGTCCCCAATGACCACCACGGCAACGTCGCAGGTAGAGGACGGACAGACACTATGACCCAATCCAGGGGCACGGAAACGACAGGAGCCCCCGCTCGT
>UQNG01000080.1:0-8465 GCA_900542335.1 uncultured Collinsella sp.
CGTTGATGGTGTGGCCGCCCGCGATGGTGCAGCCCGCCTCGACGCACTTGTCGGCGCCGCCCGCCAAGATCTGACCGGCCACCTCCACCCCTAGGCAGCTGGGGATGCAGAGCAGGTTCATGGCATGCGAGGGAGTGCCTCCCATGGCGTAGATGTCCGACAGCGAGTTGGCGGCGGCGATCTGGCCAAAGAGGAAGGGGTCGTCCACCATGGGTGGGAAGAAGTCGACGGACTGCACGAGGCCCAGGTTCTCCCCCACCTTGAAGACGCTCGCATCGTCGGAGGTATCGAACCCCACGAGCAGGTTGTCGTTATGCACATTGGGCAAATCGCCCAGGACCTGGGCGAGGGCTCCGGGAGCCAGCTTGGCGGCTCAACCGCTCGCGGCCGTCATAGACGTGAGCTTAATCTGATCGTCAGCCATCGATACCTCCTCTCATCGGTCAATCATTTTCTCCCAGTATACGCATGAATGCGAGCCGACGGCGGATGCATTAATTGAGCGCCTGTGCGCGAATCGCTGCGCCGATCGCTCCGGCAAAGCGAGCCTGGGGCGAGGTGGTCACCGGCGACCCCAGTAGCTCGCCCAACCGCTCCACCACGAAGGCGTTCTCGCAGAGGCCGCCCGTCAGATAGTACGGGGCGCCCGCGGCCTGCCCGGCCATGGTCACCACGCGCGAGACCACGCTATCGATCACGCCACGCGCAATGTTCTCGCGCGGCTCGCCACGGCCGATCAGGCTGATGACCTCGCTTTCGGCAAACACCGTGCACATGCTGGAAATCTTGGTAGGCTCGCCGGAACGTGCCAGATCGGCCATCTGCTGCTGGGAAATACCTAGGCGGTCGGCCATGATCTCCAAAAAGCGCCCCGTGCCGGCGGCGCACTTGTCGTTCATGGCAAATTTGGCCACGCGGCCACTTTTAAGCTGAATGACCTTGGTGTCCTGACCGCCCACGTCGATCACGGTGCCGTGATCGCCAAACAGGCGCACGGCACCGGTACCGTGGCAGGTAATCTCGGTCACGACCTTGTGCGCATAGGGCACGGCGACACGACCGTAGCCGGTCGCGATCACGCGCACGTCGTCGGCAGCCACGTCATAGCCAGCCGCGGTAAGCTCGCAGCGCAGACGCTCGGCCGCATCGACCGAGGAGAACCCGGTTGGCTGCACGCACGTCCACGCCACCGAACCCTCTCCATCGACCACAGCAGCCTTAGCCGCCGTAGACCCGATATCGATCCCGATCCCTATCATGGCTCTCTCCCAATCTAAACATCATAGACAGTGGCGCGTTCAGGCGCCTTAGCTCTAGGTTTCTCAGGTGCCGGAGATTGCCCCGAAAGAGGAGCGCAGCGTACTTTGGGTACGCAAGCGACGGTTTGAGGGGCAAGATCCGGTGCCTGAGGAAGCTAGAGTGTTTCGATGAAGGCAGCGATGCGGGTCTCGATCTGGCCCATGTCGCCGTTGCTGTAATCGGTCTCGATCTTCATGTACGGAATACCCGCACCCTCAACGGCCTCCTGCATGCGCGCGCTCTCAACGTTAAAGGTATGGCACGCCTGTAGCACGCTCTCTACCACGCCATCGACGCGATACTTCTCACACATGGCCAGCGTGTTTTCCATACGACCGTCGTTGGGCGTCATGACCGAGCAGTTGATATCCAGGTAGCGGTCGGCGATGGCGCGCAGGATATCGGGAGCCTCCGGGTCGATCATCATAGCCGCCGTGCGCTCGCCCGAGCAGTCGTCCATGCACACGACCACGCCGCCGTTGGACTCGATGGTACGACCGATCTTGTTGATCACGCCGCCCACCGGGCAACCGGTGATCAGAATGCGCTTGGCATCCGCCGCGACCGGGCGCTCGCCCGCGTCGTAGGCCTCGCGCAGCTTGACAACCTTTTGCTCCAGCTGCTGCGTATAGGCCTCGATATCAAAGCTGAACGTACCGGCAAACATAGTGCTCATCAGGTCGACGCCGCTCATGGCCGCCGGCTGGCTGGCCTGCAGCGCAAACATGTCGAGCTGGGCCGCACGCAAGCGGTTGCGACGACGGACGGCAGCGCGCAGGTCATCATCGGTAATCGTGATGCCGTAGAAGCCCTCGAGCTCCTCCTTGAGCAGGCGGCACTCCTCGTACCAGCCTTCACGCTCGTAAGCGCGATCGCGACCCTGCGGAAGATGCAGAATGTGCGTGCGCTTGAGCTCGTTGAGCAGCTCGTACATCTTCTTCTTGCCGTCGCAGGTGGTCTCGCCGATGATCATGTCGCTAAAGTACGTAAACGGGCACTTTTGCGAATAGGCAAAACCGTACGTCGACTTGATGAGAGGGCACAGATTTGCCGGCAGCACCTTCTCGGCCTCGGGAATCACCTCATCGGACGTACCGCACAGCGCCACGCTCGAGGCCCCCGCGGCATCGATAATCTCGAGCGGCGTATAGCTGCACAAAAAGCCGACCAGGCGATTACCCGCCTGCTTGTAATCCTTGACGCGAATAAACGCCGCCTTGCGCTGCTCGTTGAACTCCTCAAACGTGGACGGCAACGGCTGCTCAATATTTTCCGACATATAACTCCTTAACGAACCTTTTAACCAACCAAGGAAACGGCTTTCCCAGGTGCTCGAGGTTGCCGTGAAAGAGGAACGCCGCGTACTTTGGTACGCAAGCGACGGTTAAAACGGCAAGATCGGGTGCCTGGGGAAGCCGCCGAGACGGATAGCCCTAAATGGTTTCCAAGAAAGCCTCAATGCGCGTCTGCAGCTGGCCTGCGTCCTCGCCGGCGTAGTCGGTGGTGATGTGCATAAACGGAATGCCTGCCTCCTCGGCGGCCTTCTCCACGGCAAACGACTCCATCTCGTAGAGCGTGCAGAACTGCAGGGCCACGTCGACGATGCCGTCGGCATGCAGGTCCTTGACCATCTGGACAATATCCTTCATACGCTGGTCGTTGGGCGTAAAGACGGCGCAGTTGATCTTAAAATAGCGCTCGGCGATGGCGTCGAGCATCTCGTCGACCGTCTCGCCGGACTCGTCGACCAGGTCCTTGTAGTAGCGCGAGCCCGTGCAGGACTCCTCGCCTACCACAACGCCGCCGGCCTTCTCGATGAGGTTGAGCAGCTTCCAGTTGGGCACGGCCATGGGCGTACCGGTATACAGGATGCGCTTGGTCCCCTTGGGCGCCACGCCCTCGCCGGCCTCGACACGCTGCTCGCACTCAGCCGCCATATCGTTAATGGCTCCGGTCAGACGCGGCGTGTCGTCCATAAAGGCGGCCTGAACGGTCAGTAGGCTGTCGAGACCACTGATGGGCGCCGGGTCGGCTGCGCGCGTGGCAGCGAGGCGCTGCAAGGCGCGACGCTTCTCATTGACGGCGTGGATGGCGGCCTTCAGACGCTCAGGCGTAATCGTGACGCCGCACTCTTCCTCGATCTTGGCGGCGAGCTTCTTGACCTCGGCCTTCCAGGTCACGAGCGTCGACTCGTCGTGCACGTTGGGGATATCCATGACGTACATGTTCTTTTGCGTGGCAAAGAACTCATAAGCCTTCTTCTTGCCATCGCAGGTGTTCTCGCCCACCACCAGGTCACTCGACTCAATGTAGGGGCAGACCTCGCCCAGTTTAAAGCCGGCAAAGCTCTTGATAAGCGGACAGGTGTTGCGCGGCAGGTGCTCCTCGACCTTATCGGTTGCCCAATCGGCACCCGAGCAAAGACCCACGGGGATACCGTCGCAGGCAAGTACGATCTCCTCGGGGACGTATACACAGAACGAACCGACAATCTTGGTGGCCTCGCCGGCCTCCTTCTTGTCGAGCATCTCCTTAATACGGCCGCTGTGGATGTTGGTGGCGACAAAATCCAGGTAGGACGTGGACTTGGGGCGATTGTTCTGCGTCAGGAACATATCGCCGTACATCTGGCCCACGGCGCCCAGAAGCATATCGTGGTCGGCAAGATTCATGCCGAGGCTCTCCCACATCGGATGGAAATCAAATTCTTCAGCCATGACGGTTCCCCTCTCGAACCAAAAACGGATAACAGCGGTATCGATGCACGACGGACGGCGATTGCCCGACCGTGCTCAAACCCGGAATTTTAGGGAACCTGCTTTGCGGTCGATTATTTAGTTGTGCGTCGTCTCTCCCGGAGCCGTGAACATACCTGCTCATATGCGACTCCGAGCCATATACAGGGCACGCGCGACAACGCGACGCGAATATGTCTTCTGCGGCATCGGCGCGCCCTCCTTTTCTCGTCGAAGGTAACTATATCAACGGTCATCGAACATGCGAACACAGTTGACATTCGTACGACAGCGTCGTGTGCCGTCGTTTAATAATTAATTATCTCGATTGATAAGGGTTTATCATCCCTCATTCGGCAAACGGCAAGACAAAGCCGACGAGGCTTATATCCCGACGGCATTACCCGGCGCTATCGACAAACCAAGTGGATCCTACTCGCATCGAAGTGCATGCGCAGCGTCTCGCCTGCTTGCGGCAGCTCGTCGACAGGCACGCCCACCTTGTTGACCTTCCACTGCAGACGCGTGGGCGCATCAGCGCGCGGCACGTCCAGCAATACCAGCCGCTCAAAGCGCGAATCGCTCACGCGGGCCACGTGCAAATCGTAGCTGTTGCGACCGCGCTCAGCGCGATTGTCCACATGGAAGTAGCTTGCGCGAATGCCCAGGTACGCCACATTATCGGGAACCTCGCGACCCACGTTAAAGGTCATGCCCCAGTCGAGGGCCTCAACTTCTTCGTCGCCGATCTTGCGCGCGCGGCTTGTATTCTTGCAGCCCGTTAGGCGCAGCGCCGCCAGCGTCTGCGGACGGCGGACCACGTCCTCGATGGAGCCGATCTCCTCAACATGCCCGTCGTGCATCACACAGATGCGCTGGCAGAGGCGGCACGCTTCATCGATGTCGTGGCTCACGTAGAGCACGGTGCGGTTGCACACATCGAACAGGTCGAGCATGTTTTGTTCGAGGGCGCTCTTAAGATAGGAATCGAGTGCGCTCATGGGCTCGTCGAACATAAAAATGCCCGGATGTGCCGCCACCATGCGGGCAAGCGCCACACGTTGTTGCTGACCGCCCGAGAGTCGCGCGGGATAGCGGTCGACAAAATCGGCCAGACCGAAAATGCCCAGATAGCGCTCGGCGAGCTTTTTGCGCGCGGCGGCGTCGCCCGCATCCTTTACACCGGCGCATACGTTATCGGCCACCGTCATGTTGGGAAACAGCTGATAGTTTTGAAACAACAGGGCGCATTTTCGCTCCTGGGACGACAGGTTGATGCCCGCCACCGAGTCAAAAAAGGTCACGCCGTTGACGACGATCTTGCCCTCGTCGGGCGTCTCCACACCGGCAATGCAGCGCAGCGTGCAGCTCTTGCCGCAGCCCGAGGCACCAAGCAGCGCCACACGCTCCTCGCCGGCCTCAAGCTGTATGTCGAGCATAAACCCGGGGTAGTGCTTTTTGATATCCAGAACGAGCGACATGGCTTATCGACCTCCCTGCGACGCCGCATCATCGCGCATGAGCTCGGCCAGCGCCTCACGATCGATACGCAAGGCATCACCGCCCGCCGGGTCGAGCGAATCGCCCTGTCCGGCGAGCTCCTTAGCCTGCTTCCGCCCAGCACGGGAGAGACCGCGCTCGCGGTACTTTTGCGAATGCGCGGTGTACATGTTGATGAACAGGATGACCAGAAAGCTAAACAAGATCACGACGATGACCCAAAAGAGTGCCACCGACGTGTTGCCGCCCATCCACTCAAAGTAGATGGCGATGGGGATGGTCTGCGTAATACCGGCATAGTTGCCCGCAAAGAACAACGTACAGCCAAACTCTCCCATGGCGCGGGCAAAGGCGAGGACAGTACCAGCGGCAATAGAAGGCCACCCAAGCGGCATCATAAGCTTGGTGAAGATGCGACGCTCGGACCAGCCCAGCGTGCGCGCGGCGTCGAGCATCTGCGTGTCAAGGCTCTCGAAGGCTCCGAGTGCCGTACGATAGACGAGCGGGAACGACACCACCACGGCAGAGATCACCGCCGCCGGCCACGTAAAGACGATCGAGACGCCGTGCGCGATAAGCCACCGACCGACCCCGGTCGAGCGGCCAAACAGCATGAGGAGTAGAAAGCCGCAGACCGTGGGCGGCAGCACCATGGGGATGGTGAATACCGAGTCGAGCAAGCCCTTGATGCGGCTCGATGTACCCATAGTCTTCCACGCGGCGAGCAGGCCCAGCGCAAAGGAGATCAGCAGTGCAAGGCCGCTCGTTTTGATGGACACCCATAACGGACGGTAGTCGATGTCGCCCAAAAAGGAAGCCAGAGAGGTCCAGGGGCCCTGTTCATCTCGCAACACGACAGACGATGCCTCTACCATTTGAGCGCTATCAAGCCAACGCGCACCGCCCTTGGCATCGCCCGAGGCTGATGCAATCACCACATAGCGGTCCCCATCCGCACCGCGCTCGTCAAAGCCATAGGTATACCCACCGGCATCAAACGTTGATTCCGCCGTAACATACCAAGGAAGATCCACATCCCCTAGCTGCGCACCTCCCATGCAGTTTGCGCTGTCGAGCTCACAGACGAGGGCCTTGAGACCCGATACGCACTCGTTGTCCTGCGGATCCAATCCAAACTTCTCGACCGCCTTGGGCGATATCCACACCACGACGCGATCGACAGCAGGCACCACTACAAGGTCCACGTCCTCGTCAACGGGAAACCGGTAGCCCTCAGGCTGGCCCTCCATGGCACGAGCAGTCCCCTTGGCCAGCCGCTCAAAACCCTCGATCCCATAGGAAAGCCCATGAGCGGTCGCAGCAACCTGGGCCCCGTCCTCAGCGTCCCCAGCAAACGCAAATCCCGGCACCCAGCAAAGCGCGAAAGTCAAAGCACAGGCGACAAGCATGCGGAATCTATTAAGCACGAAAAGCTCCAAGCGAATACAAGGACGGAGTGAAACACAAAACGATGGAATTATCGCGCCAAGCCGCACTACTCGGAAAGCTCAAAGCCGTACTTAGCCCAAATCTTCTGAGCCTTCTTGTTGGTCAGACAGAAGTCGATGAACGCCTTGGCCTCGTCGGCGTGCTCGGAGCTCTCGGCAACGGCACCCGGGTACACGATGGGTTTGTGCGAATCCTCGGGGCACACGAAGGCTTCCTCGATGCCGTCGTAGCGGAAGATATCGGAGCTGTAGACAAAACCGGCCACGCAGTCGCCTGTAGAGACGTAAGACGCAGCGGTGCCGACCTTATCGGCCAGGGCCACCTTGTCGGCGATCTCGGGAGCATACTCGCCGTCGTCACCCTCGGTGCCGGTGTAGAGGCCCACGGAAGCCAGGGCCTGGTTGGCATACTTGCCAGCGGGAACGGTCTTGGCGTCGCCAACGGCGATCTTGTCGTCCAGATTCGCGACGTCGGCGATAGCCTCGACCTTGGTGTCGGAGTCCTCGGCGCGAATGATCACGAGGTCGTTGACGAACATGTCCTCACGGGTGTCGGCATCGACGAGCTCGGCGGCCTCAGCGTCGTCCATGGTGCCCTTGGAGGCCGTGATGAGCACGTCGACCGTGGCGCCGGCACGCATCTGCTCGACGAGGTCACCGGACGCTCTAAACTGCGTGTCGGCAAAGGTGGTACCGGTCTGGTCGGTGTAGAGCTCCTGGACCTCGGGAAGGGCCTTCTCGAGCGAGTTGGCAGCAAAGACCTGAAGCTCGACAGCTTTCTTGGAAGATGCCTTAGCAGAACCGGTAACAGATCCGGCCGGCTCGGACGCCTTGTTGCTCGAGCAGCCGGCAAGCCCAAGACCGGCAGCGGCGACAGCAGAAAGCGAGACGAATCCGCGGCGAGAAACCATATCGAACATGTTCAACCCTTTCGAAGGCTACGCCCGGGCGTCCCGCCGCGAGCTTTATTCTGTTAATAGATTATACTTTCACGCGAATAATGTTTATGATAAATATCCTCGCCTGGTAATTTTCTTTTACCAATAACCACGAGACGGCCCGCACTGTCGCTGCATAAGAAAGGCGGAGTGACTCGCAAGGTCGCTCCGCCGCAGGTAGTGCGCTTATTTGGCGTGACCGCCGCCCGCCGTCATTTGGGCCGCATGCTCCAGTTGATCGCTCACGGCCTCCCAGCTTTCGCGGGCCGCTTTCGTGGATCCCGGAAAGTTGATGACAAGCGTATGCCCACGCTGCATGCACACGGCGCGCGAGAGCATGGCGCGGCGCGTCTTGGTCATGGAGTAGGCACGAATTGCCTCGCCAATACCCGGCACATCGCGGTCGCAGACGGCACGCGTCGCCTCGGGTGTCACGTCGCGCATCGAAAGACCCGTGCCGCCACAGGTGAGCACGACATTGGCGTGGCACTCATCGGCGGCTTCCACAATGGCATCACCGATTTCGCTAACGTCGTCGCGCACGA
>UQNG01000081.1:0-7973 GCA_900542335.1 uncultured Collinsella sp.
CGATTTTGTCCGCGCGCCCGCGGGCGCGCGCCGGCGGGAGCCACAACCTCGCCGGCGCGCATCACAACATCGCCGGCATGGGCCTCCTCGGCAGCAGAGCGAACGTTCTCCCCCACCTTGGCCGGCGCCGAGAAGCTCACGTGTGAGCCCTCGTTGCCGTCACCATCGAGCACCTCGACGATCTCGTATTTCACTACGGCGTCGGCACCCTCGGGCACCGGCGCGCCTGTCATAATGCGGACCGTCTCGCCCGGGCCGACCACGCCCTCAAAGACATGGCCCGCAGCCTCGTGTCCGATAACGTCGAGCGTCACCGGCGTCTCACCAGACGCCTGCGCCAAGTCCGCCGAGCGCACGGCATACCCGTCCATGGCACTGTTGGCAAACGACGAAATGTCGATATCGGCCACAGCATCCTCGGCCAAAGGAAAACCAGCCGCCTGCCACACGGGAATCTCGACGAGATCGGTCGGAGCAACGTGCGACAGAACAATCGACTGCGCGTCCTCCAGCGGAATGAGTTTCTCTGCCATATGCACCTCTTAATGCCACGGCGCACAACAGGAGCGCCGATTCTTTATGCTTGTCTCAGTATAATCCCCCGACGCGCGACCGCGACTTGGCCTGTACCCGCAAATACACCTGTCGGCCGCAGGCCGCGAAACAGAATGGAAACCAACCCACCGGTTCGTCGCGTTTGCCGCGTTCTATAATGCTTGCGTTGCAACCTAAAAGAGGAACGTATGGCTCATAACGACAAACCCGAAAGCGCAAACGAGGCGCAGGATCATTCCCAGCCGCTCGACGACGGCGGCTTTTTCTCCCTGAACGACGTCATCATGGCCGGCAGGCATCAGCTCGCCCGTTCCGAGCAGCTCTTGGCAGCCGACACGCGCCGCAACGCCCGCAACCTACTCGCGAGCGCTAAGTTGCTCGTACTCGTCGCCATCGTCTCGCTCGCCATGGGCGTTGCCGCTTGGGCGTTTTTGGCCTCACTGAACATCGCGACCGATTATCGCGAGCACCATGCATGGATTTACACGCTGCTTCCCGTTGTGGGCGTTGCCACCGCATGGGTGTACAAAAACCACGGCCTTGCCGCCAAACGTGGTAATAACCTGGTCATCGACTCCGCTCTGGGCACACGCCTCATCCATATGCGCATGGCCGTCCTCACCTTCGTCTGCTCCACGCTCACGCACCTAACGGGCGGATCGGCCGGTCGCGAGGGAGCTGCGGTGCAGATTGGCGGCACCATCGCCAGCAACATCTCGAGCCTCGCCCACCTCAAAAAGCATGACCACCACGACCTCATGCTCGCCGGCATCTCGTCGGCCTTTGGCGCCGTATTCGGTTCGCCCCTTGCCGGAGCTTTCTTTGGCATGGAGATGTGCTTTATCGGCAAGATCGACTACACCGCAGGTATCTACTGCCTGGTTGCCTCGTTTACCGGCTACTTTACGTCGCTTGCCTTGGGAACCGAGTACGAGGCGAATGTTATCGCCAGCGTTCCCAACATGACACCACGGACGGTTGTCATCGTTGTTATCAGCGCCATTATTTTCGGTCTAACGGCACGCCTCTTTGCCTGGTCGGTTCGAACCGTCAAAAGCCTATACGGTCGCTTCATCACCAACTACCTTGCTCGCGCACTCGTGGGCGCGCTCGTGGTGCTCGCGGCCTACGCGATGCTCGACGCCTGGAAGTATGCCGGCCTTGCCACCTGGCTCTCGGGCGCCGGGTTCGCCGGTAACACGACCCTTGCCGACGCAGCCATCAAGCTCGTGGTGACGGCGCTTACCCTGGGTGCGGGCTTCCAAGGCGGCGAGGTCACGCCCCTGTTTGGCATCGGCGCGGCGCTCGGCGGCTGGATCGGTTGCCTCGTCGGTATCGACCCCAGCTTTCTGGCGGCGCTGGGCATGCTCGGTGTTTTCTGCGCCGGCCTTAACGTGCCCATCACCACCTGTATGATGGCCATCGACCTGTTCCACGGCACGGCAGCCGGCTTCTTCGTGATCGTGGCGTTTATCAGCTATCTTGTCGGCGGCCACCGCGGCGTATATCCCGCGCAGCGCATTGTCTCGCCTAAACGCCGTTCGCTTATTGTGGATGAGGGCGGTACGGTAGCGGATGCTATCGAGCGCCACAACGACCTGATAGAGTAGACGTTAGTATTCGCCGTGCAGCCACAATCGGGGGCAATTCGACCTGAGCGCGACCGCACCGTCACGTCATACGCCTGGAGTCGCCCCATGCACGCAACTGATTTTGGTCGCACGCTCATCATCGCCAACCCTGCCGCCCAGTCGGGTGCGGCGCGCGAGGTCGCTGAGCGCCTGCAGCGCTTTTTGGACATGACCGCGCACTCATCCCAGTTTGACCTGGTGCTGACCGAGCGAAATGGACACGCCAAGGAGCTTGCCGCGCAGGCTCAGGGCTATCGCACCGTTATCGCCCTTGGCGGCGACGGCGTGATCCACGAGGTTGCCAATGGACTCATGAAGCAGGATGAGGCGGTCCGTCCCGCCCTTGCCGTCCTACCCGTAGGCTCCGGCAACGATTTTGCCCAGACCCTCGGTATCGACGATTTCTCCGGCAAGGATTTTGGCGCGCTGCTCACCTGCGAGCTGCAGCGTCAGGACATCGGGCGCATTCGCTCATGGAACCCCGCAAACGGTAGCGGCGAGGCTTCCGTTGAGTACTACGACCAGACGCTTTCGGTCGGCATCGATGCCGCCATCGGCCTGGGCACCACCGAGCTGCGCAAAAAGACCGGCTTGACGGGCGCACCGCTCTACACCCTCTCGGGACTTGAGCAGTTTGGCCTGCGCTATCGCAACTACCCCATGACAGTCAGCTTTGACGGGGCGCCCGCCGAGCGCGTGAGGACGATCATCATGGCGATTCAGCTGGGTCCCACGTATGGCTCGGGCTATCGCATCTGTCCCGATGCCGACCCCTGCGACGGCATGCTCGACGTCTGCTACGCCTGCGGCCCCGTCCCTCGCGCGATTGCCCTGCCTATGTTTCTTTCGGCCAAGGACGGCCACCATACCAAGCTGCCGCCGGTTCGCATGCGCCGCTGCCGCCATGCCGAGCTCACCTTTGAGGAGCCCGACTACCCCATCCAAGCCGACGGCGAGCCCATCGTCGCCTCGCGCATCGAGGTCGACGTCCTCGGCGGCGCCCTCCACGTCTGGCACCCCACCCGCTAGCCATCCCTAAGTTGCGGTGAAATAGGGACTGTTTATGCAGCTAAAAACGCAAAACAATCCCTATTTCACCGCAACTTATGAGGAGGCTATTCGTCGCTGCCCGGCTTGCGACGGTTGGCCTTTTTAATGGCGTTGAAGTGCTTGTCATTGAGCCTGCGCTGGCGAGAGCGCTGAGGCACCTTGGTCTTTACGCGTCGGCGCGGCGGACGGCCACGACGCTCAAGCTTTGCACGCAGCTTACGCAGACAGCAGATACGGTTCTGGAACTGGCTGCGGCTCTCGCGCGCCGTCACGGTAATTCCCGAAGGGATATGTTTCATGCGCACCGCCGAATCCGTCGTGTTGACGCCTTGTCCGCCCGGACCAGTCGCGCGAAACACCTGCACCTCGCAATCGCGCGCCAACTCCTCGGCCGACATCTCGGCATAGCGCGCATACTCGCGCCATCCCATCTTGTTCTCGTCCATATCAACACCTCCCCTCATACAAAAAATGTGACAAAGGGAAAGCCCTTTGTCACATCGCATACCAATCGCTTGTGTTGCGCGCTTAGGCGAAGGTGATCTCGCCGGTCTCGCAGTCCATATCGGCAATACGGGCCAGGCTCTCGACGCGGAAGCCGCGCTCGCGGAGCTTATCGCCGCCGCCCTGGAAGCCCTTCTCCACTGCAATGCCAATACCGGACACCTCGGCACCCGCAGCCTCGCAGATCTTGATAAGGCCCTCGAGCGCGCAGCCATTGGCCAAGAAGTCGTCGATGATCAGGACCTTGTCGCCCTCAGACAGGAAGCGCTTGCCAACGATGACCGGGTACTCCTTCTGCTTGGTAAAGGAGTAGATGGTCGTGGCATACTGCTCGCCGTCTAGGTTGATGGACTGTGCCTTCTTGGCAAAGACCACCGGCACGCCGCCAAAATGCTGGGCTGCAATGCAAGCCATGCCAATGCCCGAAGCCTCAATCGTCAGAATCTTGTTGATCTCGACACCCTCGAACAGACGGGCCCACTCGGCACCCATGTGGTCAAATAACTCAACGTCGCACTGGTGGTTGAGGAAGGCATCAACCTTAAGGACGTTACCGGCCTTTACGATGCCGTCATGGCGAATACGATCCTCAAGCTCCTGCATGGCGCAACCCCTTCTCGCGGCAACGATACCGCGCGATTAATAAACGTTGTTCGATAGTCTACCACGGACCGACCCCCGCCCGTCCCACAAGCCGCATCGCACTATAAAGCCGCAAGACCAGTAGATGGGCCGATTCGTGGCAAGCCTGCCTCCACAAGCTAATGGCGGGCGCGCATCCTCACCAAACGCACCATGGCGAGCGCAAAGCCCACGGCTGCCACGGCCATCAACACATAGAACACCGAACGAAAACCAAACAGGAACACATCCGGACGGCCTGCAACAAAACTGGTCACGGCCTCACCCATCGCCACGCTCATCTGCCCATATAGGATATGCGATGCCGCCGTAATGCCAACTGCCATACCCGCGTAGCGCGCCAAACTGCCCAAGCTGCCCGCAAAGCCGAGTGCTTCGCGCGGAGCCGAGCCCATATACAGCGAGTTATTGGGGCTCTGGAAAATCGACGTACCGCACGACATAAACGCGACGCAGCACACGATCACAGGGATAGAAGAGTGCTCGTCGAGCGTGCTTACCGCAAAAAGACCGCATACGTACACGCCCAGGCCGACTGCCGTGGGGCCCTCGCAGCCAACACGGTCCGAAACCGTACCCGAAAGCGGGCCGATAAAGGCATTCACCATCGGCAGCGCCAAAAAGAGTAGTCCAGAGATGTCAGAACCAAAGCCGTGGGCGTCCTGAAAATAGAACGGCAGAATAAACTCGGATGCGCCAATGCCAACGAACACGATGAGCATGCAGACAAGGTTGATGGTGAAGGCCGAATTTGCAAAACAGCGGCGAGCAGCCTCGGCAAGGGGCATGGGGCGTTCGCCAGCCTCTGGCCTAACATGCGGCAGCGTGTAGAGCCCCACGATAAACGAGATGACGCCGATGGGCAGGTTGATGAGGAAGATGCTCTCCCAGGGAAAGCTTGTCACCAGCATGCCGCCGAGCACGGGGCCACACATCATGCCGAGGGCCACAAAGGTCGCGAGAATACCCATGGCACGACCTCGTTCGCGCGCCGGAAACGATTCGGTGATGATACCCATGTTGTTAGCCATGGCCGCTGCGCAACCGATGCCCTGAACAATGCGTGCCAGGATAAGAACCTCGAGCGAGGCCGAAAGGCCGCACAGCAGCGAACCGACCGAAAAGACGATGACGCCCAGCTGGAACACATTCACCTTGCCGCGCACATCACCCAGACGGCCAAACGGCAACATAGCCACGCATGTCGCAAGCAGATACACCGAACTCACCAGCTGGATGCGGTCGAGGCCCACGCCCAGCTCCTTTTGCATCACGGGCAGCGCCACGGTCACGACGGTCGAATCCAGACACACCATAAACGTCATGATGAGCACGGTAAACAGAATCGCCCATTTGTTCTTGCCATGGGTGTCGCCCTCTAGAGCAATGTGCTCGCGGCGCAGCTGCTCTGCAGTTTTCTCCATATCCATCCTTTCGAGTGGCCCAACGCAAAAAAACGGGGCCCCAATCGCCTGCAAACAGCCGCGATTGGGGTCCCGCCTACGGAATCGGAACGAAAGGTCGCCGAAGCTTTCTGCCAGCATCGGCACCTTGTAAGGAGCTAGCCTAGCACTGCTCGAGCGCCTGCTCAAGGTCAGCAATCAAGTCGGCCGTGTCCTCGAGGCCGCACGACAGGCGTACCATGTCGGCGGAAATGCCACAGGCGATGAGCTCTTCATCGTTCATCTGGCGATGCGTGGCGTTGGCAGGATGCAGGCAGCAAGTGCGGGCGTCGGCCACGTGCGTGGCGATCTGGGCGAGCTTGAGGCTCTTCATAAAGGTCTCGGCCGCCGCGCGACCACCGTTAAAGCCAAAGCTCACAACGCCGCAAGTACCGTTGGGCATGTACTTCTGAGCCAGGTCATAGTACTTGTCGCCCTCCAGGCCCGGATAGCTCACGAAGCGCACCTTGGGATGACTCTGCAGGAACTTGGCAACGGCCAGGCCGTTCTCGCAATGACGCGGCATGCGCACATGCAGGCTCTCGAGCGAGCTGTTCAGGAAGAACGCCGCCTGCGGGTTCTGCATGGGTCCAAGGTCGCGCATGAGCTGCGCGGTAGCCTTGGTAATGAAGGCGCCCTCGCGACCGAACTTCTCGGCATAGGTCACGCCGTGGTAGCTCTCGTCGGGCGTGGTGAGACCCGGGAACTTGTCCGCATGGGCCATCCAGTCAAACTGGCCACGGTCAACGATCACGCCGCCCAGATAGGCAGCATGTCCATCCATGTACTTGGTAGTGGAGTGCGTAACGATGTCGGCGCCCCATTCAAAGGGACGGCACATCACGGGCGTCGGGAAGGTGTTATCGACCATCAGCGGCACGCCGTGGTCATGCGCAGCCTTGGCAAAGCGCTCAATATCGAGTACGGCAAGGGCGGGATTGGCGATCGTCTCGCCAAAGACGAGCTTGGTATTGGGCTCAAAGGCTGCCTCGAGCTCTTCATCAGTGCAGTCGGGGGCAACGAACGTGCAAGTCAGCCCCATGCGCTCCATGGTATGGGCGAGCAGGTTGTAGGTACCGCCGTAGATAGCAGAGCTCGCGACCACGTGATCGCCGGCACCGGCCACGTTAAAGATCGCGAGGAAATTCGCCGCCATGCCCGAGCTCGTGAGCATCGCGGCAGTGCCGCCCTCCATCTCGCAGATCTTGGCGGCAACCAGGTCGCACGTAGGATTCTGCAGACGGCTATAGAAGTAGCCCGACTCCTCCAGATCAAAAAGCTTGCCCATGTGCTCGGACGTGTCGTACTTCCACGTGGTGGACTGGTAGATAGGCACCTGACGCGGCTCCGCATCACCCGGGCGATAACCGCCCTGAACACACGTCGTACCGATGGTCTGCTCGCTCATATCCAACTCCCTTACTTGGGTTTTGTTTTATTCGGTTCACGATACCGCTACCGCACACCCCTCTCAACCCATCCCCAAGGTGGGTTATGAGACAAATTGATCAGGGTATTTATCTCAAGCCTTGGGCATTTGCTCGATAGATAAAAATGAGGCATACATGAAGCTCTCGATGATTACATGCACCGTCACGGGTACCATAGGCGGGTACACCGTGACCAAGGAGACAACGATGAAGCAAATCGATACGGCCCAGCTCGACATCACCGCCTGTCAGGCGCAAGCTGCCGAATACCACGCCCGCGGCTTTAACTGCGCCCAGGCCGTCGCCTGCACGCTCGCGCCCGCCGTCGGGCTCGACCCCCAGATCGCCTTTACCCTCACCGAGGGCTTTGGTGCCGGCATGGGCGGCATGACCGAAACCTGCGGCGCCATCTCGGGCGCCGTGGCCATCATGGGCTTTGTAATGAGCGACGGCATGGAAAACCCCAAGACCAAGGGCCAGACCTACAAGCTGTCGCGCGAGATCGCCAAGCGTTTTGGCGAGAAGAACACGACGACCGTCTGCGGCACGCTCAAGGGCGTCGGATCGGATAAGGGTCCGCTCCGCAGCTGCCCTGGCTGCATCGACGATGCCGTCGAGATCGCCTGTGATGTGCTAAAGCAGCTCGCCGAGTAAACGGCAGCAACATAAAAACAACGGCCGGCGCGCTTGGGATTCATCCAAAAGCACGCCGGCCGTCG
>UQNG01000082.1:0-7216 GCA_900542335.1 uncultured Collinsella sp.
GGTCATGCCCGACGATTGAACGTCAGATTGCCGCTTAGGGGCGTTTGCAGCGTCGCGCCGTTACGCGGTTTGGTAAAACCGCGTAACCCTTACAGTTCAGTCACGACAACGTTGTTGTAGATCTCGTCCCAGCGGTCCATGACCAGGTGGCCGGTCTTGGGATCCATGGCGTTAAGCTTGCCGCAGGTATTGGCGGTCTTGAGCACCGTGACGTCGTCGGCACCAGCAGCAATGGCATGCGCAAAGCCGGCGATGGTCGAGTCACCGGAACCCGTCGCGTTCACGGCCGCAATCGCGGGCGTCTTGGCGCGGAACGCGCGACCCTCATGGAAGCCCACCGAACCGGCAGCGCCCATCGAAACGACAACCCAGGGAATACCGGCAAAGCGGCCATCGGCGGCAAGCGCCTCGCGTAGGGCATCGACATCATCGGTCGTAAAGGACGTACCCAGCAGGCCGTTAATCTCGGTCAGATTGGGCTTTACGAGCTCAGGCTTAGCGTCGGACTCCAGCGCGGCCTCCAGCGATGCACCCGAGGTGTCGAGCAGCACCTTGGCGCCCGCCTCCTCGGCGATCTTGACGAGCTCGGCATAGTAGCCGGCATCGACACCGCGCGGCAGCGAGCCCGAAAGCGTCACAACGTCCGCCTTCGCTGCAAGCTCGGCAAACTTGGCCGTAAAGGCCTCGAGCTCGGCCAGGGCGATCTGCGGGCCGCTCTCCAAAAGCTCGGTCTGATTGCCCTCGTGCAGGATATTCAGGCAGATGCGCGTCTCACCGGCGATAGGCACAAAGTCGTTCTTGACGCCATCGGCATCCATGAGCTCGGCCATATAGGCACCCATGTGGCCGCCGAGCAGACCGGTCGCGAGCACGTCGTCGCCCAGCTGCAGCAGCACGCGGCTCACGTTGAGACCCTTGCCGCCAGCGGTCTTTTCGGGCGTCACGCGGTTCACGTCGTCGATAATCAACTTGTCGAGCTGATAGCGCGTATCAATCGACGGGTTCATGGTAACGGTCAGAATCATATTGAACTCCTGTTTAGAAAACCGGCCCGCGCCCCATCACAGAAACGCGAGCCGTCAACGGACTAGTTAATTACGCCGGATACCCGCTAATCATGGTATTCGCCGCGGTCCCACTTCTCCAGGAACTCGTCGAAGAAGTGCGGGTCAGCCTGAGCCTCGGCGTCGGCCTTATTGCAGGCATCGATCTTGGCGATCAAGGCATCGTGCTCGGGAGTCTTGTCGTAGGGCTCCTCCAGGAAGGCAAGCATGATGTCGGCCATCAGGAACTCGCCGGTGATCTTGCCGCCAAAGCCCACGATGTTGGCGTTGAGCTCGCGACGGGCATACAGGGCAGAGGTCATGTCGCGAACCAGGGCGCAGCGGGCGCCGGGAACCTTGTTGACGGCGTTGGTGATGCCGATGCCGGTGCCGCACAGGGCCACGCCAAAGTCGGCCTTGCCGCTGGCAACGGCCTCGCCCACGGCCTTACCGTAGATGGGATAGTGCGTACGGGTGTGGCTGTAGGTGCCGCAGTCGAGCACCTTGTAGCCAGCCTGCTCCAGGCGGTCGGCCAGATAGATCTTCTCGTCCGTAACGATATGGTCGCAACCGATTGCGATGGTCTTCTTCATCAGAACGTCCTTTCGTCTGAATTCACAAGTTGAGATAGAAGTTCGAGTTCTCGGTGGCTCTCGTTAGGCCATCTTGTTGAGCATGTCGACACGAATCTGGTGACGGCCGCCGGCGTACTGCGCACGCAGGAACTCGCGGGCGATCTTCTTGGCGACCTCGGTGCCCACAACGCCCGGGCCCATGGTGACCATGCGCGAGCCGTTGTGCTCGCGGGTCATGTAGGCGGAACGCTCGTCGGAAATGTTGGCGACGACCATGCCCTTAATCTTGACGGCGGCCATATAGGAGCCGACGCCGTACTTATCGAATGCGAAGCCCTGGGAATCCTTGTGCTCCAGCAGGTCCTTGGCAACGGCGGTCGCGGAATCGACAAAGTCCGCGGCAGGGGTCTCGGAATAGTCGACGACCTCGTGACCGTCGGCGATGAGCATCTCCTTGATGGACTCCTTCATCGACATACCGTCGGCATCGGAAGCGATTACAACCCTCATGACATCCTCCTTGTGAGATACGCAGGTGCGTAGTTCCTGTTTGGAAGTGTTGAATCGCGTTCAGGTCCGGGCATCTGAATGTGCGGTTCTTCACTGTTCATGTTTATTTGAACACATTCGAACAGTGACTGCAACAACTATTTGTTTATCTTTGTTCTTTTTTGAACAAGTACCGTTCATAGATAATTGCTGGCCGTTTGGACTCAGGAAAAGCCCGGCTTACCACGTATTCAACAAACAAAAAGGCGGCCGAGAACGCATCTCGGCCGCCTTTCGGCGGTATGCCCCGGTATATACAGCTGTTTTAGCTACTCGAACTGCCCACCCTTTTTTGCGTGCTTGGACGGGGCACTCAGAAAGCGGCCCGTCAAATAGTTCGCCGGGCCGGAAATATCAATCCCCAGCAGTACGTGACCCAGCCACAGAAACGCTGCGAGCACCAGCAATGGAATCACGCACGAAGTCACGATCATCACGATGACGCCTTCGATTAGGTCGGTCACCTGCTGCACAATCTCGTCGGTCATCTGCTTGGCGCCGCTGGTCACCGACGCGACGAGACCCGAGGCGCCGTCGGCAAGCTGCTCAAGCACGTTCTTGGGCTCTGCGGACTCGGTCTTTTTCTTGCTTGTTTTGGAGCTATCGCTATCTGCCGCACTCGCAGCGTCGGCCGCCTTTTGCTCGGCCGCCTCGATGCTCACTCGATACGTTTCGTCGACCTTTTGCGACACCCATACGCTTGCAGGCACCAAGGCCATTCCGATCATGGAGACCACCAGCACGCGAGTCGCCACGCGGCGTAGGATGGCGCTCGTGCTCCAGCGTCCGTGAATGCCAAGCGACACCGCAAAGAGCACCAACGCAAACGGGATTAAGATGCCCAAGCCAACCGACCACAAAATGGTCAGCAGATATTTCTCGAGGTAGAGCACGGCAAGCACGATGCCCAGGTTACCCGAAAGCTGTGCGAGCTGCTCGGCGACTGGCGTTCCCGTATCGCCCGGCAGCGCAGTGATACCCGCAGATAGGGCGACGCACGAGGTCGTGAGCGCCAAAACGTTGCCCTTCTTTTGATCGATGACCTCGATGGTGGAGTCCCAAGTCTTGGTATCGGCAAAATGCGGACGAGCTACAAAGCCCGACAGCAGCGCCAGTACCACGAGCGCAATGATAAAGCCAATCTGCAGCTTTTTGTTTGCGCACACGACATCGGACAGGCTGGGCTGCAGCTCGGTTACCGTCGTGTGCTCGGTTATCTGGACAGGACGCCCATGAGCCATCTCGTGCGCGTCTCTCTTTTGAATCGATCCATTGTCCGGCATTTGGATACCTCCTCAGTCCGGCCTGTATTGCGGATGGAATTATACCCACCCAGTAAAAAAACCGAACGGCAGGCGGCGCACCAGGCTGCTGCATGACCCGTCCGCCATGAAATGGGCCCATCTACTACGTTTAACCGCCTATCTCCGACCATGCCACAAAGCGAAAAAACAAAACCGCAGGTAGAAGTCCTGCGGTTTTTCATGAAACGCGGGCGTGTTCGAGGGTATCGGATTAAACGTAGTAGATGGGCCAGTTTCGTGGCGAGCGCTACCAACCGATCCTCCGGGGACGGGAAAGCGGGTCATTTTGGCCTGTCGGCCCCCATTTCGCCGCAACCTAGATAGGTGGGATACAGAAAAAGCCCTGCTGCGGATAGCGGCAGAGCTTTTGGAAGGGGACTTGGTTGTGCGGGCTCGTTAGGCGAGCTTGGCCTCGAGCTCGGCGATGCGCTTGTAGGCATCGATGGTAAAGCGGGTCTGCTTCTCCAGGATCATAGTGGTCATGAGGGTATCCTGAGCGTGAGCCATGATGAAGGTCATCTCCATCTCGCCACCGCCGGCCTCCTGCGAAAGCAGCTTGGTCTGCGTGTCGTGGGCACCGATGAGCGCATCGCTGGCATCCTTGTGCAGCTGCTCGGCCTTCTCAAAATCACCCTCGCGAGCAGCATCGAGCGCTGCAAGCAGATCGGTCTGGGCGTCACCTGCGTATGCGACAATCTCGAATCCAACCATCGAGATTTCTTCTTTGGTTGCCATGTTGCGTTCCTTTCACATATGAACCAATGGAGAGCATCGCGTCCGGGCATACGCGCTGCGTTCTGTATGGCAGAAACATTAACATTCAAACAAAAAAGAACAGCGCAAAACGTATTTTCAAGCTATGAACGGTCACTTTTCGCCCGTGAACGGTTTCCAAACCATTTCGAACAATATCAAACATGATTAACGGAAACCCAAACAGGACCGCGCCCTAGCGCAAATCGCGCACCGTATCGCCCTCTACGAGCACGCCGGGGATCAGCATGTGCTCCACGCCAGACGCACCCCCCTCGGCACCGGCGATCTTATCGACTGCCCACATGCCGACACGCCTGTTGTCAAAGCGCACGGTGGTCAGGCGACGGTCGGGCACGATATCGCCCAGGCTGTCATCAACACCCACCACGCTCACGTCCTCGGGCACACGCCTTCCGCGCGACTCGAGCCCGCGAATGCAGCCGTAGGCCATGGCGTCGTTGGAGGCATAGATGGCAGTACAGGTCGGATCGTCCGCCAGAGCCTGGCCTGCGGCATATCCGCTCTGCGCCGTCCAATCGCCACGGATGAGTCGCGGCAGCTCAATACCATGTGCGCGCAATGTCTCGCGCCAGCCTTCCTCGCGCTGCATGCCCGAAAGCGAGCGCTCGGGACACGAGATAAAGTGCACGGTCTTGTGCCCCTGCCCCAGCAAGTACTCGACAACCTGACGCGAGCAATCGAACTGGTCGTTATCGACCGTCGAGCACAGCGGGTGCTCCAACATCGTAACGAGCACTGTCTGCATGCCAGGCAGCGGCTCGAAGGTGCCAAAGTCCGCCGGCATGCGGTTCATGATCACAACCATGCCGTCTACCGGCAGCGCGCTCATACGCGACGATGCGCTCTCGAGGGTATACGGATGCCCATCTACTTTCGTGAGGGTAATGGCGTAGCCGTGCTTATCGGCGGCGGCAGCAAAGCCCTCCATACGGTCGAGGTTGCCGGTACCGGTAATGTTGAACATGGCGACGCCGACGGTCTTAAACTTGCCGCGGCGCAGCGATCGACCGGCAAAATTGGGGCGATACCCCAGCTCGCGCATGGCGGCACGCACGCGCTCCTTGGTCTCGGGGCGCACGCTGGGCGAATCGTGCACCGTACGCGAGACTGTCTGCTCCGAGACGCCCGCGAGACGCGCCACGTCCTTAACGGAAACCGATTTTTTAACAGCGGCCATAGGTCGATCTTTCTATGTCAACGATGCCATTAGTGGCATCCTGCGCAGTCAAATGAAACGTCTTCAAGTATATCCAACGCCTCCCCCACCATACGCTCACCACCCAAAACCTACCGTTCACCGACATTTTTGCTTCCCCGAACGGCTTTTGTCGCCCAAATGTTAACGTTGCCATTGTGCAAACACGGAGCCACCGGGCGGCTCAGACGTTTACGCGTAAGGAATCGACGGTTCGCAGGCACAGGAACCATCGGTTCGCTTCTTATTTTGTGTCACAAAATGGCAACGTCAACATTTTGGCAACCGAATGTCAAAAGCTACCATCGTTGCTAGCCCACCGACTCTTAGGAGCTTTGCATGGAGCAACTCATCGCCATCATCGAAAAGGGCCAGCCCTTTTTCAACGCGATCGCCCGCAACAAGTACCTCAAGGCGATCCGTGACGGTTTTATCTCCGTCATCCCCATCATCATCTTCTCGTCCATCTTTTGCCTGGTAGCCTCGGTCCCCAACATCTGGGGTTTCTACTGGCCCGATGACATCAACAACGCCCTGTGGAAGTGCTACAACTACTCCATGGGCATCCTGGCCATCGCCTGCGCCGCCACCACGGCCAAGCACTTCGCCGACGCTCAGAACCGCGATCTGCCCAAGAACAACCAGATCAACTTTATCTCGTGCATGTGCGCGGCCATCATCGGCTTCTTGCTCCTTTCGAGCGACACCATCGCCACGGACGCCGCCAGCGGCTTCAACACCACCTACCTTGGTTCCAAGGGCCTGCTGACCGCTTTCATCGCTGCGTTTGTGACCGGCATCATCTACAAGTTCTTCATTAAGCGCAACATCACCGTCAAGATGCCCGAGCAGGTTCCGCCCAACATCTCGCAGACCTTTAAGGACATCATCCCCTTCTCCGTCTGCATCACCGTCTTTTGGGTCTTTGACATCGTCTTCCGCGCTGCTTTTGGCTTCTGCTTTGCCCAGGGCGTCATCCAGGTGTTCCAGCCCCTGTTCACCGCTGCCGACGGCTATATCGGCCTCGCTGTGATTTACGGCGCCATGAGCCTCTTCTGGTTCGTCGGCGTCCACGGCCCCTCGATCGTCGAGCCCGCCATCGCCGCCGCTCTCGTTGCCAACATGACCGACAACCTAGCTGCGTTCCAGGCTGGCCAGCACGCTTCCGCCGTCCTGACCCAGGGTGCCCAGTACTTCGTCGTCTGCATGGGCGGCACCGGCGCCACGCTCGTCCTGGTCTTTATGTTCTGCTTCCTAGCCAAGTCCCAGGAGATGCGCGCCGTCGGTAAGGCCGCTATCGTCCCCGTCTGCTTTGCCGTCAACGAGCCGCTGCTGTTCGCCGCGCCCATCGTGCTCAACCCCGTCTTCTTTGTCCCGTTTGTCTTTGCCCCGATCGCCAACATCTGGATCCTCAAGATCTTTATCGACTTCTTGGGCATGAACGGCTTTATGTACACCCTGCCTTGGACCGTCCCCGGCCCCATCGGCACTATCATGGGCCTGGGCTTCCAGCCGCTCGCCTTTGTGATGCTCGCCCTTATCCTGGTCGTCGACTTCGTTCTGTACTATCCGTTCTTCCGTGCCTATGACGCCCAGAAGTGCGCCGAGGAGGCCGAGATTTCCCAGGAGGAGCTCGCCGCCAAGAACGCCGAGAAGGCCGCCAAGCTCAACGATGCCTTCCAGGGCAAGGCCGACGCCAAGAGCGTTGCCGCCGGCGCTGCTGCCGAGGCCGTGAAGGCCGACGCTCCCGCCGCTTCCGCAGCACCCGCTGCC
>UQNG01000083.1:0-7090 GCA_900542335.1 uncultured Collinsella sp.
GGGGCCTCCGACATGTCCGAGGACGATTCTGGGGCTAACGGGCGGGGCCCGCCGAACCAGGTTAAGCAGCCGGGCAGATCTTCTTGAAGAGCTCGATGACGTCGTCGAGCGTCGCCTCGCGCGGGTTGCCCGGGAAGCAGGCGTCGGCCATGGCGTCCTTGGCCAGAACCTCGATCTCGTCAGCCTTCATGGCCTCGCAGACGTGCGGGATGTTCACGTCGGCGGAAAGCTGCTTGACGGCGGCGATAGCGGCGTCGGCAGCCTCGTCGGTGCTCATGCCCGTGGTGTCAACGCCCATGGCAACGGCAACCTTGGCCAGGCGCTCGGTGCAAACCGGCTTGTTGAACTCCATGGCGATCGGCAGCAGCATGGCGCAAGCAACGCCGTGCGGGGTGTCGTAGTGAGCGGACAGGGTGTGAGCCATGGCGTGGTCGATGCCCAGGCCGACGTTGGAGAAGCCCATGCCGGCGACATACTGGCCAAGAGCCATGCCCTCGCGGCCGGAGCCGGGCTGACCGGACTTGGCCTCGGCGACAGAGTCGCGCAGGTTCTCGCTGATCAGCTTAATAGCCTCAAAGTGGAACATGTCGGAGAGCTCCCAAGCGCCCTTGGTGGTGTAGCCCTCGATGGCGTGGGTCAGAGCGTCCATGCCAGTAGAGGCGGTCAGGCCGGCGGGCATGGAAGCCATCATATCGGGGTCGACGACGGCGACCTCGGGGGCGTCGTTGGTGTCGACGCACACGAACTTGCGGACCTTCTCGGGGTCGGTGATGACGTAGTTGATGGTCACCTCGGCGGCGGTACCGGCGGTCGTCGGCACAGCGATGGTGAACACGGCGTGGTTCTTAGTGGGAGCAACGCCCTCGAGACTGCGGACATCGGCGAACTCGGGGTTGTTGATGATGATGCCGATAGCCTTGGCAGTGTCCATGGAGGAACCGCCACCGATGGTCACGATAGCGTCAGCCTCGGCGGCCTTGAAGGCCTCGACGCCGTCCTTGACGTTCTGGATGGTGGGGTTGGGCTTGATCTCGGAGTAAAGGCTCCAAGCGATGCCGGCGGCGTCGAGCTCGTCGGTCACCTTGGCGGTAACGCCAAACTTGACCAGATCCGGGTCGGAGCAGACGAAGATCTTCTTGTAGCCGCGACGCTGGAGCTCGCCGGGGATCTCCTTGATGGCGCCGGAACCATGATAAGAGATGGTGTTGAGAACGAAACGATTAGCCATTGATAGCCTCCCATCGTGTGCGGGGCACCCATTACGCCCCGCGCTATAAGTCCCATCCTAACGCTTTTGAAACAAAAAACGCGTGAGAACGTCAAAAGTGTTAAAGCGTTTCAACAGATGATGAAAAATATTGCGGCAAAGGGACAGCCCCTTTGCCGCATTCGGTTACTTTCGGCAGGCGTCTTTCCAATCTTCGCAGGCACGCTTCCAGCGAGAGCGCAAATCACGCTCGCGGTCGATAAACATGATGGCAAACGCGATAAACAGCAGCACGCTCGCCACCGCAATGGAGTGCAGCCCCATGCGCTCAATACACCAGTTGCCCAGCACGGCGCCAAACACAAAGGTAAAGATCACGCCAAAGTACAGCACGCCGTTTTCCAAAAAGCCGCGCTTGTGGGTGATGATGTAATCGTCCACGTTTTGCAGCGCATTGCGCAGGTTACCGATGCACATGGTCGTGGCGATGCCGTGACCATGAATCTTGCGGAAGCTCTCGACCTGCATGCCGCAGGCAAACGAAGTGAGGCAGTTGGCGAGCAGGTTGTAACCGCCACCGGGGATAAAACTCACGCCCAGCAAGATGACGGCTTCAAAGAACACCGTCACCTGGCGCCAGTGAATCACACTGCCAAACCGCTCGTGCACCAGGTCGGCAAGCATAATACCCACGGCAAACGACACCACAGGGAAGAAATAGCGTCCCACCAGCTGCCAGTTGCCCTCCGAGATGCTTACACCCACGAGCAGGATGTTGCCCGTCTGCGCGTTGGCGAAAACATGGTCGCGCCCAATGTACGAATACACATCCATAAAGCCACCGGCGAGCGCCAAGATAATGCCCAGCTCAATAGACTCCGATATCTGTTTGGCACGCTGCATCGTCGTGCATCCTCCTTGTTGACGACTCTCTCGTGCGTTGGCGGAAACATAGCCGCCGTTCATACTGTAACCCATTGACAACATGGCGTGCGCGCGAGACGGGTTCTCCAACGCGCAGATACACAGTCTGGAAACAAACGATCCCCGTATCGACGCGCCGATCCCCCAGCCCATGTACTCCCCCAGTCTTTTTAGCCCCGTCCCAAAAAGACTGGTTACAATTACGTGCAGCATACAAACACCGGGAGGGATCGTGGCAAAAAAGCCTCAGCACGCTCAGAACAACCAGCGCAGTCAGCAGGGCAAACAGGGCCAGCAGCAAAAGCGCGGCGGTAAGGCGCAGGCCACGGTCGCCCGCACCAAGCATTCCCAAGCGACGCCCGCCCGCCCCTGGCGACCGGGCCGCGATAAGTTCCTCCCCGTCAGCCGCGCCGACATGGATGCGCGTGGCTGGGACCAGTGCGACTTTGTCTACATCTGCGGCGACGCCTATGTGGACCATCCCAGCTTTGGCATGGCCATCATCAGTCGCGTCCTCGACGCGCACGGCTACAAGGTGGGCATCATCTGCCAACCCGACTGGACCGACCCCGCCAGCATCACTGTGCTCGGCGAGCCGCGCCTGGGCTTTTTGGTCAGTGCCGGCAACATGGACTCCATGGTCAACCACTATTCGGTGACCAAACACCGCCGCCACACCGACGCCTATACCCCCGGTGGCGAGGAGGGGCGCCGTCCCAACCGAGCCGTCACGGTCTACGGCAACCTCATCCGCCAGACGTTTAAGAACGCCCCCATCATCATCGGCGGCATCGAGGCAAGCCTGCGCCGCCTGGCCCACTACGACTACTGGCAGGATAAGCTCAAGCGCTCGGTGCTGCTCGACTCGGGCGCCGACATCCTCATCTACGGCATGGGCGAGCACGCGATTGTCGAGATTGCCGAGGCGCTCGACGCGGGGCTGCCCATCGATCAGATCACCTATATCAACGGCACCGTCTACCGCACAGGCTCGCTCGACGAGGTCTACGACTACGACCTGCTACCCAGCTGGGACGACCTTACCGCCGACAAGCTCAACTACGCACGCAGCTTTAACGTGCAACAGCAGAATATGGACCCCATCACCGGACATCGCCTGGTAGAGCCCTATCCCAACAGCGTCTATGTGGTGCAGAACCCGCCGTCGGCGACGTTGACGACCGATGAGATGGACGAGGTGGCCGAGCTCCCCTACGCACGCGATTGGCATCCCGACTACGATGCCGCGGGCGGCGTGCCGGCCTTTGCCGAGATCAAGTTTTCAATCAGCTCCAACCGCGGGTGCTTTGGTGAATGCTCGTTTTGCGCCCTCACCTTCCACCAAGGTCGCGTGTTGCAGATGCGCAGCCACGACTCGATCATGCGCGAGGCCGAGCTGCTCACGCGCGATCCCGAGTTTAAGGGCTACATCAACGACGTGGGTGGACCGACGGCCAACTTTAGCCGCCCCGCCTGCGACAAGCAGCTCAAGCACGGTGTGTGCAAGAACAAGCGCTGTCTGTGGCCGAGCGTATGCAAGAACATGGTGGTCGACGAAAGCGGCTACACGCAGCTGTTGCGCGACCTGCGCCAGCTGCCGGGCGTCAAGAAGGTCTTCGTGCGCAGCGGCATCCGTTTTGACTACACCATGGCCGATGCCTCGGACGAGTTTTTACGCGAGCTGCTGGAGCATCACGTCTCGGGCCAGCTACGCGTGGCACCCGAGCACGTGAGCGATGCGGTGCTCTCCGTGATGGGAAAGCCGAGCCGCGCCGTCTACGACGCATTCTGCCGTAAATTTGAGCGCTTGAATCGCGAATACGGACTCAAGCAGTTCGTGGTGCCGTACCTGATCTCGAGCCACCCGGGTTCAACCATGAAGGAAGCCGTGGACCTTGCCGAGGCCGTGCGCGACATGGGCTACATGCCCGAGCAGGTGCAGGACTTCTACCCCACGCCGTCCACCATGTCGACCTGCATGTACTACACCGGCGTGGACCCGCGCACCATGGAGCCGATCTATGTGGCGCGCGACCCGCACGAGAAGGCCATGCAGCGCGCGCTCATTCAGTACCGCAAGCCCGAGAACTACAAGCTCGTGCGCGAGGCGCTGGAGAAGGCCGGGCGTCGTGACCTGATCGGCTACACCAAGCATTGCCTGATCCGTCCCGTGCCGCCGCGCCCGGGCGAGGCATCGGCCAGCGGCGGACACGGCACTGGCAAGAAGGGCGGCAAGGCCCACGGTGGCGCCGCCGGCAAGGGACCCAAAGGCAGCAAGGGCCACGGCGGCATGTCGCGCGCACAGAACACTGCCGGTCGCAATCGCGCGGCACAGGGGCGTCAGGGCGCCAACGGAGGCGGCAGGCGCAACTAGCGTGGCGAGGGCCGGCCGGCGTCTCTTGGCCAGCCGGCGTCTCCTCATCGGCCCAGGCGTGTTTTCCCTAGGGGGAACACACTTAGGCTGTCTCTAGTCGTGATTTCCCTAGGGAGAACACGTTCAGACGCACCTAACCGTGTTTTCCTTAAGGGAATCACGCTTGCTGGTGGGGACGAGCCAGCTGGCACGTCAGCTTGAGCGACCGCATCGCCTCTACCAGTACGAAACCGGCGATAGCGACCGTGACCGCCACGTCGAACGGCGTGTTCGCAAACCAGAGCAGCCCCATGAGGTACGACCCGGCGTTAAAGGCAAAATGCAGCAGGATCGTATAGCGAAGCTTTCCGGTCGTCACGAGCACCCAGCCAAAGATGAGGCCGGCGGCACCCGCGTAGCAACCTTGCACCCAATTCATGTGCATAAAACCGAAGATTGCCGCCTGCAACACAATCGCCGCGGCGACGCCCCAGGTGCTCGGCGCCGCCCAGGGTACCATGGCGACGCCCCGCGCGTTCGCGCGGCGCCGACGCTTCCAGAGCGGACGGCACTGTGGATTAAACGCACGCAGCGAAAACTCAAAAATGATACCGCGCACCAGGAGCTCTTCGCAAAATGGCGCGCCGAGCACCGTGGTCAGAACGGCCAGATAGCTCGTGTCGCCCATGCCTGTTTCCTCGACAAGTTCGCTGTAATCGGCCGCCGCCTCGGGTAACAGCGACAGCACAGCGTCGGTCACGTAGCCAACGACCACCTGCAGGGCAAGACCGATCACGATAACGCAGGCGATGCGTTTCCACGCCCCACGCGCTCCCCCGCCAAGCGGGCGCACGCCCTGCCAGCGCGCCATAAACGAGCGCGGCCACAGATAACGCCACCACAGCAGCGCCATCAAAAACGACGCCGTCTGAGCGGCAGCCTGGAACCCTTGGATATCGAGATTGTCGATCGGATAGCCCGTCAGCACCGATACGGCATCGAGAACTGAAAACAGAACCACGCTCAGGGCTATATCGGCAGCGACAACGCCAAAACAGGCAAGCGCCCAAATCATCGCATTGAGCATGCCAACCTCCTCAAAACCGTTCCCTAGTTCTACCACAACTCGGCAGAGAGCTGATCCCATGGGGACGGAGGAAAACGGATCACTTATTGATGAGAATCGGGCGCAGTGCCAAAGGCCCCATTGGGCGAAATGTCGAACGGAAAGGTGCCACAGCGATTGAACGCAGCGATAAACATGCGGATAGCGTTGGACGGCGTGGTGCCTACGAGCTGGGTTGCCGCCGCGAAGGCCGCCTTTTCCTCGGGCAAGACCTTCGCGACAACCGGGGTCATGTGTTCTGCCATGGCGCTTCCCTTTTGAAACGACGGTGGTGCGGATAGATGCGGGCCACGCGGCTGGGCGACGGGCTGTGAAGGCAACCCGATTGGCCCGCATCTGGAGTTTGTTTCTACGGCGTTGGTATTACTTGGTATTCCTAAGTATTACCCCGCAGATAGAATACCACACCCGACCCCATGGGAACGGAGGAAAACGAATCAATTTGTTGCTGAGCTAGTATTTAGAGCGTGATGATGTCCGAGATATTGAGGGCCCGAGCGTCAGCGGCATCGTGCGTGGCAAGCAGGAGCATGCGGCCGTCGAGCGCCGGCGCCCAGGGTGCGCGATCGCCCACGGCAAGCGCAAGCTCCGCTGCAACCCCGCCGTCAGCAGGGCCGCCCGCACGCCCATAACTGCCCTCGCCTTTTGATTCGCGCACGGCGCGGAAGGGACGCGGCGAACGTCGGCGTATGGCGCGCCCAATCTGGGCATCCGGCGCATGGCGCCCTATTGTCCTGCATATTTTCGCTTGTGCCATGCATAAATAGATGGGGGCGCCCCTTCCCGTCCCAACGTACCCCCGCTTGGACCGTGCAAAAACCGGAGTATTCAGCATCGCGACCCCCGCCGGCGACGCCGCGAACCGGGAGCATCGCGCGGCCGGCGTCGCTTTGGGGCACGGCACGGCGCGAAACGCGCGCTATCGCCACGCCGTACGCCGCCTGCCGACCCAAATCGCCCGTCGAGGGATCTCGCGAGATCAAATAGACGCTTCCGGCGCGTATGCAGCCACCCCGGCTTGCTGAAAACTCCCGAAAATGCACGGCGCACCCCGGGGGACCCGTGCATGCCGTGAAAAAACACGCCCGCATCCAGAACAATGCGAGCGTGAAAGTCAGATGGCAGCAAGGGCGCCAGGCAGCGAGCGGAATCCCGAGTGTGTCCGCCCGGGCACTGCGGCCACCGTGCGTCAGTAGGGAGCTTCACGTTCTCCGTCTATGCCAGAACCCCGCATACGCGAATCTCCAACTAAGCCGATAACCCACATCTCTTGCCGCGACCGCCTCCGTGCTTTTTCGTGAGGGGGCCGGCCCACCTCAAACTGCGCCCACAAAAAGGGCCCCGAGCATAGTCTGCTCGGGGCCCAAACTCATCTCGCCTTACCGCGCGACGCGTGTGTTACTTGCGCTTGCCGCCGCCGTCACCGGGGCGACGGGAGCTGCCGCCGCGCTTGCCGCCACGGCTGTTGCCATAGCTGCCA
>UQNG01000084.1:0-6922 GCA_900542335.1 uncultured Collinsella sp.
GGTCGAATTTACGGCGAGCGACCTCCGCGATCATGGCGGCGTTATCGGTGCAGGCAGACAAGGGCGGCACCGTTACGCGGATTCCCTGACGCCCGAGTTTCTTGATCATCATCTCGCGCAGATGCGGGTTGGCCGAGACGCCGCCGCCGATGCAATACTCCTTGCACCCGGTAGCATGCAGGGCGTTTTTGGCCTTCTTGTACTGCACGTCAAAGACCGCCGCCTCAAACGAAGCCGCCAAATCGGGCAGATGAATCGTGCGCCCGGCCTTGGTCTCCTGCTCGATGTAGAGCGTCACCGCCGTCTTGAGGCCCGAAAGCGAGAAGCGGTAGTCGCCCCTGCTGTTCAGCGCGCGGGGGAAATCAATCGCCTTAGGGTTGCCCGTCTCGGCAAGCTTGGAGATGATGGGGCCTCCGGGATAGCCAAGGCCCAGTGCCTTTGCCACCTTGTCGAAGGCTTCGCCCACGGCGTCGTCAAGCGTCTCGCCAAGCACCTCGTAGTCGCCCCATGCCCTTACGTGCACGAGCATGGTGTGCCCGCCCGAAACAAGCGTAAAGATAAACGGCGGCTTGAGGTCGGGCTGCGCCAACAGGTTGGCAAACAGGTGACCCTCCAGATGATTGACGCACACCAGCGGTTTGCCGGCAGCATACGCAAAGCCCTTGGCAAAGGCGACACCCACCACCAAGGCACCCACCAGGCCCGGACCTTGCGTCACGCCCACGGCGGCAAGCTCACTTGGTGCAATGGCTCCGCCCGTAAGGCCCAGCGACGCTGCGGCGTCCTCGAGTGCCGCGTCCACGACGCTCACGATGACCTCAACGTGCTTGCGCGAGGCGATCTCGGGCACCACGCCGCCAAAGCGAGCATGAAAATCAATCTGCGTCGACACCTGGTTGGCCAGCATCTTGCCGTCCGCATCGATAATCGCCACGGCCGTCTCGTCGCAGGAACTCTCGATGGCAAGCACCAGGCGACGGCGCTCGATTTCGGCACGCTCCTCAGCGGTGCGTTCGGGCGCGGGCAGCGGCCATACACGCTGTTCGGCAGCCGTCGGCTCGGGCGAGGCATTGTCGAGAGGAAGCACCAGGGGCAGCGGCGCCGTCATGACGATGGCATCCTTGCCGGCACCGTAATAGCCACGGCGACGACCCGCCTCGGTAAAGCCCAGAGCGGCATAGAGTGCAATTGCGACCTCGTTGCCGTCCTCAACCTCAAGCGAAGCCGTGGTGCAGCCGAGCATCTGCGCGTCATAGCTCACGTGCGACAGAAGCTTGCGGGCGATGCCCTCGCGGCGATGCGCCGGATCGACGGCAACGTCCATAATCTGCACGTCCCCGTCGACGACCATACCGCCGGCAAGACCCAGCAGACGGCCGTCGTCGTGCGCCACCCACCAGCTACGCGGTGCGGCAACGTCCTGACCCAGCTCGGACAGGAACATGCTCGGCGTCCACGCCTCGTGTCCGGCGCCTTCAAAGCAGGCGGTCTCCAGTGCGCTCGCGCCCTCGGCATCCGCCGCGCCCATGGGGCGGAATTGCAGATGACGTCCGGCAAGCTCGTCGGCAACACCTGTCACCTCACTCTGCGCGCTCTCGGCAAGGCCCAGACGCTTGCGCTCGTTTTCCTCGGCATCCGAAAGGCGCGTATAGATCGGCAAGACGCGAGCCGGATCGCCATCGCCTGCGGCGTGCGCCATCAGCAGGCCCTCGCCCGAGGGCCACCACAGGTCTCGCTCCACGCAGCGCGCCGTCTCATCCTCGCCCAGCAGTTTGCCATAACGCACGAGACCGTCACCAGCTAACTGAACCTGATCCCAGTCCGCGGTCTGGCGCCACTCATCAAGCGCCACGGCGGCCTTGACCACGCGCTCGCGCTCAAACAGACGCTCGGGGCCCTCATCCCCCAGCACATAGAGCGCCGGGTACACCTCGCCGCGCATGGCATCGGCAAGAACACCAAGCTTGCCGCGTACGCCGGCCTTCCATGCCGTCCAGGCGCACGCGTCAAGTGTCGACACGCCCAGCAACGGCACGTTGGCACCGCGTGCCAGACCCTTTGCGGTGGAGATGCCGATACGCACGCCCGTAAACGAACCCGGGCCGCGGCCGACCACATAACAGCCGACATCGCTGCGATTCAGGCCGGTCTGCTTCAGTAGGCCATCAACAGTATTCACGAGCTCCACGTTGGCATGGCGGCGACACAGATGGTCCCCACTCACCAGCTTTGCCTCGCCTGTCTGCACATCAATCCAGCTTGCCGCGCAGGCAAGCATGTCGGTCGATGTGTCGAGCGCCACCACCAGCGCGTTGTCGTTATGCAAGCTCATCTTGTACAGCCTTATCTATCAAATGGGAAAGCTCATTCGCGCGCTCGCCGTGTGCCTCGAGCGTTATCGTTCGCACGTCGCTGTCGTCCTCATCGCGCTTAAGCGTCACCGAAAGATACTCATCTGTCAGTTCATCCTGAAACTGCTCGCCCCATTCCAGCAGACAAACACCCTCATAGCCCAGCACGTCAAAAATACCCGTATCTTCTAGCTCGTAGGCATGCTCCAGGCGGTACAGATCAAAATGGAACAGCGGAATACGCCCTTGGTCATGAACGGCCATGAGTGCGAACGTAGGGCTTGTGACCATATGCTCATCGCCCAGAGCGCGCGAAACGCCCTTGGTAAAGTGGGTTTTGCCCACCCCGAGGCCGCCGGTCAAGATCAGCACATCACCATCTTCCAGGCACGGCGCAACCAGCTCGCCAAAATGCTCCGTATCGG
The DNA here is from genome assembly GCA_900542335.1 of uncultured Collinsella sp. GTDB lineage: Bacteria > Actinomycetota > Coriobacteriia > Coriobacteriales > Coriobacteriaceae > Collinsella. The sequence goes on from UQNG01000084.1 coordinate 2,777, forward strand.
CAGAGCAAGCCGTTCTATAAATACCTACCCCCAGGCGCTCCAGGGACATATATGCTCCTTATTATTCCGAGGCACCCTCTGGCGCGGGGTGCCGCTCCAGATAGTCGCCCAGCATCTTAAAGTCTTCCTCCAGCAACTCTTGCCACGCCGGATTGCGCAGCGCTGCCGCGGGATGAAACGTCGGCATCACCACAAAGTGCCCCATCTGATGGAACCTGCCGCGCAGCTTGGTAATGCCGATCTCGGTCTTGAGCACAAAGTGCGTCGCGGGATTGCCGAGTGTCACGATGATATCGGGCCAGATGCTTCGAATCTGCTCGCGCAAAAACGGTGAGCAAGCCAGCACTTCCTCGGGGCGCGGATTGCGGTTTCCCGGCGGGCGACACTTAAGCACGTTGGCAATGTAGACATCTTCGCGTTTGAGCCCCGCCAGCGAAAGGATGCCGTTGAGATCCTCGCCCGCCGCCCCCACAAAGGGTTCGCCCTGCAAATCCTCGTTGCGACCCGGCGCCTCACCGATAAACATGACGCGGGCGCGGGGGTTTCCCACGCCAAACACGATATTATGGCGCGACTGATAGAGCTGGCAGAGATGGCAGTCGCCTAAAACAGCCTCAATCTCCTCGAGCGCAACCTCGCGCGGCGCCTGGTGACTATGTCCGGGGATGTGCATGACGCCCATGGCGACTCCTACACGTAAACCTTGTCGAGGCGCATGCCAAAGCCGCAGGCAACCTCGTAGTTAATCGTGCCACGCAGTCGGGCCATCTCATCCATAGTGATCTCGGCATCGCCATCGCGGCCGACAATAATCATCTCGTCACCATACTCGGCCTCGGGAATCTCGTGTGCCGGGTTGGACTGAATGGCGACCATAAACTGATCCATGCAGATATTGCCAACCTGACGCACGCGCTCGCCGCGATACAGCACATCCATACGATTGGAAAGCGTACGCGATAGGCCGTCGGCATAACCGATCGGCAGCGTACAGATCTGAACGCGTGTACGCGGTACGCGGTAGGTAAAACCGTAGCCCACGCCCTCGCCCATCGCGGGGTGTGCCACGCGCGTCACGCGCGCATGAACGCTCATAACGGGATCGAGCTGCATCACACGGCCACTCAGCTCGCACGGCTGCATGCCATACAAGCCAACGCCGGCGCGAATCATATCGAAATGCATCGAGGGGTCGAGCATCGAGGACGGCGTGTTGGCGCAGTGCACGATACCGCACTCAAAACCCGCATCCTTAATGGCTTGAACGGCCTCGGTAAAGCGCTGACACTGCAGCTTGTAGTCCCAGCCCGAAGGTTCATCGGCCGTGGCGAAATGCGTAAATACGCCGTCGCACTGAATGCCGCGATGGAAATCAATACCACGGACAAAGTCGAGCACCTGCGTGTAATGTACGCCGATGCGGTTCATACCCGTCTCGATGGCGAGATGATACTTACCCACCTTGCCCGCTGCGACGGCACATTCGCCATACGCAAGAGCAAAGTCAGACGTATAGACCGAGGGCATGATATCGAACTCGAGCAACGTCGGAATCGCCTCGATAGGCGGCTCGCTAAGGATGAGGATTGGTTTCGTAATCCCGCCCTGTCGGAGCTCAACGCCCTCGTTAACCGTCGCCACGGCAAACATGTCGGCACCGGCCGAATACATAATCTTGGCGCACTCAACAGCTCCATGGCCATAAGCGTCGGCTTTAACCACGCAGCACAGGCGCTGGCGCGGATTCAGCAAATTCTTATAGGCCCTCGTGTTGCGGCGGAGCGCCCCGCGGTCGATCTCGACCCAGGACCAACGCGTCAAATCGGCTTTATTCATAATTAGTCATCCGACCCTTCGTCTGTGATTCCCAGATCATCGAGCGCATCCTTTGCCGCCAACTCCATGGCGGGACCAATCAAGTCGATAAGATCGGTCGCGATAACGCTCTTCTCGCCAAACTCCGTCGCCGCAGCAAAACCGGCATAGCTATGAAGTGCGACGGCATACGAGTACAGCAGCTCCCAACGATCCATCTCGTCGCGCATGGTGGCCAGTGTGCCGGCCAGAATGCCCGCAAGGACGTCTCCCGAGCCAGCGGTCGCCAACGACGCCGGGCCCGAAAGCGGCAGTAGCACACGCTCAACACCGCAAATGGCCGTCGTCGGGCCCTTAGCGATAACAACGAGGTTATCGGAACCAGCGGCCCAGACAACCTTTTGCGCAGCAGCGATCGCGGTGCCAAGGTCATTGACCTCATCGCCGGCAACGAGACGCGAAAGCTCGCGATAATGCGGCGTCATGACGAGCGGCTGCTCGCGACGATACATCTCGGGATTGCTGTCGATGCCGTCGATTGCAATCTTGGCAAGGCAGTTGAGGGCATCGGCATCCAAGATAAGCGGCACGTCGAGCTCGAGCAGACCCGAAACCACCTGCATGGCACCGGCAGACGTCGTCATGCCGGGACCACACAGCACGCAGCTATATTTCTTGGCAATCTCACATACCGTCATGCGCGCAGCGGCACCAAAAGAGCCGCGGGAATCAGATGGAATGGCAAAGACCGGAATCGAAGGGAGCGCCATGCGGATAAGGTTGGCACACGCATCCGGCGTCGCGACCGCCACATAGCCGGCACCTGCGCGGGCAGCGGACTTGGCAGCCATAATGGCGGCGCCAGGGTACTGTGCCGATCCGGCAACAATGAGCACCGAGCCGCGCGAGTACTTATCGATATTCGTGGGCAGCGGAGCAAAGTAGTCCACAAGGTCGCCGGGCTCCACGATCTCGGCAGCATGATCGACATCGTCAATAACCTCATCAAGGCGGTCATACAGACCACCGCAGACCAAATCGCCTGCATATTCGGGACCGTCAGCGCTGTATAGGCCGATCTTAGGAGCAATCATCGTCACCGTACGCTCGGCACGAATGCAGTCATCATCAACCACACCCGTCTCGGCATTCAGACCCGAGGGAACATCGATGGAAACAACGCAATCGGCATTTTCATTGACCGTGGGAATCCAGATTGAAAACGGCGCACGAAGATCACCGTGAAAACCAGTACCAAAAATGGCATCGACTACAACATCAGCCTTATCGATCAGCACCTCCAGCTCATCACGAGAGGGACCGACACACACATGCACGTCGCGACCAGCAGTGCGACGGGCGACATGACGAGCGAGAGCGGCCGGGATCTCATCCGGCTCAACCGGGGAGACGATATCTACATCAACGCCCTTATGAGTCAGAATGTCAGCGGCAACCCAGCCATCTCCGCCATTGTTGCCAAAACCGACCAATACAAGAACGCGATCGGGGTTGAGCTTTAAAATCTCGTTGGCAGCAAATTCGCCCGCCAACTCCATGAGTTCGGCCTTCGAGGTACCCTCACGCTCGATAATATCTTCGAGGCGAACGACTTCCTCGGTACTCAAAACCGGTTTCATCTATGCTCCTAGCGCATCTTGCGGATCATCATCCAGATGTTCCGACAAAGCAGATTGTTGCAGCTGTTCGAGCTCGTCTAAGACAGAACGAGCCTCTTTAAATGTCTGAGCAACGCGCTCCTTCGTGCTCACTTTTTCTTCCTTGGGTTTAGGTCGAGCATCTTCGGTGATCGCAATGGCATTAGCGACAGCCAAGTCACCCGTCAGAGTAATAGAAAGAGCGACCTCGACAACGCCCAATTCCTGGGCGATTTCGAGAGCACGGCCCGAAAGCAGCGCTTTAGGCTTGCCGAGCTTATCGCGCGTTACGGAAACGTCTTTACGACCAACGCCCTGGCTAAAACCCGTACCAAGCGCCTTAAGCACCGCCTCGCGAGAAGCAAAACGACTGGCATAATGCGCGGCAGGACGAGACGAGGCATCGCAATAAGAACGCTCTTCATCGCTAAACACGCGCCGAGCAAACGCGGGCGTCTTCTCAAGGATAGATTTCATTCGGGAAATCTCGACGATATCAACACCGATTCCGGCTTCGGCCATAATCACCTCCATGCTGCACAGACTATGATATTGTAGCCCGTTCGCAGAAGATGCAACAAACGAGGGTCAAAAACACAGCGACAGTGGAGTGATGGCCCTATAAACGCAAAAAAGGGGGAGGCCGCGAGGCCTCCCCCTTCTCAATCCGTTG
>UQNG01000085.1:0-6848 GCA_900542335.1 uncultured Collinsella sp.
TCAATCGTAGCCCGCGACGGTCCCGGGCTGACAATTTCGACTGTAATGGACGTTCTTAAACGACTAGTCAAACAAGAACGTCCTCAATGACTACTAATTTAAATCTGTTCCCAATGACTGCGGAAAGCGCATCTCACACCGACGCATTGCTTTCGGGCCCTCTCTCCGTGCTCCCTATAAGTTCAGCTGGACTCCCCGCAACCTGTTCCGCGTTGGCGGAACGAGCGCGACGTGGAGTGTCATTCTTTACCGCGTTAGACTAGACGCAGGGAAAGGAGGAGGACATGGATGCTCGCGTCAAGCAGCTTGTAAATATGATCGAGGACGCTCAGCCTGTCGCTGTCGCGGTGCTTGCCAAGCGTCTCGAGGTAAGCGAGCGCGCCGTGAGAAACTATATCCATCGCGCAAACGACAAGCTTGCGGGGGTTGCACGCATCGTTGGCAGCAAAGGGCAATATCGTATCGATGTTGCACATGCAGATGAGCTTGCTCGCTTGCTAGACGGTGCGGCTCTGGCCCATCCGGGCATTCCTGATACGCGCGACGGCCGTGTGTCCTTCCTTCTTAACGACCTTCTCATGCGGTCCCAGTGGGTGACGATTGAGGAGTATGCGGATTTACTCTACGTTTCGGCGCGAACTCTGTCCAATGACATGCGTCTGGTAGAGCAGAAACTCGCCCAATTTGACTTGACGCTCGAAAAGCGCCCTCGCTACGGAATCCGTGTTGCGGGTGGGGAGTCGCAACGGCGTCTGTGTCTGGCCTCGCTGGTGAGGCCCGTGTTGCCCGACACCGACGATGCAGAGCTCGCCGAGCGCCTGCGGGCCATCGCCGCATGTGTGGACGATGCCCTGACTGCCTCGCCCGTCACGGTGAGCTCGCTGGCATCCCGCAATCTCATCATGCATCTTTACATCGCTCTTGGCCGCATCGAGCAGGGCTGCTATGTCCCGGCTGCAGAATCGGACGTTTTAAAGCTGGAGGGAACGCGCGAATACGCTGCGGCTTTCCAGATTGCCGCAAACATCAAGGATGCCCTGGGCGTGAGCATGCCCCGAGAAGAGGTTGCCTTTATCGCAATCCATTTGCTCGGCAGGGGCACGGGCGTGCCCGAGAAGGGCTCGGCCGTTATCTCGGACGAGATGTGGGAGATCGCTTCCGAGATGGTATGTGCGGTCAACGATGAGTTTAGGTTTGACTTTAGCAGCGATCTTGAACTTCGCATGAACCTTGCTCGGCATATTGGCCCTCTGGGCTATCGCCTTGAATATCACATGCATATGGATAACCCCATGCTGCCCGATATCAAGACGAGGTTTCCGTTGGCCTATTCGATGGCGGCCGGCACCTCGCAGGTACTCGAGCGTCATTTTGGTAGCCAGCCCTCTGATGAGGAGCTCGGCTACATCGCCATGGCATTTGCCCTGGCCCTCGAGCAGCAAGCCGACCAGCCGCGTCGCAAACGCGTCCTGATCGTGTGCGCCTCGGGAGCGGGAAGCGCCCGTATGCTCGAGCACCAGTACCGCAAGCAGTTTGGTATGTATATCGAGTCGATTGAGACATGCGACGTCGCCCGCGTGGGAACGCTCGACCTTTCGCACATCGACTACGTGTTCACAACGGTGCCGCTCAACGTCAAGTTGCCCGTGCCCGTCCGCGAGGCCGATTTCTTCTTGGAGACGAGCGATGTCAACGCTATCCGCAAGGTGCTGAGTGATGATGCTGCGCAACCGGACTCCCTGAGCGCTTTCTTTAGCCGTGCCCTGTTCTTCAACCGCGTTGAGGCGTCGTCGAAGCAGGCCGTTCTCCGATATCTCTCCGAGCGTGCCGTCGAGAGCGGCCGTGTCGATGCCCAGTTTGCCCAAGAGGTTGCCGAGCGCGAGAGCGCGAGTGCCACCTCGTTTGGCAATGGGGTGGCCATGCCCCATGGGATGCATCCTTTGAGCGCCGAGGCCTTTGTTACCGTGGGCCTGCTCGAACATCCCATTCTTTGGGACGAATACGGCCATGAGGTCGATATCGTCTTTATGGTGTCGTTTGCCCGGTCGGGCGGCGATGAGGCGCGGAGCTTGAGCTCGCTGCTCGCTGAGATCTTTATGGACCGCCAGGGGGTCGAGCGCTTACGCGAGCGCCGGTCCTGGCATGAGCTGATGGCGCTTGTGCAAGCGCATACGGCTTAAGGCTTCTTTTGTCGAAAACCCTGCCTGCCTGCAATAAACCTCGAGGATTGCGGGTGGGAGATAGGCGTTTCGAATATTCAAGTACAAACCAAACATCACGGGAGAGGAGACCGTTATGGACGATCAGGGAACCGAGATGGTTTCGTTTCAGCTGGTCGCTGCAGCGGGAGAGGCGCGCAGCCTTGCCTTCGAAGCCCTTGAAAAGGCAAAGGCGGGGGATTTTGACGCTGCCGCCAAACTCATGAAGCAGTCAAAGGATGCGGGAATCAAAGCTCACCACATCCAAACGCAGCTGCTTTCGACCGAGGCGGCGGGCGAGCATCTGTCGGTGGATGTGTTGCTGGTCCATGCTCAGGACCACCTCATGTGCTCCATGCTTGCTCAGGAGCTCGTGCAGGAGCTGATCTGCCTGTATGAGCGCACTGCAGCCAAGAACGCCTAACGGCGTGCGGCGACTATCCAACCAATCAATGCGAAGGGAATCCCTTATGAAGATCCTTCTTGTTTGCGCAGCTGGCCTGTCTACAAGCATTCTGATGAAGAAACTCGAGAAATACGCGGAGCAAAACGGCATCGAGCTCGATATCGATGCGGTGGGTATCGGCGAGTATCAGGAGACCTGCGCCGATTATGACGTGCTGCTCTTGGGGCCGCAGGTGTCCTACCAGCTCAACACCGTCAAGCAGGGGAGCGGTAAGCCGACCGCGGTCATCCCCGCACAGGACTACGGCATGGGCAACGCCGCCAACGTGCTGGCACTCGCCCAGTCGCTGTTGGGCTAGGAGGCGACCATGGAAAAGTTCATGACCCTGCTTCAGGAAAAACTGACCCCTATTGCCAATTTCTGCGGCACCGAGCGCCACTTTGCCTCCATGCAAAAGGGCTTTATGAGCGCGATCAGCTTCATCTTGGTCTCTGCCGTCTTTATGATCATCGCCAACCCGCCGGTCACGGCCGACCTGGTGGCGCGGGGCGGGTTCTGGTCCGTCTTTGGCCCTTGGCTCGATTTTGCCACGGCCAATAAGCTCACGCTGCTCATCCCGTTCAACATGACGATGGGCATACTGTCGGTGATCGTGACGTTCGCAATCGCCTATAACCTGGCGGGCACCTACAAGATGCCCAAGCTTAACGCCGGTATGACCTCGCTGGTGATGTTCCTGATCGCCGCGGCGCCGTCGTCCTACTACCAGCTTGCTGATGAGTCCGTGCTCCAGGCGGTCCCCTGCACCTATCTGGGTGCGCAGGGCCTGTTTACCGCCATCATCGTTGCCCTGGTCTCCGTCGAGGTCACGCACTTCTGCCAGACCAAGGGCATCACCATCAAGATGCCCGATGGCGTGCCGCCGTTTTTGTCCGAAACCTTTGGCGCCATCGTGCCTATGCTCGCCAACATCCTCATCTTCTTTGGTGGCAACCTGCTGATCCAGATGATCGATCCCACGCTGTCCATCCCCTCGGTTATCGAGAAGCTGCTCGCTGCCCCGCTTTCCGTCGCAGTTGACTCTGTGCCCGGCGCACTGCTTATCTGCTTCATGACGCTGCTGTTTTGGTGCTTTGGCATCCACGGCAACATGATCGTGATGCCCATCACCGCCCCGGTCACGCTTGCCGCCTTTGCTGCCAACGCCTCGCTCTACGCTGCTGGGCAGCCGCTTGAGTTCCACCCGGTACTCATGTCGATGGTCATCAACCTCATCGGCGGCACGGGCAATACGTTCTCTTTTGTGGCGCTCTGCGCGTTTAGGGCAAAGTCGCAGCAGCTCAAGGCATTTGGCAAGGCATCGATCGTGCCGAGCTTCTTCCGTATCTCCGAGCCCGCGATCTTTGGCGCACCCATCATCTTCAACCCGATCCTCATGATTCCGTTTGTGCTGGGCGGTATGATTTCGGCCCTGCTGTATTGGGGTGCAATCTCACTGGGTCTTGTCTCTAACTTCTACATCTTGGTGAGCGGCACGTTCCCCATCTTCGTTCAGGGCTTTATCCAGTGCCTCGACCCGCGCATCTGGGTATTTACGATCGTTTTGATCGTGGTCATGGCTGTGGTCTGGTACCCGTTCTTTAAGGTGTACGACAACCAGCTCCTGGCACAGGAGCAGGAGAACGCCGCGGCAGCTTCTGCCAAGGATACTGAGTAGCATGGGTTACTTTGACAGAACGTCTGCTGCCGGTATGCCCGAGGGCTTTTTGTGGGGCGGCGCGCTCGCTGCCAACCAGGCCGAAGGGGGCTGGAACGAGGGCGGCCGCGGTATGTCGCACTCCGACCTGATTCCACAGGGTCCCGACCGCTGGGGTGTGATGTTTGGCAGGCAAAAGCCCGTGGATGATCCGGACAGGCTGTATCCATGCCGTTGGGGCAACGACTTCTTCCATCATTGGCGCGAGGACGTCGAGCTCTTTGCCGAGATGGGCTTTAAGTGCCTGCGTCTTTCAATTTGTTGGAGCCGTATTTTTCCCACAGGGATGGAGGCCGAGCCCAACGGTGAGGGCTTGGAGTTTTACCGTCAGGTATTCGAGGCGCTGCGCGAGCACGGAATCGAGCCGCTCGTGACGCTGTCGCACTACGACTATCCGTTGGCTCTGGTCGAGCGTTATGGTGGATGGCAAAGCCGAGAGATGATCGAGCGGTATGCGCACTACGTCGAGACCGTCGGACGTGCGTACCAGGGCCTCGTGCGTTATTGGCTCACCTTCAACGAGATCAACAGCGTGGCGCTGTCCTATCTCAACGCGGGCGTCACGCTCGAGGATGAGCGTGACCGTGCAGCCGTGACCGCGGCGTTCTCGCACCATATGTTTATGGCGAGCGCTCGCGCTGTCGAGATCCTGCACAAGATCGATCCCGCAAACAAGGTGGGTTGCATGATCGCTGCCGGTGCGACCTATCCGTACCGTTGTGCGCCCGAGGACGTATGGCTTGCGTATGAGGAGGACCGCGGCCGCTACTTCTACACTGACGTGATGGCTGCGGGCGCCTATCCTACTTGGAAGCTGCGTGCGCTCGAGAAAGAGGGTGTTCACGTGCCCTTTGAGCCGGGCGATACGGAGTATCTGGCCGAGCATACCGTCGACTTCATCTCGTTCTCGTACTATTGCTCGCGCTTGGTGTGCGCCGATGACCAGGTGATCGCTGAGAAGGCGGAGGGCAACGTGTTCCCGACGCTGCGCAATCCGTACCTCAAGGATAAAGAGACTGCCTGGAAATGGCAGATCGATGCGCTGGGTTTGCGCGTGACGCTTGCCGGCTACCACGATCGTTACCATCTTCCGCTCTTTATCGCTGAGAACGGTGTGGGCGGACTCGATGCGCTGGAAGACGGCAAAGTCCACGATGCGTATCATATTGATTACCTGCGCAGGCATATTCTTGCGCTACGCGATGCAATTGTCGAGGACGGTGTTGACCTGATGGGATACACGCCGTGGGGCTGTATCGATCTGGTATCGGCCTCGACGGGGCAGATGAAGAAGCGCTATGGCTTTGTTTATGTCGATGCCGATGATACGGGCAAAGGCACGTTCGATCGCTACCGAAAGGACAGCTTCTGCTGGTATCAAAAGGTCATTGCATCAAATGGCGAGGACTTGAGTTAACCCTTGCAAGCCTGCTGCCCCCGCGGCCCGTTTCGGCCGCGGGGGCTTTTGCTATTTACCTAGTCCCCGATGAGACCCTCATTCTGTGGGTAGTCATTGGGGACGTTCTTAAAAGACTAGTCATTTAAGTCTGTCCCCAATGACTGCGGAAACCCGGCACTTGGGGACGTTCCTTTTCTGCCGGCAGCTTGGAACAGTCCTTAAAGCCCGCATCAATCAACTGCGGAAAGCGCATCCCAGAATGAGCGTCCAACATGGGACATGGTTTCCCTTGAGGGCCTCAACCGGAAAATGCATCCCGGAATGTTGCCGGAAAGTGGAACGTAGTTTCCCAAACAGGCCGTGCGCGGAAAGTGCATCCCGCTATCGAACTTCAAAGCGGGATGCATTTTCCGTGCCAGCAGTTCCGGGCAGCCAGAGACCACTCATTTAAGTCTGTCCCCAATGACTAGTAGTAGGCCCACATGGCTTCGACTTCGTTAAGGACCTCTACGCAGCCCCAGCGGCGGGCGCTGCGGCTGGCCGAGTTGGGATCGAAGACTCCAATCTGATCGGCGTCGTCAATACCGTAAAGCACGATGTAGTGTCCAACGCTGGTAAAGGTGCCCGGCCGAACGGCGGCGATGACGGGCGCTCCCGAACGCAGCGCCTGGGTCATCGAGTCGCGATCGATATGGAGCTCCGTTCCGTTAAGTCCCAACTGCCACGCGCCGCTCGTCATAAACGACCATTCGGTTGCACCGGTGGGGGCGTAATTGCCCGCCTCGGAAAGCGCGCACATATCGACGGGGGTCATATTGGTGCGTCCCGTCTTAAAGATGTAGACCATGGTGAGGCACGTGGGCCCGCAGGCATTTTGGCGGATGGTGCCGCCGGCGTAAGGCAGCTCCGACCACGCAGGGTCGATCTGATAGATATGGGGCATCGTGCCGGCTTGCCATTGCGAGCGCGGGGTCGAAAAGGCGAAAGAATAACCGGGCGCGACGGGGGCCTTGAGCAGCTTGTCCTCGGCGGTGGGTTCGAGACCGGCCGAGGCGGGGGGCAGACAGGAGCGCATCAGCGCCGTCCGAG
>UQNG01000086.1:0-6769 GCA_900542335.1 uncultured Collinsella sp.
GGTCATGCCCGACGATTGAACGTCAGATTGCCGCTTAGGGGCGTTTGCAGCGTCGAGCAGTTACGCGGTTCGTAGAACCGCGTAACTAACAAATGAGCATGGCGTCGCCAAAGCTGAAGAAGCGGTAGCGCTCCTCGATGGCGGCGGCGTAGGCATCCATGATCTGGTCGCGGGTGGCAAGTGCGCTCACGAGCATCATGAGCGTGGAGCGCGGCACGTGGAAGTTAGTGATCAGCGCGTCGACCACGTGATAGGTCGAGCCGGGCATAAGGTAGAGCTGCGTTGTCGCGTTCTCGCGCACCACGATGTCGCCGCGGCTGAGCGTGTCGGCCCCGTCCTCGCGGCCCTCAAAATAGCGCGCCGTCACGGCCGGATCGGACACCGGCGCCTCCGCATCGAACGCGCTCTCGAGCGAACGCACTGCGGTGGTGCCGACGGCGATCACGCGATGCCCCTCGGCCTTAGCCTTGTGCACGGCGTCGACCACCTCCTGCGACACGTGGTAGCGCTCGGTGTGCATGACGTGCTGCGTAGGGTCGTCCTCCTCCACCAAGCGGAAGGTATCGATGCCCACCTCGAGCTCGACAGCGGCAAACTTCGCGCCCTTGGCCTCGATGGCCGCCATGAGCTCGGGAGTAAAGTGCAGGCCCGCCGTGGGAGCGGCAGCCGAGTGCTCCTCCTTCATGGCGTAGACGGTCTGGTACTTCTCGGGATCGCCCTCGTAATCGGTAATGTAGGGCGGCAGCGGCACGTGGCCGGCAGCGTGGATGGCCTCGTCGAGCGTGCGCGGGTCGCCGGCGGCATTGCAACCGGCCGGCTCAAAGCGCACCAGGCGGCCGCCGCGGCTATCGGTGACAAAGTCGATGACCTCGGCCGTCAGCACCACGGGAGCCCCCTCAGGCGCATGGGCGCCACCGGCGCGATACTCAATCTGAGCACCGGGCTTCAGGCGCTTACCCGGCTTGACCAGACACTCCCAAACATGGCCCAGCGGGTCAATATCCTCGCGGCGCTTGAGCAGCAGCGTCTCGACCACGCCGCCCGAGCCGGCTTTGCGACCGATCAGGCGGGCCGGCATCACGCGCGTCTTGTTGATGACGAGCACATCGCCCGGCTCGATATAGTCGATGATGTCGCGGAAGATGCGGTGCTCAACGGTACCGCCGTGCTCCAACGGCGTTCCCGTCTCGGAGCCTTTGCGATCCACCACCAGCAGGCGGCAGGAGTCGCGCGGCTCGGCAGGCGCCTGGGCAATCAGTTCCTCAGGAAGGTTATAGTCAAAATCATCGGTACGCATAGACACGTCGGATACTCCTTATATAGCTAAAGTCCGTTCTACATCCTAGCAGGCTGACGTCCCAAATGAACTACTTTTTGGCGGCTTTGCGCTCGTCACGGATGCGAGCGCGGTCCATGGCTGCCTCGACAGCCGAGAAGCGGCAACCACAGTAGTTCTGCCGATACATGCCCAGCTCACGCGAACGACGCGTGGCCTCGGGGTAATACGGGCGAAAATCGCGAATGACCGGGGTGAGCCCATGTGCCGCCGCCAAGCGCTCAAGCACGTCATTACAGGTATCGAACAGCTGATACGGCGAGACGGCGAGCGTCGTACCCACATATTCGAACCCGCGCTCCTGGGCCACGCGGCACGCCTCGGCCAAGCGCAAGGCATAGCACGCGCGACAGCGACGGGGCCGATCGGCACCCAGCGGTGCCACACCGGTCTCCCAGCGATCGCGGTCCTCCCCTGCCTCGATGAGCTCGATGCCGCCATCGGCACACCACCGGCGCAGCTCGTCCAAGCGGCGCTGCCATTCATCGCGCGGTTGAATATTGGGGTTGGTCCAGCAAATCGTGGGCTCAAACCCTTCCTCACGCAGCAGACGAACCGGCTCCAGCGAGCACGGCGCGCAGCAAGCATGCAGCAGCAACGGCTTCATCAACATCCCCGTCCCAGAAAAATCATCCCAAAAAGACTACCTTGCGAAAAAACGCACGCCAAAGGATGTGTCCTCGCAGGCGGCAATGCGACGGTCGCGCAGGATGGTCCGCACGTAATACCAATCGCCCACACAGCCCGACAAATGCAAGCCGGCCGCCAGGTAGCACAGCAGCGGATAGCCCGAGAACGCAAACCCCAGGGCAAACGCCACCGTCAAGGCAACCGTCGGCGCCAGGCAAACCGCCACGTACCGCCGGCGCGAATACACAACGCCCTCGGCGCAGGCATAGATCATCGCCGTCTCGCGATTCGCCCCAAAGGTCACCTTCGCGCCCGCAGGTGCCAGCAGCTTAAAAAACACACCGTGCACCAGCTCGTGCACGGCAAATGACACCGCCGAAACCGCAGCCAAGCCGACTATCCAGCCCAAAACGGCCGTCCAGCCACCCGCGTCAGCCGCATCCAAGTCCGCGGGCCCGCCCAGCAGCATAAACACCGGCACCAGGCACACGGCAAATGCGCCAAGCACTGCCATCCCCCACACAAAGCAGGCGTGCAGAAAATCCTCGTCCTCAAACGCATGTATGTTGGAAATCTCATTCATAGCATCTTAGGATAGCGCCCCTGCCACGTACCCGTCCGCATGTGCGATAATGTCGAACGATATGCACGAATTGACCACCGCGTCGCCAGGCCTTGCGCCCGGCCGCGCTCTCACCATATGCGAAGGAGTCCCATGGCATCCAAATACTCCATGAACGACCGTCCCAGCTGGCCTCGACGCGCCATCGTTACCGCCGGCGAGCCCTACGGCAACAAGGGCCTTCACTTTGGCCACGTTGGCGGCGTCTTTGTCCCGGCCGACTTCTTCGCCCGCTTCCTGCGCGACCGTCTGGGCCGCGAGAACGTCATCTTCACCTCGGGCACCGACTGCTACGGCTCGCCCATCATGGAGAGCTACCGCAAGCTCAAGGAGAACGAAGGCTACGACAAGTCCATCGGCGAGTATGTCGAGTCCAATCACTCCCGCCAGGCCGCGACCCTCAACAACTACAACATCAGCTGCGATATCTACGGCGGCTCGGGCCTTGAGCCGGCTGCGCAGATTCACAACGAGGTGACCGCCGAGATTATCGAGCGCCTGCACGAGCAGGGCACCATCTCCAAGCGCTCCACGCTGCAGTTCTACGACGCCAAGGCCGGCACGTTCCTCAACGGCCGCCAGGTGATCGGCCGCTGCCCCATCCAGGGCTGCAAGTCCGAGAAGGCCTATGCCGACGAGTGCGACCTGGGTCACCAGTTTGAGCCCGAGGAGCTCATTGCGCCCAAGAGCCAGCTCACCGGCGAGGTGCCCGAGCTGCGCCCGGTCGACAACCTCTACTTCGACCTGCCGGCCTACCTCGACTTTATGAAGACCTACACCGCCAAGCTCGCCCAGAACCCGCAGGTTCGCTCCGTGGTCTCCAAGACCATGGAGGAGTGGCTGCTGCCGGCACAGCTCTACATCCAGAACAAGTTCCGCGAGGCCTTCGACGCCGTCGAGGACCAGCTGCCCGAGCACACCGTGCTGGAGCCCGCGGGCAACAAGAGCAGCTTTACCGTCATCTTCCCCAGCTGGAAGGAGCGCGATGACGCCCACGCGGTGCTCGCCAACGGCGGCGTGCGCTTCCGCAGCGGCAAGGCACTCGTGCCCTTCCGCATCACCGGCAACATCGACTGGGGCGTTCCGGTGCCCGAGGTCGACGGCGTGACCGACGTCACCTGCTGGTGCTGGCCCGAGAGCCTGTGGGCGCCCATCAGCTACACCCGCACCGTGCTCGCCCGCGATGCCAAGGCCGCCGGCGTGACCGAGGGTGTCGCCGCCCAGGACGCCGCCCTCATGGGCGAGCCCGCCGCCGATTCCACGCAAGTCCCCGCGCCCACCTATCAGCACAGCTCACTCGACTGGCGCGACTGGTGGTGCTCGGACGACGCGCAGATCTACCAGTTCATCGGCCAAGACAACATCTACTTCTACTGCATCGCGCAGACCGCCATGTGGGAGGCCCTGGGTTGGGACCTCACGCAGAGCACCGTCAGCGCCTGCTACCACCTGCTCTACATGGGCAAAAAGGCCAGCTCATCCTCGCAGACGCCTCCCCCGCCGGCAGACGACTTGCTCAACCACTACACCTGCGAGCAGATGCGCGCGCATTGGCTGTCGCTCGGTCTGTCCGAGAAGCCGGTGAGCTTTAGCCCCAAGGCATATGACACGCGCGTGACCGGCAAGGACAAGGACGGCAACGAGGTGCGCGCCTGCGACGACAAGCGCGTCATCGATCCTGCCCTTAAGGAGAGCGCTCTTTTGACCGGCGTGTTCAACCGCCTGGCCCGCAGCTGCTTCTACGGCGTCGCCGTCAAGGAGGGCGACGAGAGCCCGTACCGCAACGGTTGCATCCCCGCCGGTGCCGCCTCTGCCGCCGTGGTCGAGGCTGCCGAGCAGGCCGCCCTTGCCTTTGAGCAGGCCATGTACAAGTTCGAGACGCACCGTGCGCTCGCCGTGTGCGACGACTACCTGCGCGCCGCCAACAAGCGCTGGAGCGACGCCTCCAAGGCCGCCAACAAGCTCGAGGGCGAACCAGCCAACGCCGCCATGAAGCAGGCCCTGGTCGACGCCTTTACCGAGCTGCGCGTGGCGACCGTGCTCATGCACGGCATCGTCCCGGCCGGCTGCGAGCTCATCTGCGAGTACTTCGACGTCGATCCGGTCGCCTTCTTTAGCTGGGACAACATCTTTGCCTCTACGGACGAGTTTATGGAGAGCCTGGGCGAGAAGCCCGGCGAGCACCGCGTGAAGCCGCTGCCCCCGCGCTTCGACTTCTTTAGCAAGCACGAGAGCCAGTACTAAAGCACGCCGGCAGCAGCGTGCCCGGAAAGTAGTCAATTTGGGACGGGAAGGAAAGACGGATGTCCAAGCCGCGTCGTCGTAAGCAGAAAAAGCAGGTTAAGCCCGAGCTCAAGCTTAGGCAGTTTGCCGCTACCGAGCTTTCCGACCGGCTTGCCGCCCAACACTCCGCCGCCGACCTGCCGCGCTTTATGGTCGACACGGTTGCCGGTGCCTATACGCCTGCCGATGCCGAGCTCATGATCGAGGGCTTTGGCGCCGCAGCCGCGCGCCCGGTCACGCTGCGCGCCAACACGCTCAAGGCGACCGCCGAGGACATTGCCGCGGCACTCGACGCCGCCGGGATCGCCCACCGCTCCGTCGCGTGGTACCCGGACGCGTTCATCTTGCCCGAGGCCCAGGTTTCCGATCTGTGGGATCTCGACATCTACCGTGACGGCAAAATCTATCTGCAGAGCTTGTCGTCCATGATGCCGCCTTTGGTGCTGGGCGGCCAGGCCGGCGAGGACATCCTGGACATGTGCGCGGCCCCCGGCGGCAAGACGACGCAGATCGCCGCCCTCACCCAGGGACAGGCGCACCTCACCGCCTGTGAGATGAGCATTCCCCGCGCCGAAAAGCTCGAGGCAAACTTGGGCCGCCAGGGCGCCAAAAACGTGCCCGTCATGCGCATTGACGCACGCGAGCTCGACGAGTTCTTCCGCTTTGACCGTATCCTGCTCGACGCCCCCTGCACCGGCACGGGCACCGTCATCAGCGGCAACGAAAAGAGCCTGCGCGGCCTCACCGAACAGTTGCTCGTTAAGTGCGCCCGCTCGCAGCGCGCGCTTCTGGACCGCGCCATGGGGGCCCTCAAACCGGGCGGCACGCTCGTCTATTCGACCTGTTCGATCTTGCCGCAGGAAAACGAGGATGCCCTGCAAGAGGCCCTCGACAAGCACATGGACTGCGAGCTCATCCCCCTCGACGGCACGCCAAGCGAAAGCGAAGCGCGTCGCGCCCAGGGTGCCGGCGAGGATCCGCATATCGAGTGCAACGCCCTTACCGAAGCCATTGCCGAAGGCCACGTCTCGGCCATTGCCAACGGCATGCCCGGCACGCTGACCATTCCGCCCAGTCGCGACTTTGAGGGCTTCTATATCGCCCTGGTCCGAAAACGCAGCTAGCGCACGGATTCAAAACTCAACAAGCTATCGCCGTGCGCGCCTGTCCTGCTGGTCCTTATGCCGCGCAAGCGCTTCGCGCTCCTTGCGCTCAGCCTTTTTGCCCTTAATGGCCGTGACCGCAAAGTAGATGACCGCGGCGGCAACGATTGCGCCCACGCATAGGCCAATCGAGCCCAACATTGCCGAGAATTCCATACCGCGTCACCTCTCTTTTGTATACGGGACATTCAAGATAGCACCTCGATTCCCGCCACCACAGCTCCTTCACGTTCGCCAGCCCTTCAGTCTAACGGATGGCGCAGCGGGGAAAAATCAACTCGTCAAACGATTTAGCACTCGCAACGCCGGTCGTACACTGCCGACCGCACAGCATAGAAACGGACCGCCATGGATTCTCTCAACGATTTGAACGAGCGCGTCGACGCCTTTGTCGGCACCAGCTCCTTCGAGACGCCTGCCGCGACGAACGACCAAGCCCCCATCGATGTTCCCGCCGAGGTTCACGAGGACATCGTCGCCTCGGTCGACTTCTCCGAGGTTGAGCTTGCAGACGAATTTACCGAGCCCCAGGTGGCCGTAACTCCCAACGGCCTCTTGCCCATGGAGCCGCTGCCCATCGACGGGCGTCTGCGCAAGGCAGCCCTCCGTATGCCCGATGAGATCGAGGAGGCCAGCGGCTTTACGCTCTTTGGCCGCCGCATCAAATCGCTCATCTACACCACCGACGTGGCGGTCATCCGCAACTCCAATGCCGGCGCCGTGTTTGCCGTCTAC
>UQNG01000087.1:0-6615 GCA_900542335.1 uncultured Collinsella sp.
AGGCAGGAGCGGGGGCGGGGGGTTTGGCCACCCGTCCGGGTTTAGCCGCAGGCGCGGCAGGTGCGACGCGAAGACAGACGATCGATGATGACCTCGGGGGCCACATCGACCAGAAGGGCGCAGTCGATCTCGCGACCCATGGCGGAGAGCTCGGAATCGAGCGTCACAGCCTGGGCGGTGTTGCGCGGGAAGCCATCGAGGATGAAGCCCTGCTGGGCGTCATCGGCGGCAAGGCGCTCCTTGACAAGGTCGATCACGAGCTGGTCGGGGACGAGCTCGCCAGCGTCCATGTACTTCTTAGCCTGAATACCAAGCTCGGTGCCACCCTTGACGGCAGCACGCAGCAGGTCGCCCGTGGAAATGTGAGCGACGCCAAACTCGGCGACGAGCTCCTGTGCGACGGTGCCCTTACCGGCACCCGGAGCTCCGAGCAATACGAGGTTCATGAGCAATCCTCCTCTAGCCTATTTAAAGAATCCATCGTAATCATACATCTTGATCTGGCCTTCGAGCTTATCGACCGTGTCGAGCACGACGCCGACCATGATGAGGATGGACGTGCCGCCAAATGCCTGGATCAGCTGGTTACCCGTGAAGGAGAAGATGATCGAAGGCACGATGGCGATGAGCGCCAAAAAGACAGCGCTGGGAAGCGTGATCTTGTTGAGCGCGTTCTTGATGTAGGCCGCGGTAGCCCTACCCGGACGGACGCCCGGAATAAAGCCGCCCTGCTTCTTAAGGTTGTCGGCCGTGTCATCGGGGTTAAACACCATGGAGGTGTAGAAGTACGCGAAGAACACGATGAGAACAACGTTAAGCACCCAGTTGAGCCAACCGGTCGAAAGCGCAGAGGCAACTGCCTGAATCCAGCCGATGCCGGGGAAGAACACGGCAATCTGAGCCGGGAAGTACAGCAGCGCCGAAGCGAAGATGATCGGCACGACACCCGCGGTGTTGACCTTGATGGGCAGGTAGGTGGTCTGGCCACCCATCATGCGACGGCCCACGACGCGCTTAGCGTAGGAGACCGGGATGCGGCGCTGGCCGCGCTCAAGGAAAACGATCAGCGGGATAACCAGCAGGATGATGGCGCAGATGATCACCATGGTGATGATGCCACCGGCATTGCCCTCGGTGCTGGAGAAGATCGCCTGCGGCAGACCGGCCATGATGTTCGCAAAGATGATCAGCGACATGCCATTGCCGATACCGCGCTGGGTGATGAGCTCACCAATCCACATGATCAGCATGGCGCCCGCGGTGAGCGTGCCGACGATCATGAGGTCGAAGATGATCTCGGGAGCGCCGGCGCCATTAAAGCTGATGCCGAAGCTCTTAAAGAGGAAGAGGTAACCCACGGAGTTGAGGATTGCCAGAGCCAGGGTGAGGTAACGCGAATACTGCGTGATCTTGGTCTGACCGACCTCGCCCTCGCGGGCAAGCTCATGCAGGGAAGGCACAACGGCCTGGAGCATCTGGAGGATGATCGAGCTGGTGATGTAAGGCATGATGCCCAGGGAGAACACCGACACATAGCTCAACGCGCCACCAGAGAAAAGATTCAGGAGGGCCATAGCACCTGCGGCGACCGAATTGTTATCGGTCGAGAAAAGGCCCAGCATCCCCTGGAAGGGAATGCCGGGCACAGGAACGTGCGCACCAACGCGGTACACGACGAGCATAGCTATGGTAAAAAGAATCTTTTCGCGCAGTTCTTTGATGCGGAAAGCATTCTTAAGACCATTTAGCACGGCAGCTCGACCTTTCCGCCGGCGGCCTCGATCTTGGCCTGCGCAGAAGCGCTGACCTTGTCGACCTTGACCGTGAACTTCTTGGTGAGCTCACCATTGCCGAGCACCTTGACGGGCTCGAACTCGCTCTTGGTGATGCGAGCGGCCTTAAGAGCGGCACCGTCAATCACAGCGCCGTCCTCGAACTTGCGCTCGAGACGCTCAACGTTAACAGCGGTGTACTCGATACGACGGGGGTTGCGGAAGCCCGGAAGCTTGGGCAGGCGCATAGCCAGCGGAGTCTGGCCACCCTCGAAGCCGGCACCCTTGGTGCCGCCAGAGCGAGAGCCCTGGCCCTTCTGACCGCGGCCAGAAGTGGTGCCGTGACCCGAAGAATTGCCACGGCCGACGCGCTTGCGGTTCTTGGTGGAACCGGGCGCGGGAGTAAGATCGTGAAGCTGCATTTGCTACTCCTCTACAATCTCGACAAGGTGCTTGACCTTGAAGATCATGCCGCGGACGGACTCGTTGTCAGCAATCTCGCGAACCTCGCGGATCCTGTGGAGACCGAGGGCACGGACAGTACGGACCTGGTCCTGCTTGCAACCGTTGGTGCTGCGGACCTGCTTGATCTTGATGGTGTCAGCCATGCTTAGTTCTCCTTACCGACGAACATCTCGGAGACCGTCAGGCCACGGCGAGCCGCGACGTCCTCAGGGCTGGAGAGCTCCTTGAGGCCCTCGACGGCAGCCTTGATGATGTTGAGGCCGTTGTCGGTACCGAGGGACTTGGACAGGACGTTCTTGATGCCAGCAAGCTCGAAGAGGGGACGCACAGCGCCGCCGGCGATAACGCCGGTACCCTCGACAGCGGGCTTGATGATGATGCGGCCGGCACCAAAGTGACCGAGAACCTCGTGCGGAATGGTGCCCTGCTCGGTCACCGGCACGTGGAACATGTTCTTCTTGGCATCGAGAGACGCCTTGGAGATGGCCATGGGCACCTCAGCGGACTTGCCCATGCCAACGCCGACGTTGCCCTTGCCGTCGCCAACGACGACGAGAGCGACGAGGCTCATGCGACGACCACCCTTGACGGTCTTCGACACGCGGTTGATGTAAACGACGCGCTCCTCGAACTCGGAGGCCTCGCGCTGCTGCTTCTGATTACGAGCCATGTGCTACATACCTCCTAGAACTCGAGACCGGCGGCACGAGCACCGTCGGCGAGGGCCTTGACGCGGCCATGGTAGATACGGCCACCACGATCGAAAGCGACCTTGGTGATGCCGGCCTCGATGGCACGCTTGCCAACGAGCTGACCGACCTTCTCCGCAGCCTCCTTGTTCGAGGTGTGGGTGCCCTTGAACTCGGCCTCGAGGGTCGAGGCGGAGACGAGCGTCAGGCTGGAGCCCTTGCTGTCGTCGATAATCTGGGCATAGATGTTGGCGTTAGTACGGGTCACGCGAAGACGCGGACGCTCGGCGGTACCCGAGACCTTGCCGCGAACACGACGCTGACGACGCTTGAGGCCTTCCAGCTTCGCCTTATGCTTGTTCATACGTAAACTCCTAAAAAGGTTGATCTTGCCAGCACCTAACGGGGTGCTGGTCTTATGCGAGTGAGTCGGTTACGACTACTTGGCGGCCTTACCCAGCTTGCGGCGGATGTGCTCGCCAACATAATGGATACCCTTGCCCTTGTAAGGCTCGGGAGGACGATGGCCGCGGATCTCAGCGGCGATCTGACCGACCTGCTGCTTGTTGATACCCTTGACGTTCACGTGGGTGTTGTCGGGAACCTCGAAGGTGATGCCCTCGGGAGCCTCGACGATCACGGGGTGCGAGAAGCCCAGGGAGAACTCGAGGTTCTTGCCCTTCTGCTGCACGCGGTAACCGACGCCGGCGAGCTCGAGCTTCTTCTCGAAGCCCTCGGAAACGCCAACAACCATGTTGTGGATGAGAGCGCGGGTGAGGCCGTGGCGGGCACGGGTCTCACGCTCGTCGTCGGGACGGGAAACGGTGAGGACGTTGTCCTCGACGTTGATAGCGAGCTTCTCAAAAACATCGAGCTCGAGCTGGCCCTTGGGGCCCTTGACGACAACGTTGTTGCCGTTGACTGCCACTTCGACTCCGGCGGGAATCTGGACAGGCTTATTACCGATACGAGACACGGTGATCTCCTTTCCTTCTACCTACCGAGCGAATTACCAGACGTAAGCGATGATCTCGCCGCCGACGTTGTGCTTGCGAGCATCGCGGTCGGTCATGACGCCATGGCTGGTGGAAATAATGGCGGTACCAAGGCCACCGCGGACGCGGGGCATGTCGGCAACGCCGGTGTACTTACGCAGGCCCGGCTTGGAAATGCGGCGGATGCCGTTGATGACCTTAGCCTTCTTGGGACCATACTTAAGCGTGATGTGCAGAGTCTTCTGGGGAACGGTGTCCTCGACATCGTAGCCCTCGATGTAGCCCTCCTCGTGCAGAACACGAGCGATCTCGACGAGCTTCTTGCTGCTCGGCATGGAGACCGTGGCCTTGTTCACAGAGTTAGCGTTACGGATGCGCGTAAGCATATCTGCGATCGGGTCTGTAAGGTTCATACAGATTCTCCTTCGTTCTTGATGAACACGTGCTCTTGGTTCTTCGCCGCCCTTAACGGCAAAGCCTATTTAGCGCGTTTTCCCTGTTCCAAACTGATGCTTGAAACGCTGGTAGTGACTTACCAGCTGGCCTTCTTAACGCCGGGAAGCTCGCCCTTGAGTGCAAGCTCACGGAAGCAGACACGGCACAGGCCGAACTTGCGGTACACAGAGTGCGGACGGCCGCAGCGCTGGCAGCGCGTGTACTCACGAGTAGAGAACTTCTGCTTGCGATTGCACTTGACGATCATCGATGTCTTAGCCACTTATATCCTCCTCACATAGAGTATTGTTCGCCCCAAGCGCCGCCCCCTTGTGGGAACGGCGCTTATAGGGCAGGTGAACCTATTTCTTGAACGGGAAACCGAAGGCGTCCAGAAGGGCCTTGGCCTCCTCATCGGTGTTGGCGGTGGTCACGAAAGTGATGTCCATACCACGCTGGTGATCGACGGAGTCGAAGTCGATCTCGGGGAAGATGAGCTGCTCGGTGACGCCCATGGAGAAGTTACCACGGCCGTCGAAGCTCTTGGCGGAGATGCCGCGGAAGTCGCGGATACGGGGGATCGCGACGGAGGTCAGGCGATCGAAGAACTCCCACATACGGTCGCCACGCAGGGTAACCTTGCAGCCGATCGGCATACCAGCGCGCAGGCGGAAGGTAGCGATGGACTTGCGGGCACGGGTGATCATCGGCTGCTGGCCGGTGATGGCGCGCAGGTCGCGCACGGCACCGTCGATGGCCTTGGAATCGGTAGCGGCCTCGCCGACACCCATGTTCACGACGATCTTCTCAAACTTGGGGATCATCATGACGTTCTCGTACTGGAACTTTTCCTGAAGCTGCTGCTTGACCTCGTTGTTGTACTTGGTCTTCAGACGCGGCACATACTTCTCTTCTGCCATTGTTCACTCCTTCTTGGGGTTTTAAGCACGGGGCGTGGCCACGATGGGTTGTCCTCGTGCCTCCTGGCTGCATCCGCGCCGCTCATGGCATTTCGCGGTTTGGACTCGACGCAGCAGGAGCCGACAAAACAATCGGTACTATACGCGCATCGGGAGCGTATTTCCAGAAAAACCTCGTCTGCCTGCACAACTCCACAACTCCCCCGCACAACTCGATCC
Source organism: uncultured Collinsella sp. (assembly GCA_900542335.1). Classification (GTDB taxonomy): domain Bacteria; phylum Actinomycetota; class Coriobacteriia; order Coriobacteriales; family Coriobacteriaceae; genus Collinsella. The sequence goes on from UQNG01000087.1 coordinate 5,496, forward strand.
CCAAAAAGCAGTTGCGGTGAAATAGGGACTGTTTGACGGCTTAACTGGCTTAAACAGTCCCTATTTCACCGCAACTCATATATGGGGATGCGATTAGCATATGGGGATGCGATTAGCGCTTGCGGGGGACGAGCTTGGTGCGGCGCAGGTGAATCATTTCGGCGGCGATGGAGATGGCGATCTCCTCGGGGTCCTCCGCCTCGATGGCAACGCCGATCGGCAGGTGCAGCCCGTCGATCTGTTCCTGCGTAAAGCCCTCCTTCTCCAAGCGGGCCCGCACAAAGGCCGTCTTGCGACGCGAGCCCAGGCAACCCAGATAGGCGGGCTTGGCGCGCATGGCCTGAATCACCACATCGATATCGGACTTGTGGCCCGCCGTGGCCACGACCACCAAGTCGCGCGGGCCGATGGGACACAACTCGTCCAGGTTCTTGTAGTCGACCAGACGACGGTCGTAGACGCCGGGCACCCATTCGGGCGTCAACGTGCCGGGGCGGTCGTCGCAGGCCACGACGGCAAAGCCCGCCGCCGTGAGCACGCGCGCCGTCGCGGCGCCCACGTGTCCGCAGCCAAAGATGTAGGTCAGGCCCTCGGGGCAGAGCGTCTCGATGTGCGCCGGGGGAATCTCGGAGGCGGTGTTGGTGTAGGTGACCTTACTCCCCTCCTCCACCAGCGAAAGCTCGGGGCAGCCCACAATGGTGCGGCGTGATTCCTCGCCATGGTACTCGGCCACATCGCCCTCGAGGGCCTGGCTGATAAACGGCTCAAAGTCGATGACGAAGTCGCCGATGCGGCGATACGCCAGTACATCGGCAATCTCTTGGAACAACGGTGCCTTGGTCGCGTCCAGGTGCAGATAGCACAGGCAGATGGCTCCGCCGCAGATCATGCCGGTATCGGAGTTCTCGCCGCCCATGGTGTAGCGGACTAGACGCGATTGACCCCCGGCCAGCAGCTCGCGGGCCTCGCCCAGCGCAAAGAGTTCGATCTTGCCGCCGCCGATGGTGCCCGTTTGGCTACCATCGGCAAAAACGGCCATCCAGGCGCCCACGCTGCGCGGAGACGACCCCGCCGTACCGGCCACGACCACGAGCTCGCACGTCTTACCAGCCTTCAGAGC
>UQNG01000088.1:0-6566 GCA_900542335.1 uncultured Collinsella sp.
CGACCCCGAGTTTCCCGTGCGGGGGCGGGTGCGCCCCGCCGCCGTCACGGCTGTCCAGATCCCACGCCTCGCCGGAGCCCACGTAGGCATGCAGCAGGTAGGGGCGATACTGCGTCAGAACGCCCACCGTGTCGATGCCCGAGTTGGAGCAGTTGGACAGCGAAAAGTCGATAATGCGGAACTTACCACCAAAGCTAACCGCCGGCTTAGCGATCTTTTGGGTGAGTGCCCCCAATCGGCTGCCCTGTCCTCCTGCGAGGAGCATCGCGATGCATTCTTTCTTACTCATCGATTTCTCCTTCTGTCATCGATGTTCCTAAACCCATTAGCGACGGGCGTGGCGCAACGTCACGCCCGTCGAGTAATGCCGTGCTGGTATAGGGGAGCTCGCGCGCCTTTACGCGTGCCAGATCTCGTCGCGATACTCGCGAATGGTGCGGTCGCTCGAGAACCAGCCGCTCGAGGCGGTGTTGAGCAGGGCCTTGCGGTTCCAGGTCTCCTGGTCGCCGTAGCTGCCCGTGAGCTTCTCCCACGCATCCACGTAGCTGCGGAAGTCTGCCATGACAAGGTCGGGGTCGTTGTTGTTCATGAGCTCGTTGTAGATGCTCTCGAAGTTGCCCGAAAGACCCGCAAACGTGTTGTCCTTGAGCTCGTCCATCACGCGGCCCAGACGCTCGCGGTCGTTGTTGAGGGTATCCCATGCAAAGTAGCTGTTCGACGCCCAGAGCTGCTCGACCTCGGAGGCGGTCAGGCCAAAGATGGCCTCGTTCTCGCGGCCGGCCAGGTCGGCGATCTCGATGTTGGCGCCGTCGAGGGTGCCCAGCGTAATGGCGCCGTTCATCATGAGCTTCATGTTGGACGTGCCCGAGGCCTCCTTGCCTGCCGTGGAGATCTGCTCAGAGATCTCGGCGGCGGGGTAGATGAGCTGGGCGTTGCTCACGCGGAAGTTGGGGATAAAGCAGACCTTCATGACCTCATTGACGCGCGGGTCGTTGTTGATGACCTCGGCCACCGAGTTAATCAGGCGGATGGTCTCCTTGGCAAAGGTGTAACTCGAGGCGGCCTTGCCGCTAAAGATGAAGGTCGTCGGCGTCACGTGGAAGTTGGGATCGGCGATGCGACGGTTGTAGATGTCCATTACCTTCATGATGTTCATGAGCTGGCGCTTGTAGGCGTGGAAGCGCTTTACCTGGACATCGAAGACGGTGTTGGGATCGATGACCAGACCGGTCTCGGCCTTGACGTAGGCGGCCAGGCGCTCCTTGTTGGCGCGTTTGGAGGCGCCCACGGCCTTAAGGAACTCGGTGTCGTTCTGGAACTCCTTGAGTTTCTCCAGCTCAAAGGCGTCCTTGAGCCAGCCGTCGCCAATGGCCTCGGTGACGAGCTTGGCGTAAGTGGGGTTGGCCTCGGCAAAGAAGCGACGGTGCGAGATGCCGTTGGTCTTGTTGTTGAACTTCTCGGGCGTCAGGGCATAGAAGTCCTTGAGCACAATGTTCTTGATGATGTCGGAGTGGATCTTGGCCACGCCGTTGACGCTGTGGCTGCAGATCACAGACAGGTTGGCCATGCGAATCTCGCCGTCCCACAGGATAGCGGTCTGGCGCAGGCGCTCCTGCCAGCCCTCCTGCGTGGTGTCGAACGACTCGTGCCAACGACGGCTGATCTCGTCGATGATCTGGTACACGCGGGGGAGGAGCTTGGAGAACGTGCCGATGGGCCACTTCTCCAGAGCCTCGGGCAGGATGGTGTGGTTGGTGTAGCTCACGACCTGCGTCACGATGTTCCAGGCGTCGTCCCACTCGAGCTTCTTCTCGTCGATCAGGATACGCATGAGCTCGGGGCCGCACATGGCGGGGTGGGTATCGTTGGTATGGATGGCCACAAACTGCGGCAGCAGCTCCCAGTTCTCGCCGTGCTCCTTCTCAAAGGTGTCGAGCAGGCTGTAGATGCCGGCCGAAACAAACAGGTACTCCTGCTTCAGGCGCAGCAGACGGCCGTGCTCGCCGGCGTCGTTGGGGTAGAGGATGGCGCTGATGGCCTCGGCCTCGGCGCGCTCGGCGTCGGCCAGGGCGTAGTCGCCGCGGTTGAAGGCCTCCAGGTCAAAGTGCTCCTCGACCGGCTCTGCGGCCCAGACGCGCAGCTTGTTGACGGTCTCGCCGGCATAGCCCACAACGGGGATGTCGTAGGGGACAGCCAGGATGTCCTGCGTGTCCACCGTGCGGTAGAACGTGCGGCCGTTCTCCTCAAAGCCCTCGACGTGACCACCAAACTTAATGGTCACGGCTTTGTCCTGACGACGGACCTCCCAGGGATAGCCGTGGGTGAGCCACTCGTCGGTGGCCTCGACCTGGCTGCCGTTGACGATCTCCTGCTTAAACAGGCCGTAGCGGTAGCGCATGCCGTTGCCGTAGCCGGCAATGCCCTCGGCAGCCATGGAATCTAAGAAGCATGCGGCCAGACGGCCCAGGCCACCGTTGCCCAGAGCCGGATCGGGCTCCTGGTTCTCGATGACGGACAGATCAAAGCCCATGTCGTCGAGCGCCTCGGCGACCATGTCGCGCACGCCAAAGTTGAGCAGGTAGTTGTCGAGCAGGCGGCCGATCAAAAACTCGATCGAGAAGTAGTACACGCGCTTCTTGCCCTCGGCGGCCACAAGGGCGTCGCTCTTGGTGGCAACGGTGCGTGCCTTCTCGGCCACGAGCTTGGCCAGGGCGTTAAAGCGGTCCAGGTCGCTGGCGGCTTCGACGCTCTTGCCGCTGATGCTCATGACGGCATCGCGATAGAGCTCGGTAAACTCCTGCTTGTTGTCGAAGATCTTATTCATACGTTCCTTTCCCCCGGGGATGTTTCTCCCGGAACGGTTATGACTTGTATCCTACGCCCCCGCGGGGCGGGTAATTACAGCTGTAACGCTTTTGTTACGCATCCTTGGCAAATGGCTTAACAGCAGCTGCCTTGGCCTTGGGAGCAGCCTTTTTAGTGGCTGCCTTTTTGGCCGTGCTGGACTTGGCCGAAGCCTTGGCAGCAGACTTGGCAGCCTTCGTCTTAGCCGGAGCCTTCTTAGCGGCCGCGGTCTTGGGCTTTACCGAGGACGTCCGCTTGCGCGTCGCCTTCTTGGGCTTCTCGACCACCGGCGGCTTGTAGCTGCTGGGACCGCGGCGTTTGAGCACCACGCCTGCCAGGCCGGGCACCTTCATCTCGATGGAGTCCATCTGCCCGTTCCAGGGATAGGGCTCGCTCGAGCAGGTGTAGGGCTCCTCACCGGCGTATCCGCTGCCGCCAAACTCGGGACGGTCGGAATCGAAGATGACCTCCCAGTCGCCCTCGCGCGGCACGCCCACGCGGAAGCTCTCGTAGCTCGCCGGGTCAAAGTTGATCAGGATCACCAGGTCGTCATCGACGTCCTCGCCCTGACGGACAAAGCTCACGATGGACTGCTTGGAGTTGTCCGCGTCGATCCAGGTAAAGCCATCGTCGGTGTAGCCGCGCTCGTACAGGGCGGGCTCGGCGGTATACAGGTGGTTAAGCGCCTTGATGAACGCCTGATGATGACGGTGGGTCTCGTACTCCTCGGTCAGGAACCACTGAATGGACTCGTAGTAGCGCCATTCAATAAACTGGCCGATCTCGTTGCCCATAAAGTTGAGCTTGGCACCGGGGTGCGTCATCTGGTAGAAGGCCAGCGTGCGCAGACCGGCAAACTGGCGCCACCAGTCGCCCGGCATACGGCCGATGAGCGAGCACTTGCCGTGCACGACTTCGTCGTGGCTCAGCGGACAGATAAAGTTCTCGGTAAAGGCATACATGATGGAGAACGTGAGCAGGCCGTGGTTGCCGGGGCGCCACGGAAAATCGGTCTGCATGTAGTGCAGGGTGTCGTTCATCCAGCCCATGTCCCACTTGTAGTGGAAACCCAGGCCGCCGTCCTGCGGCGGGTAGGTCACGAGCGGCCACGCGGTGGACTCCTCGGCCATCATCATCACGTCGGGGTAGTGTGCCTCTACAGCGCAATTAACTTGACGGATAAACGCGCTGGCGTCCAGGTCCTCCTCGGTACCGTACTTGTTGAACTTCTTTTGGCTGGGATCGTCAATGCCAAAGTTGAGGTACAGCATACTGGACACGCCGTCCATGCGAATGCCGTCCACGTGGAAGTTCTCGAGCCAGTACAGCACGTTGGAGACCAGGAAGGAGCGGACCTCGCCGCGGTCGAAGTCAAACTTGTGCGTGCCCCAGTTAGGGTGAATCTCGTGCTCAAACAGCATGTGGCCGTTAAAGGTGGCAAGGCCGTGGGAGTCGGCGCAAAAACCGCCGGGAACCCAGTCCATGATCACGCCGATGTCTGCCTCGTGGCACGCATCGATAAAGTGCATGAGCTGCTGCGGGTTGCCGTAGCGCGACGTGGCGGCGTAGTAGCCGGTCGTCTGGTAGCCCCAGGAGCCATCGAAGGGATGCTCCATAAGCGGCATGACCTCGATATGCGTATAGCCCATGTCGCGCACGTAGTCCACGAGCTCCACCGACAGGTCGTCGTAGGTGTAAAACTCACCGCGCTGCGCGGGGAAGGGGTCCATGGGACCGGGGTAGTTGCCGTACTCGTCGGGCTCGCCCTGCGGCGCGTCGCCGTGGCGCTTCCACGAGCCAATATGCACTTCGTAGATGTTAAGGGGTTGCGACATGTGGTTATGGCCGGCGCGTCGCTTGAGCCAAGCCGCGTCGTTCCACTGGTAGCCATCGAGGGTCCACAGCACGCTGGCGGTACCCGGAGGGCACTCGGCCTTAAAGGCATACGGATCGGCCTTGTAGAGCTTTTCGCCCTCGTTGGTCTCGATGAGATATTTATAGAGCTGGCCCTGCTCGGCGCCAGGAATAAAGCCTTCCCAAATAGAGCTCGTATGCACGGGCACCAGCGGGTTGGCCTGCTCATCCCAGTCGTTAAATTCGCCAATGACGTGAACGCTCTTTACGTCGGGCGCCCAAACGCAAAAACGCCAGCCGCGCGTACGGTTCTGCGTGTCGGGGTGCGCGCCCATCTTTTCCCAACTGCGTTCCCACGTACCGATGCCAAACAGATAGACATCGTCCTTGGTGAGCTCCGGCGCGTGCGGGGCGGCTTTACGGGTAGCAGGCTTTTTGGTTGCTGGCTTTAGCTTTGTATCGCTCACGTTTGATCCCATCATGACGCGGCAGCGTGTTGCCTTGGTGACTAGATGCGAAAGGTCCAAGGCTGCACGAATCGAAGGGACGGCGATAGTTCTATGATTCGTTCCACCTCGCGTGCTCGGTGGAACTTTCGGCAAAAACTACGATAACACCTGTACGTTACCTTTATGAACGAAAGTGTTTTTGCGGTGGCGTTTAATCGGTAAGCGCCATGTTTATACCACTGGCAGAATTGCGATGGTAAAACTCTTGACAGTTTTACCAATTAGGGTTTCAAGATAGTTGGTTTGACGTTTGGTAAAACGTTTTTAGCAGGTTGTTTACCATTTGACATCGAAAGGCTCTTTTATGAACCACATCGCTGCCCCGAGTGTTGCTTTTATTTTCGATTGCGATGGCACGCTGGTTAATAGCACCCCCGTTTGGGCCTATGCCCAGCCCGAGTTATTGCACCGCCACGGAGTTGACGTGACGGTCGACGATTTTGCCCAGTTTGAGCATTTGTCGCTCGAGGACGAGTGCCAGGCCTATCACGATATCTGGGGCATTGGCGAAAATGGCGAGGAGCTGTATCGCGAGCTGAGCGACATCCTGATCGATGGCTACTCAAAGGTGCCGCCGCGCGAGGGCCTGATTGCATTTCTGAAGCAGGCGAAGGAGGCCGGTATTGCCATGTGCGTTGCCACGTCCACGCCGGCCGAGCTGGTTAAGTCTGCGCTTGCGGGCGCCGGGCTTAATGCCTACATGGAGTTTGTGACCACCACGGGCGAGGCGGGCCGCTCCAAGCGGTTCCCCGATGTGTACGAGCTGGCGCTGCGCCGTCTGGAGGAGCGCCACGGGCACAAGTTTGAGTGCGCGTGGGTGTTTGAGGACGCCGTCTTTGGCCTAAAGAGCTCTGGCACCGCTGGCTTTAAGCGCGTGGGCATCTATGACCCGCACGGCCGTATGGAGCGCGACGAGGTTCGCGACAACTGCGATATCTTTATCGATAGCTATGAGGATCTGGACCTTGACCGTGTGCTTTCGTTTAAGGGCTAGGTGAGGGCCGTGGCTTGCAAGGTATTAGTGGTCTGCGGCTCGCCCGTGGTGGCGAGCGCGGATCTGCTGCGTCAACTGGCGGGGGAGTGCGACTACGTTGTCGCCGTGGACCGCGGGCTCGACTCGCTGCTGGGCGCGGGGCTGGGCTGCGACGTGTATGTGGGGGATGCCGACACGGTGAGCGACGCCGGCCGCGCGCTGGTGGATGCCGCCGAGGTCTTTGAGGTAGAGCGCCACGACCCGTACAAGGACTATACCGATCTGGCGCTGGCGCTCGAATCGGTCCGCCGTCGCTGGCCGGGCGCCGAAGTGGTTGCGACCTGCGCCCCCGGGGGGGCGGCCGGGGCGGGCCCGCGACGTTACTA
>UQNG01000089.1:0-6486 GCA_900542335.1 uncultured Collinsella sp.
TCAATCGTAGCCCGCGACGGTCCCGGGCTGACAATTTCGACTGTAATGGACGTTCCTTATGTGCCGGCATTCGGGGACACTCCTTGCGGGTTTGCGACCGATTTGTTCGTTTGCCGACGTACGGGTGTTCATTTGTCGACTTCTTGGGCTGTGGTCACCTGTTGTTTCTGTGGTGGCAGCGGGCGTTTGGCTCAAAAGGGCGGGTCGGCTGTCTATATCTACCTGCCGTTTCTTTGCGGCGCGCATATTCGGTCAAGTGTCCCGTCAAGTGTTTGGTCAGCATCCGGTTTGCAGCCGGAGGCCTATTTTGTCCGTGCTGACAGTGGTTGCCCACCCTCCTCGTAAGCTCAAATTGAGGTTCATCAGTTTGAGGAGGATGCCGTGACTGACCACGTTTTAGACCGAGCGCATCTGGCTGAAGCCGTCGGCAACGATATTGCCGACATGGCCCATTTTTGGATGCTGCGGAAGTTTCAGTTTTTGGAGCCGGCGCGCGAGCAGTTTGAGATCATTGTCGACCCGTGGCTCAGCTATCGCACCGAGCCTTCCCAAAACGAAATCATGGCCTACAACATGGCATTTACCGATTGGCTGCTCTTTGAGCGCCCCTATCGCCATGGCAAGACGCTGCTCGAGCTGTATGTTGATGAGCCGCCGGCATCGCTTTCGCCTGCCTCGCTTAAGCGGCTCGAGCAGGTGCGCGACACACAGTATTTCTCGCGCTTTGGCATTTTGGACAAGGATCCTGCGAACGGCATGGTTGCGATGAAGGATACGCGCGCCGACCTTCGCTTTGATGTCTACGACCCGCATATCGTGCAAAAGGAGCATTGGAGCGACGGCGCGATCGCGGTGCGCCTCGCCTGCGTCGACGATGTCTGGCTGACGGCGGGACAGCTCTATCTGTATGACATCGCGCGGCTGAGTGACACGGCGGTCGATGGGCTGGGCGCGGTGCATCCGGAGGACCTGCAGGACGGCTTCGACACCTCGTGCATCAGCTTCTTTTTGCGCCTGGTCCGCGACATCATGGGCGCCCAGGGGCGCTACGTAAAGTCCCTCAACATCTACGAGCAGGAGTGGGAGTAGGGGATGTGACTGGCGTCGCGCTGCTGCCCTGACTTTGTCTCAATCTGTAACGTTTGGCCGTCAAAACGCGGTCTAACTGTTACAGACTGAGACGGAAGGTTGGCGGCTGCCGAAAGATCTTGTTCTGTAACAACTAGAGGCTCAAAGACTGTCTTCCTGTTACAGATCAAGACATTTGTCAGCGGAGGCAACGGTGACGATGGACCATTTGTCCGACGTGGTGGTGATGAAAGTGTCTAATACCGTTCTCAAACACAAACATGCGACTCGCAACACGTTGGCGCGGAATAGGATGCTCGCGCGGCTCACGGAGACGGCCAAGCAAGGTGCGCTGCTCGCAACGCATGACAATACCGAGCTCATGTGGCTGCGACGCCATGTTGGAACCGACGATATCGCGGAGCCCGAGCCGTATCTGTTCTGTTTTCAGCATGATTGGGATGCATTGCCGCCGGCGGAGCGAGCGCTGAGGACTATCAAAGGGCTTGCGGAATTTCATCCCGATTGGGCGTTTTGGGGCTATGACGCGGCGCTTTTGTGGGGTTTGGAGGTGCCGAATGATCTGCTCGGGCCGCGTTTTCTTGTTAAGACGGGTTGTTCGGTGACGTTGAGCAGCGGGCGCAGGTTGTTGCGTCCGCAGATGGCGGGCGCGCTCGAGCGTGTTGATGGCGTGCAGGTGACGTCATTTTGGCGCACGGTGGAGGATTGCTTGCTGCGTGCACCGTTCTCCTACGGGTTGGCGATTGCCGATTCTGCACTGCGGGCGAAAGGCGTATCACGTTGGGATTTGTGCGAGCGCCTCCGCGCCGATCGCGAGGGCAGGCGAGGGTATCGCAGGGCACAGGTGATTGCGTCGTATGCGGACGGGCTGTCCGAAAACGGCGGCGAGTCTCGGTTCCGAGCGTTCTTTATTGCGTACGGCTTTCCGGTTCCGGAGCTGCAGGTGGAGTTTCGCGACCCGCTCGATCCGAGCCAGGTGTTTCGCGTCGACTATTTTTGGCGGCTCGAGGACGGGGCGTGTGTCATCGGCGAGCTCGACGGAAAGGGGAAGTATGCCTTGCAGAACGGCGAGGGCTGGGAGTCGGTCGACCCATTCGTGGCAGAACGTCAACGGGAGTCCCATCTGACAATGCTCGGGCACAAGGTGCTTCGGTTTACGTTTGATGAGCTCAAGAATCCGGGGAAGCTGGTTGAGAAGATGAGGTTGGCGGGTATTCCGCGACGGCCCGATTTGGCTGAGGAGTGGAGACGTCAGTGGTATGGGCGCTGAGAGGTTTTGTCTTGATCTGTAACGTTTAGAGGTTATTTGAGCTCGTAACTGTTACAGATCGAGACAAACCGGTGAAACGTCGACCGAATGTCTCGATCTGTAACATCAAGGGGCCCAATAACCCTGTACCTGTTACAGATCGAGACATTCCTCTGATGTTGCTGGGGTGGGACTGCAACGTATTCCGTCCCCCACATCCCCTCTTCCCTCCGTTAACCGATGCGTCTGCAGTAATCCAGCGGGACTAGGTGATAATGGACAAATGTTCAAGTTAATCGTGAGGGAGGAGCTCGATATGGCGTCTGCCGATCGTTCCACGTTGTTTATCAATGCGACCGTCCTGGATGGTTCGGAACATATGGAGCCGCAGCCCGACATGGCCGTGGCCGTTGAGCGCGGTCTCATCACGTGGATGGGGCCGAGCGCTGTGGCGCAGGCGCCTGCAGGTGCCGAGGTCATCGACCTGGCAGGGGCGTATCTCATGCCGGGCCTCATCAATATGCATGTGCATCTGTGCGGCTCTGGCAAGCCGGTTTCGGCGGGCGATGCGGGTGCGCTGATGAAGAAGCTCGATAATCCCGTGGGCCGTGCCATTGTCCGCCACATTCTTAAGGGCAGCGCACAGCAGCAGCTGGCAAGCGGCGTGACCACGGTGCGCGGCGCGGGCGACCCGCTGTTTGCCGATCTTGCCGTGCGCGATGCTATCGATGCCGGCAAGTATCAAGGTCCTCGCCTGGTGGCGCCGGGAACGGGCGTCACGGTGCCGGGCGGCCATGGTGCAGGCTTGTTCGCCCAGGTGGCCAACAGTCCCGCCGAGGCAGCCGAACAGGTGCGCGACCTGTATGCGCGCGGTGCCGACGTCATTAAGCTGTTCGTAACGGGCGGCGTGTTCGACGCGACCGAGGTGGGCGAGCCGGGAGTGCTGCGTATGCCCGTGGAGGTTGCCGCAGCGGCGTGCAAGGCGGCACACGATATGGGTCTTCCGGTTATGGCCCATGTCGAGAGTACCGAAGGTGTGAAGGCCGCGCTTGAGGCCGGCGTTGACACGATTGAGCACGGCGCTCCGTTGACGCCCGAGATCCTGGAGCTGTACCGCGGCGCCGCGGGCACGCAGCTTGAGGGGCGTGCGCCCAGCGTGACCTGCACCATCAGCCCGGCGTTGCCGTTTGTATTGCTCGACCCGGAAAAGACTCATTCGACTGACACGCAAAAGAAGAACGGCGACATCGTGTGCTCGGGCATTATCGAGAGCGCTCGTGCGGCGCTGGAAGCCGGTATCAAGGTAGGCCTGGGCACGGATTCGAGCTGTCCGTTCGTGACCCAGTACGACATGTGGCGCGAGGTGGCCTATTTCGCCAAGTACGTGGGTGTGAGCAACGCCTTCGCGCTGCATACGGCCACGCAGGTCAATGCCGAGCTGCTGGGGCTGGGCGGCGAGACCGGCACAATCGAGTGCGGTAAGGCCGCTGATATCCTGGTGACGCGCGAGAACCCGCTCGATGATCTGTGCGCTCTGCGTGAGCCGATGCACGTGATGTGTCGCGGTGATCTGGTGCGCAAGCTCAAGGTGAAGCGTATCCCCGAGGTTGATAACGAGCTCGACACGATTATGGACATGCCTGCCGAGGCGTTGGCCGAGGAGCTTGCCCGCGACGGCGTGGCGTAGGTGTGACAAAGGGGCGGCTCCGTTGCCGCATGCAAAAGCCGAGGTCTCAACACGAGGCCTCGGCTTTTTTATCGAACAAATACTTAGGATTTGGGACAAACAAACCTAATTAATTTGTCCCGCGTGCGGGCGCTACGAGCGCGTTTCCATCTTGGCATGGCACTTGGGGCAGGTGACGCGGATCTTGCCCTTGCCCTTGGGAACGGAGAGCATCTGGCCGCAGTTGGGGCACTTGAGGTATGCCGTAGTCTTGCGACCCTTCCACATCTTCTTGGCCGTGCGCTTGGCACGCTCAAAGTCTTCCTTACTGGTGCCGGCCGCGCGTGAGGTGCTGGCCGCTGCGGCCCCGCCGCCCAAGCTGGCGACGAACTTGCCCAAGCCGGGGACCTTAGCCGAGCCGGCGACAAAGGCGTCGTTCTCCTTGCGACGTGCATCGATATTTTTGGACAGGCCGCGCAGCACGCCAATCACGATAACGGCGATGGCGATCCAGCTGAGCCACTGGATGCGGGCTATCGATCCGATCATCGCGATGACGATGCCGGCAAAACCCATCACGATGGTGAGCTCGTCGGCGCCATTGCGTCCTTTCATAAAGTCATTCATGCAAATTGCCTTTCGTTCGATATGCTGCACGCCTTTATACCCGATTTAGAGCAAGGGGGACAGGTTAATCTGCACCAAGGTGGTGCAAACATTCCTGTCCCCGAAACACCAAGACGGTGCAAAGTAGTCTGTCCCCAATGCCCCAATTACTTGGATAGCTTGTCGACGACGCGTTCGATCTCGGCGAGCTTGGCGGCTTTGAGGTCTTCGTCGCCCGATTCAATTGCCGAGGTCACGCAACCCTCAATGTGAGCCTTGAGCACATCGGCGTTAATACGCGCGAGGAGCGCCTGTGTGGCCATGAGCTGCGTGGAGATATCGACGCAATAGCGGTCCTCCTCGACCATCCGCAGGATGCCGTCGATCTGGCCGCGTGCCGTCTTGAGCATGCGGGTCACCGATTTGTGGTCTGCCATCATGTCGGGTCCTCGTTTCTGGTCGATCTTCCGGATGCCCCCGTCAGTTGCGGTGAAATAGTTCTTGTTTGCAGGCTTGAAGCGCTAAAACAGGAACTATTTCACCGCAACTTCTGAGGATTGAGTAGGCAGCGTCTGCTACGCGGCGGTCACGGACAGGGCGTGGAACTTCTCGCCCGCGGCCTCGACGGCGGCGGCGAGCTGCTCGGCGGTCACGGTGTCGGCGCACTCCACCTGGACGGTCTGGGTCTCGTGATCGGCGTCGGCGTCGGTCACGCCGACCACGTTGAGCAGTGCCGTCTCGACAGTGGCGTCGCAGTGGCCGCACATGAGGCCGGAAGTTTTGATTGTGTAACGCATGGGTATCCCTCTCTGTTGTGTTGGCTTTCTCAACCACCCGACCTTGACCTTCAAGCCGTCGCTCGCGTACCAAAGTACGCGTCGCTCCTCTTTCAGGTCAATCTCGGGCACCTGGAAAACCCGTTCTAAATGGACTTAATGGTGAGCCTATTTTGCCACTTTAGGCTTAAAGGATTTTAGGCGCAGCGCATTGCTTACGACGCAGACGCTCGACAGGCTCATGGCCGCGGCGCCAAACATCGGCGAGAGCTGCCATCCGGTGAGCGGGAAGAACACGCCCGCGGCGAGCGGAATGCCGATGCCGTTGTAGAACAGTGCCCAGAACAGGTCCTGCTTGATGTTGCGGATCGTCGCGCGCGACAGCTCGATGGCGCGGGCGACGTCCATGAGGTCGCTGCGCATGAGCACCACATCCGCCCCTTCCTTGGCGATGTCGGCACCAGTGCCGATCGCAAGGCCCACGTCGGCGCGCGCCAGGGCGGGGGAGTCGTTGATGCCGTCGCCCACCATGGCGACCTTGCTGCCCGCATCCTGCAGCTCGCGCACGTGGCGCTCCTTGTCGGCGGGGAGGACGTCGGCGATGACCTGCTTGCTGCTCAGCCCCACGCGGCGGGCGATTGCCTCGGCCGTCACGCGGTTATCGCCGGTGAGCATGCGCACGTCGACGCCGAGCTTGCGGAGCGCGGCGATGGCCTCGGCGCTCGTCTCTTTGACCTCGTCAGCCACGGCGATGGTACCGACGAGCTCGCCGTTCTTGGCAAAGAACAGCGGCGTCTTGCCTTCGGCGGCAAATTGCTCGGCAAGACCCGCGGGCACGGTAACGCCCAACTCGTCCATCAGGCGTACGTTGCCGGCTGCAATGGTGTTTTGCCCCTCGCGCGCCGTCACGCCGCGACCGGGCACGGCGGCAAAGTCCTCGACCATGCGCGCGACAATTCCGCGTGCCTCGCACTCGGCCATAATCGCCTCGGCCAGCGGGTGCTCGCTTGAGCGCTCCAACGCGGCGGCCAGCTTGAGCAGCGCCTTTTCGCTCATGGCGGGGCGGGCCTCCCTGCGCCGTCGCCATCGCCCCGTCGCCA
>UQNG01000090.1:0-6365 GCA_900542335.1 uncultured Collinsella sp.
GCCGCCAATCATCGTCCGTCGCATGGGGCAGCCGGCGCTGTGCCGAGCGACCGCTTCCATACGAATACTTGAGTTTGAGCGTCACCGTGGCGCCCGTTAGTCCCTGACGGCGCAGACGGCGTCCCACTGACTCTCCCAATAGCGCAATCGCCGCTTCGATGTCCCCACGCTCAGTTAAATCTTTCGCAAAGGTGCGTTCATTGCTGACCGACTTGACCTCGCGCTCTTCATCGAGGCTCGTGACTTCGGAGAGTTCGAGTCCCAGCGCACGCTGGCGCATGCGTTCGCCGTTGATGCCAAAAATAGAGGCCAAGGTGGATTCCGGTGCGCGGGATAGCTCGCCGAGCGTGTAGATGCGCATGCGGCGCAGTCGCTCTTCTGCCGAGCGCCCGATGCCACTCATGGCAGATACCGGCAGCGCGGCCAAAAAGCGCTGTTCGGTTCCGGGGCGCACGATGGTCAGCCCAAACGGCTTGTCCCGCTCGCTTGCGATCTTTGCAACCGTCTTGTTGCAGCCCACGCCAATGGAGCAGGTCACTCCCAGCGCCGCCACGCGATCACTGATGCGCCGCGCAACCAGCAGCGGGTCTTCGGGCGCAAAACGACCCGGTGTGATATCGATAAAGGCTTCGTCGATGGATACGCGCTCAACGCGCGGGGTCTCGTCGGCGAGAATCGTCATGACCTGCGCGCTGACCTCGTGGTAGCGATCGAAATGCCCATGCGTCCAAATGGCCTGCGGACAGAGGCGCCGTGCCTCGGCCGAGGGCATGGCGGAGTGCACGCCAAAGCGACGCGCCTCGTATGAGCAGGTGGACACAACGCCCCGGGAATCGGCATCGCCACCCACGATGAGCGGCTTGCCGCGCCACTCGGGATGATCGAGCATCTCCACGCTCGCAAAAAACGCATCGAGATCCATGAGGCCCACTGCCGGTCCCGTCCAGGGCGGCGGCGTGACGCCCGCAGCATCCTCATAACCGTATGTATGTTCGCGTCTTTTCATGGCATGAGTATACCGCGCAGCTCATGTGGGGTGCGTGGATGTGCTTGCAAATCGCGAATTCTTGTCTAAGATATGGATTTGCCTTCGACTACACCGAAGAAGTTGGTCTCACGGACTTCACCTGCCCGCGTCGATGGCGTATTATGTTCAACTGTTTGTTTGTAGTTGCAGCCTAAAGCTGCTTGGTTGGAGGAGTTTCCTTTGGCAGTCAAGATTCGCCTTGCTCGTCACGGCGCTAAGAAGCGTCCGTACTACCGTGTCGTCGTCGCCGATTCCCGCGCCCCGCGTGACGGTCGTATCATCGAGGAGGTTGGCCGCTACAACCCGATGACCGCCCCCAAGACCATCAACCTCGACCTCGAGAAGATCGCCGACTGGCAGTCCAAGGGCGCTCAGCTCACCGACGCTGTCGCTGCTCTGGTCAAGGCCGCCAACGAGGGTGAGAAGACCGAGACCGTCGTCAAGAAGTCCAAGAAGCAGCTCGCCAAAGAGGCCGAGGCCGCTAAGGCTGCCGCTGAGGCCGCTGAGGGCGCCGAGGAGTAAATCGTGCCTGAGGTTGACGCTGCACAGCTCGAGGGTGAGGCAATGCTCTCAGATCGCATCGCCGATCTCGTCGAATATCTCGTTGTTCAGATCGTCGACGACCCGGATTCCGTGAGCCTCGAGGTCATCGATGGTGACGACGCCTCCACGATTGAGGTTTCTGTTGCCGAGGATGACGTCGCTAAGGTCATCGGCCGTCGTGGCCGTACCATCAAGGCCATTCGCACGCTCGCCCGTGCACTGGCCGCTCGCCTCGACACTGCAGTCGAGGTAGAGGTTCTGGGCTAGGACCTTGAGGTCCCAGTACAAAAACATCGCCCGTGTGGTCAAGCCGCACGGAAGGAAGGGGGAGGTCCTCGCGCAGCCGCTGCGGGGGCTTCCTTCTGTATTGACGCCGGGTATGCGCGTCGCCTTGACGCCACCGGCGCTCAAGCGCGACCGTTTTTGCACGGTCGTATCCGTCACCGATACGGGCGATGGCGATCTGGTCTCGTTTGAGGGCATTGACGACTTGACGGCCGCCGAGGGCATCACCGGATGCTACGTGCTGGCAAATCGTGACGACTTTGAGCTCGATTCGCTCGACGCCGCCTATACCGACCTGATGGGTCGCGAGGTGGTCGACGAGCGCTTTGGCTTGCTCGGCACGATTGTCGAGATCATGTCGACGCCCGCCAACGATGTTTGGGTTGTCGAGGGCGATCGGTACGGCGAGGTGCTGATTCCCGTGATCGAGCAGGTTGTGCTCGATCTTCCCGATCAGGGGACAATTTCCGTCCACGTTATGGACGGTTTGATCGATATGGACAAGTAGGGAGGAAAACATGCTGATCGAGACCCTTTCGGTCTTTCCCGAGATGTTTGAGCCCGTCATGTCCACATCGATCTTGGGCCGCGCCCGCAAGGCCGGCCTTTTTGATTTTAAGGCCTATAACCTGCGTGACTGGACGCACGACCGCCATCGTACCGTCGATGACGAGCCGTACGGCGGCGGGCAGGGCATGCTCATGAAGGTCGAGCCCATCGCCGAGGCCATCGAGGCTATTAGCTCCGAGGGTCCCAAGCCCACCGTGGTGTTCTTTACGCCCTGCGGCGAGCCCTTTACGCAGCATGTGGCCGAGCGCCTGTTCAAAAGCGAGCGTCTGCTGTTTGTATGCAGCCGCTACGAGGGCGTCGACGAGCGCGCGTATGCGTATGCCGACGAGCGCCTGTCGATCGGCGACTACGTGCTCACGGGCGGCGAGCTTCCCGCTATGGTCGTTGCCGATGCCGTCGTGCGTCTGATTCCCGGCGCCCTTGGTGACGAGATGAGCAACGTCGATGAGTCGTTCTCGACTGCCGAGGACGGTGGCCTGCTCGAGTACGCGCAGTACACCCGCCCCGCCGAGTTCAACGGCGAGGGTGTGCCGCCGGTGCTCGTGAGCGGCGACCATGCCAAGGTTGACGCCTGGCGCCGTAAGAATGCCATCGAGCGCACCTGCCGCTGGCGCCCCGACCTGATCGAGACGGCGCGGCTTACGCCCGGGGAGCGCGCGTATGCGCAGGAGATCCTGGACGCGTCGTATTCGCAGAGCGAGGAGTGAGAATGGTTCCATCGCAGCATTCCGTGCTAAAGGGTGCGTTTGAGTGGATCGTGGTCGTCGCGATCGCACTTGTCGCCACCTTCCTGATTCGCTCGTTTGTGGTCGAACCCTTTGTGGTGCCCACCGGTTCCATGGAGTCCACGATCGAGATTGGCGACCAGATCTTGGCGCAAAAGGTGAGCCTCGAGCTCGGCCAGCCTGTCAGCCAAGGCGATATAGTGGTGTTCCACAACCCCGATGGCACCTCCGAGCACGATGTTCTCGTCAAGCGTGTTATTGCCACGGCCGGCCAGACGGTCGACCTTCAGGACGGCAAGGTGGTCGTTGACGGCCAGGCGCTCGACGAGGACTACACGACCGGCATGAGCTGGCCGCTTTCGGTCCAGGCTCCCGGCGTTCAGGTAAGCTATCCCTACACCGTTCCCGACGGGTGTGTGTGGGTGATGGGCGACAACCGCGAAAACTCTGCCGACTCACGCTACTTTGGTCCCGTCGATCGCTCTGACTTGATCGCCGTGGCGCTTGTGCGCTACTGGCCGCTCAACCGCATCGGCGCTATCGATTAAAAACCGCTATAGTACAGTACCTAACCGTGTAATCGTTTCGACGAGGGGATATTAGAGGCATGAACGCTTCATCGCTTTCCTTCCAAGACATCATCCTGCGCCTCCAGCAGTACTGGGGCGAGCAGGGCTGCGTCATTATGCAGCCCTATGACTCCGAGGTCGGTGCCGGTACCTTCCACACCGCGACCACGCTGCGCTCGCTCGGTCCCGCCGAGTGGCGCACCTGCTACGCTCAGCCTTGCCGCCGTCCTGCCGACGGCCGCTACGGCGAGAACCCCAACCGTATGCAGCACTACTATCAGTTCCAGGTGCTCATCAAGCCGTCTCCGGTCAACGCCCAGGAGCTTTACCTGGGGTCTCTTGCCGCTATCGGTCTGGACCCCAACGACCATGACGTCCGTTTTGTCGAGGACGACTGGGAGAGCCCGACCCTGGGCGCCTGGGGCCTTGGCTGGGAGGTCTGGCTCAACGGCATGGAGGTCACGCAGTTTACGTACTTCCAGCAGGTGGGCGGCATCGAGGTCGACCCCGTGCCCGTCGAGATCACCTATGGTCTGGAGCGCATCGCCATGTACGCCCAGGGCGTCAACTCCGTCTACGACCTGGTATGGAGCTATCTGCCCGACGGCACGCCTATGACCTATGGCGACGTGTTCCTGGAGAACGAGCGCGAGTTTAGTGCCTACAACTTTGAGGTCGCCAACGTCGAGATGATGCGTCAGAAGTTTGACGACTATGAGGCCGAGTGCCACTCCTGCCTGGAGCGCAAGCTGCCGCTGCCCGCATACGACTGCGTCATGAAGTGCAGCCATGCCTTCAACCTGCTCGATGCCCGCGGCGCACTGTCCGCGGTCGAGCGTGCCAACTACATCCTGCGCGTCCGCGCCGTCGCCAAGGCGTGCTGCGAGGCCTATATGGCCGAGGTCGCCGGAGTCAACGAGAATGCCGACCAGGAAGGCGAGGTGGCGTAAGCCATGGCAGACGCTAAGGATTTCCTGTTTGAGATCGGTACGGAGGAAATGCCCTCCGCACCGCTGAACAATGCCGTCAAGCAGCTTGGCACCATGATTGCCAAGGGTCTCGACGAGGCCGGTCTGGCCCATGGCGAGGTCCGCGTGATTTCGAGCCCACGTCGTTTGGCTGCGCTCGTGGCCAACGTCGCCACTGCGACCGATGAGGTCCATGAGGTCAAGCGCGGCCCCGCGGCAAACATTGCCTTTGATGCCGACGGTAACGCCACCAAGGCCGCCCAGGGCTTTGCCCGCAAGTGCGGTGTGGCTGCCGAGGACCTGGTCCGTCGCGAGGACACCGACGGCCGCGAGTACGTGTTCGCCGAGAAGAACATTCCCTCCGCACCGGCTACGCCGATCCTGACGTCTCTGTGCGAGAAGACTATCGCCGGCCTGCAGTGGCCCAACTACCGCAGCCAGCGCTGGGGCCACGAGCACGCTACGTTTGTTCGTCCGGTCCGTTGGATCTGCTGCCTTTTGGGCGAGGACGTCGTGCCCGTGTCGTTTGCCGATGTGACGAGTGGCAATACCACGCGCGGACATCGCGTTCTGGGCCCCGGTGACCATGTGGTCGCCAGCCCCGCTGTCTACGAGCAGGTGCTCGAGGACGCCGGCGTGCTTTCTGCCGAGCGTCGTCGTGAGGCCATCCTTGCCGGCATCGCCGAGGTCGAGGCCGCTCGCCCCGGCTGCCATGTCGACACGCCCAAGAAGGTCTTTGAGGAGGTCATCAACCTCTGCGAGTGGCCGACGGTGCTCGTCGGTACCTTTGACGAGGAGTTCCTCAAGGTCCCGCACGAGATCATCTGCGAGTCCATGCTCACCAACCAGCGCTACTTCCCGATCTATGACGGCGAGGGCAAGCTTACGCGTGAGTTCGTGGTCGTTTCCAACAGCAAGCCCGAGAATGCCGAGCGCGTGATCGACGGCAACGAGCGCGTCGTGCGCGCCCGTCTGGACGACGCCAAGTTCTTCTACGAGGAGGACCTGAAGATCTCCCTCGACGAGTTCCGCGAGCGTCTGGCCAAGGTCGCCTTCCAGGAGAAGCTCGGCAGCGTGCTCGCCAAGTCCGAGCGCATTGAGCAGCTTGCGCTCGCCATCGCTCGCGAGGCCCATCTGGGCGCCCACCTGGCTGCCGATGCCGCACGCGCCGCGCACCTGTGCAAGGCCGACCTGGTTTCCAACGCCGTCGTCGAGTTCACGAGCCAGCAGGGCGTGATGGGCGGTTACTACGCCTCCGCGATGGGGGAGAACGACGAGGTCGCCCATGCCATTCGCGATCACTATCGCCCCCGCTTTGCCGGCGATGAGCTGCCCGAGGGCACCGCTGGCTGCATCGTGGCCTGTGCCGACAAGCTCGATACCATTGCCGGTATTTTTGCCATCGGCGAGCCCCCGACCGGCTCTTCGGACCCCTACGCGCTGCGTCGCGCCGCCATCGGCATCATCAACATCCTGCGCGATCGTCTGCCGATTGACCCCACGTCGCTCATCGACTTCGCCCTTGAGCTCTATAGCGAGCAGGGCATTGAGTTCGACGCCGCCGAGGTCGCCCAGCAGGTCCGTGACTTCTTCCACGGCCGCCTGGTGAGCATGGCCCGCGATGAGAAGATTCCTGCCGATACCGTTGGCGCACTCCTCGCGGGCGAGGGCCGGGTAA
>UQNG01000091.1:0-6228 GCA_900542335.1 uncultured Collinsella sp.
TCGATCACCTCGATGGGCACCGGACGACGGCGGCCGGACTCGTCGGGCTCGCCGAGCTCCATCTTCTGGACCTTGACGGCGCACACGGAGCCGTCCTCGCCAGCGACAAACTCGAGCGGGGAGACGAGCGGCAGAACCTCGACGCCCTCGGCCTTGGCATGGTGCAGCTCGGCGCGACGGCAGGGCATCTCGTCCTCGGTACGACGGTAGGCGATGATGGCGTGCTCGGCGCCCAGGCGCTTGGCGGTACGGACGGCGTCCATAGCCACGTTGCCGCCACCAAAGACGACGACGTTCTTGCCATGCTTGGTGGGGGTGTCGTACTCGGGGAACTTGTTGGCCTTCATCAGGTTCACGCGGGTGAGGTACTCGTTCGCGAAGAAGACGTTGGGCAGGTTCTCGCCGGGGACGTTGAGGAACTTGGGCAGGCCAGCGCCGGTCGCCACGTAGATGGCGTCGAAGCCCTGCTCGAACAGCTCCTCGGCCGTGGCCATGTTGCCCACGACGGAGTTGTACTCAAACTTGACGCCCATGTCCTCCAGGCCGTCAATCTCGCGCTTGACGACTGCCTTGGGCAGACGGAACTCGGGGATGCCGTAGACCAGCACGCCGCCGCCGGTAAAGAAGGCCTCAAAGACGGTGACGTCAAAGCCGTTGCGGGCGAGCTCGCCGGCGCAGGTGATGCCGGACGGGCCAGAGCCGACGACGGCGACCTTCTTGCCGTTCTTGGGGGCCATCTTGGGCGTGGAGGCGAGCTCGGGGCGGTCACCCAGGAAGCGCTCGAGCTGGCCGATGGCCACGGGCTCGGACTTCTTGCCACGGATGCACTTGCCCTCGCACTGGTTCTCCTGCGGGCAGACGCGACCGCAGATGGCGGGAAGCATGGAGTCCTCGCGGATGGTATCGAGGGCGCCGCCGAAGTCCTTCGCGCGGATTTGCTCGATAAAGCGGGGGATGTTGATGTTGACGGGGCAGCCCTCAACACAGAACGGCTTCTTGCAGTTGAGGCAGCGCTCGGCCTCGGCCAGCGCCATCTCCTCGGTGAAGCCCTTGTCGACGGGGCGGAAGTCGCAGGCGCGCTCGGCAGCCGGCTCCTCGTTATCGGGGGTGCGGGGCGACTTCATATCGGCAACGAAACGACCATTAACTAGTGGCATGCGCAGCTCTTTTCCTCATAGGCCTTGAGGGACTCGCCCTCTTCGGAACGGTAAGCGGCCTGGCGGGCACGAAGGTCATCCCAGTCGACCAGGGTGGCATCGAAGTCGGGGCCGTCGACGCAAGCGAACTTGGTCACGCCGCCCACCTCGACGCGGCAGCAGCCGCACATGCCGGTGCCGTCAACCATGATGGGGTTGAGCGACGCGGTGATGGGGGTGTCGTACTTCTGGGCGGTGAGGGTCGAGAACTTCATCATCGGAACGGGGCCGACGCAGAAGACCTGGCTCACGGCCTCGTCCTGCAGCAGGCGCTCCAGCGGAGCGGTGACAACGCCCTGCTCGCCGTAGGAACCGTCGTCGGTAGTGATGTGGATGTGGTCCTCGTCGAGGAGCTCGCGGAACTGGTCCTCCATGAGCAGGAGGTCCTTGGTGCGGGCGCCCATGATGGCGTGGACCTCATGACCGGTCTCGACCAGGTGCTTGGCGACCGGGAAGGCAATTGCCAGACCGACGCCGCCGCCAATGACGGCGCAGGGGCCCTCGGCCATCTCGGTGGGAACGCCCAGCGGGCCCACGACGTCGCGCAGCGACTCGCCGGCCTCGTAGGTGGAAAGCATCTCGGTGGTCTTGCCGATCACCATGAAGATGAACTCGACCCAGCCCTCGTCACCGTTCCAGCCGGCCAGGGTAAACGGGACACGCTCGCCCGTCTCATTGGCGCGAACCATGAGGAACTGTCCAGCGTGCGCATGCTTGGCGATTGCGGGCGCCTCGATGCGGAACTTGAACACCTTCTCCGAGAACTGCGTCTTCTCCAGGATCTTATACATAGAACCCCTCTCTTGTTAGGGCTGCCGAACCGTGCCTCCACGGAAATGGGCGGTAGCCCGAATAAAACCGTACGCGCACAGGCGCTGTGCAGACATACGGTGCAAATTATACCCTCATGGACATGTCACTTACGTGTGTCTTCGGCGGTTGGGAGCAGGGTTTATCCACTTTGGCCTACCAAATAGGGGCAGGTTTATTTTGGTCAGTTTTATCGGGTAAAACGGCAAAGGGGGCCGGCCTCGCGCTTCGTTGAGGCCGGCCCCTTTGGGGTGTTATGCATGTATGGTGGCAGCGCGTTTATTGCGATGTGTCGACTGCGGCGTTTCCGCAGGTAAAACCTGTCAAAATAAACCTATCCCTAAATGATAGGTTTTAGTGCTTGCCGTTGGCGGAGGCGGCGCCGTTGACATGGTCGCGGGCATAGACCACGCCGTGCACGATCGCCAGGCCGGCGGCGTCGGCCGCGCGGGCGCAGGTGTCCTGGAAGTCCTCGGCCTCGCGGGCGCGTAGCTGCTTAAGCACGTAGTCAGCGACGGCCATCTTGCCGGGAGGGTTGCCGATGCCGGTGCGGATGCGGCTGAAGTCGCGGCTGCCCATCTTGTCGATGATGGAACGCAGGCCGTTGTGGCCAGCATGGCCGCCGCCCACCTTAACGCGCACGTCGCCGGCGGGAATGTCGAGCTCGTCGTGGATTACGAGCAGCTCCTCGGCCTTGATCTTGTACTCGCGGCAGAGCTTGGAGATGGGACCGCCCGAGGTATTCATGTACGACTGTGGCTTGACCAGCACAATCTGGCGCTTGCCGCCCTCTTCCTCGGGGTCGTTGATGTTGATGAGCGCGACCTCGGCACCGGCCTGGTTTTTCCAGTACGTGACGCCGGCCTGACGGGCCAGCTCGTCGATTGCCTTAAAGCCGGCGTTGTGGCGGGTCTCGGCATACTCATCGCCAGGGTTGCCAAGTCCGGCAACCATGCGAATCTTGAGCGGCTGTGCAGCTGCCATGTGCTTCCTTTCGTCGATTTGTCGCCTGCTATGGTGAGCGACCCCGTTGCTGCTGTCAAATGGAGGGTGAATGAGGCTGCATGAGGGCGTTGGACAGTCGTCAGAAGCCGGGGTGGACAGTTAGTTCAGATTTGTATAAACCAAGAGGTCTTCGACTGCCAAAATTGGGACCGCGGAACTGCCACGGCGCTTTGGAGAGCACATTTTGCGCTATTTCAGATCTTTCGAGTCTTCAAATGAGGTGATTGGCGCCGGAATGGCGGCAAACTACCTCGATATTAGCCGTCTGTTTATACAAATCTGAACTAACTGTCCAGCCATGCTAGGTAACACTGGGTAAAAGTCTTTTAGACCGGCGCGAGGCCGATTCCGGCCCGCAGGGCGTTGAGCCAGGCGGCCTGACGCTTTCGATAGCCCTTGATGCGATATCGGAATCGGACTCCCGCGAGTCGATGCATCGTTTGGGCGAAGGCTTCGAGTGCAACAAGGTCCTTCATTTGGTCACGATTGATAACCAGGACGTGGATACCCATGGCTTTAAGGCCATTGTTACGATTGCCATCGTGGATGCGGGCGTTTTGAAGCTCATGTCCAATTCCGTTGTATTCGTTGTCGACTCCAGCGGCCGGGCAATATAAGTCGCAGATGGCGTAGGGGATGCCCGAGGACATGTTGACCGCAAGGGTGTCGAAATCGACACGATAGTTGAGCAGTAAGCCTCCCATGGGCAATCTGCAGCACCCGAATCCGCCAAAGCGCATGGGTGCGCCCAGGACGGCGAACATCAATGATTCCGCTGGGGATGCGGATCCGGCCCGGGCGAGTTTGACAGCCGTACGAAATGAGGCGTAGGAACTGCTTTTGGCAAATCGTGCGACTGCCTCGAGCTCTTCGATGGTTGTGGCGGGTTCGCATTTGTAGTGTGCCTGTTCGTAGCGGGTTTCGGCTTGCTTTTCGGGTGTCGGTTGGTCGCCCTGGCAATCGAGGCCGTCCATCGCTTCGAAGCCGTTGGCCTTGGGCCATGTGTCGTCGTAGGCGATGGGGCAAGTTGCCTCGGGCGGAAGTGAGTAGGTTCCGAGCAGCTCCATGAGAAGCATCAAGGTTTTGGCAACTGATTCATTTTTGGAACAAAGCATGGCCGTCATGGCGGGGGACGTTGCGTAGATGTCGGCTTCGATGTGCATGATCGCACCTTGGGGAAGAGGGGCGGTGATGGTGTGCTGGAGGAGCCGTCCGTCGGGCCGTCTGTTGTTGCCGCCCGCAACAAAGAGATCTAGACACTCGGAGTCGTCTTCGCTCCAGGCGTCAAGTATTGCAAGGGCCGCAAAGTCTATGGCGTCCTTGTTGGGAACGCAACCTTCGAGGGATTGTGTCTGTTGCTCGTCATCGATGACGTCCCAGGGAAGGGCGGAGTACGCCCGTCGAGCGCGGCGAATTGCGCGGAGGGCGGAAAGATGTGAAATCACGGTCGTCATAGCTATAAGGTACTAATCCGTTGGCGAAGTGATACTGCCGTATCGGTCTTTTCGCTCAAAGGGGTGTCGCGCGCCGCGGGCGGTAGCGTGATCATGTGGAATGCCTTGAAAAAGTGGAGAATGGAGCGATGGGCTGGCCT
This sequence comes from uncultured Collinsella sp., assembly GCA_900542335.1. Taxonomy (GTDB): domain Bacteria; phylum Actinomycetota; class Coriobacteriia; order Coriobacteriales; family Coriobacteriaceae; genus Collinsella. The sequence continues at coordinate 4,606 of UQNG01000091.1, forward strand.
TGGAGGCATCAGCTGAGGTGGGTGTTGGACAGTTATTTCAGATTTGTATAAGGCGACCGGGGCGTATTGCCGTTGTTGAAGGAATCGGTGGGCAAAATGGGGCCAACGGCATGGTGAAGAGATCCATAGGCGGAGGGATCGAACGGAATTATGCCGGCAAGAGCGCTTTCGACGTATTAAATGGCCCAAACGAATGCCTAAATTAATACAAATCTGAACTAACTGTCCATGGCGGGTTGTCGAGGGGTAGAAAAAGGGTCGGAAGCGAGCCTCCGACCCTTTAAAAACACCAAAGATGATGCGATGCACGCTGGATTACAGCGCGAAGTCGCCGCCGACGAGCGTGGAGACGGGCTCCTCGTGGTAAACGGCGGAGATAGCCTGAGCGAACTCCTCGGCGACCGAGATGGTCTTGATCTTGCCGCCGACCTCGACGGGGATGGCATCGGTGACGAGGCACTCGACGATCGGGGCGTCGTTCAGGCGCTCGATGGCCGGACCGGAGAAGATGCCGTGGGTGGCGCACACGTAGATGTCGCCGGCACCCATGGCCTTGAGCTCCTTGACGTTGGCGCACAGGGTGCCAGCGGTGTCGATCATGTCGTCGTTGATGATGCAGGTCTTGCCCTTGATGTCACCGATGATGCCCATGACCTCGGCGGCGTTGTGGCGCGGACGGCCCTTGTGGGCGATGGCCAGGTCGCAGCCGAGCATGTCGGACAGCTTCTTGGCGGCCTTGGCGCGACCCACGTCGGGGGAGACGACAACCAGGTTGTCGGTGTCGAAGTGCATGTCGTTGTAGTACTGGCCAAACAGCGGCAGCGCGGACAGGTGGTTAACCGGGATATCGAAGAAGCCCTGGATCTGACCCTGGTGCAGGTCGAGGGTGATGATGCGGTTGACGCCGGCGCGCTCGAGCAGGTTGGCGACGAGGCGGGCGGTGATGGGCTCGCGCGGGCCGGCCTTGCGGTCCTGGCGGGCATAGCCGTAGTGGGTGATGACGGCGGTGATGGAGCGGGCGGATGCGCGCTTGGCAGCGTCGGTGGCGATGAGCAGCTCCATGAGCATGTCGTTGACGTTGCCGCCGGCCACGGACTGAATCAGGAAGACGTCGGCGCCGCGGACGGTCTCGTCGTAGCGGGCGTAAATCTCACCATTGGCGAACTGCTTTAGCGTAAGGCCCGAAAGCTCGACCCCAAGGTACTCAGCGATCTTCTGAGCGAGGGGACGGTTGGAGGAACCGGAATACACGCGGATGGACTTGCGCATATTCTCCGACTTCTCGGGATCATTAATCGGCATTACCCTTCTCCTTTATACATCGAATGCCATATAGATGCCTTTTTGCATTGTAACCGCGCGGCGGGGTTAATCGGGTCTTGATAACGTCTTTACCGTCAACGGACACGAACCGACCACTCATTCTGTCACGCAGGTCAGCATAGAAAAAGGAGCCGTCCCCATGGGAACAGCTCCTTAGATGCTTGGTAAAACGTTATACCTCGTCGTCCTCGTGCAGGCGGCGGCGGTAATCGGCGGCCCAGCCCTCAATATTTACCTGACGGGCGCGGCCCAGTCCGAGCGCGTCTGCCGGGACCGGCTCGGTGATGACGGAGCCGGCAG
>UQNG01000092.1:0-6039 GCA_900542335.1 uncultured Collinsella sp.
CGTGAAGTACGCGGGGGGGAACGCCGTGAGTGCAGCAGCCGATAGCAGGGGAGTGCGACTGGCCAAAGATGCTCAGATGCAAAACGTTGCCAAAGGTCGAGGACATGCTATTCCTCCTCGAGCGTGACCTTGCCGCCCAGCAGGCGGTAGTGGTCGAAGAAATCGGGATAGGACTTGTTGACGGCCTCGGCGCTGTGGATCACGACCTCGCCGGTGGCACGGCTCGCGGCGATGGCGGCCATCATGGCGATGCGGTGGTCGTTGTGCGAATCGACCTCGGCGCCGGTAAAGGCATCGACGCCCTTGATGATGAGGTCGTCGCCGGCAATGCGTATCTGCGCGCCCAGTGCGGTGAGCTCGCGGGTGGTAGTGGCCAGACGGTCGGATTCCTTGATGCGCAGGCGGGCGCAATCGCGGATGAACGTGCGGCCCTGCGCCAGCGATGCCACGGCCGAGATTACGGGCACCAAGTCGGGGATGTCGTGCGCGCTCATCTCAAAGCCGGCGAGCTTGTCGGACTGCACGGTGGCGGCGTTGGTGGAGCGCACGATGCGGGCGCCAAAGCGCGAGAGCGCGGCAAGCACGTTGCGATCACCTTGTGCGGAGCTGAGCGACACGCCCTCGACAGTGATGGGGTCGGAGCCGATGGCGCCGGCACACAGCCAAAAGGCGGCGTTGGACCAGTCGCCCTCGACAGCCACGTTGCCAGGCGTGCGGTACGAGCCGCTGCTCACGCGGAAGTTCGTGATCTCGGGTTGGCCGTCCTTGGCGGGGATACGCTCGACGTTGACCTCGACGCCGAAGGCCTTCATGGCCTGGATGGTCAGGTTGATATAGGGGCGGCTCTCGATAAGGCCGGTCACCTGCACGCAGGAGGGCTGGGCCAGCAGCGGGGCCGCCAGCAGCAGGCCGGAGATGTACTGCGAGCTCACGTTGCCCGGCAGGATAAAGGTGCCCGGGCGCATGCGGCCGCTTGTCTTGAGCGGAAAGCCGCCCAGGCCCTGCAGGTCGCAGCCGGCGGCAATGATCTCGTCGGAGAGCGGAGAGAGGGGGCGTGCGCCCAGACGACCCTGGCCCACAAAGGTTGCCTCTGCCCCCAGCGCGCAGGCGACGGGCAGCATAAAGCGGAGCGTGGAGCCGCTCTCGCCGCAGTCGAGCGTGCCGCCCGCAAGTGCCTTGAGCAGGCCGAACTCAATACTCTTCATGGTGGGATGGACCTGGAAGCCATCCTCGACGGTCTCGATGCGGGCGCCCAGCGCCGTGAGGCAGCGCACCGTGGCTTCGATATCGGCGCAGGTGGTGTTGCAAGTGACGTGCGTCTCACCGTTGGCGAGCGCAGCGCAGATGATGAGGCGGTGGGCCATCGACTTGGATGCGATGGCGGGAACGGTGCCCTTGAGCGGGGAGGGTGTGATGCGGGCTAGCATACGGATGCGTCTCCCTTCTGGCCGAGGCCCTCGGCAATTAAATCATGGAAGATGGAAAGCGGCGTGCGGTCGATGCTGCAGCGGCCAATACCGTGCGGAATCACCAGATCGATGGTGTCACCGGCGCGTTTTTTGTCATGCAGCGCCTCGGCAAAGATGACGTCGGCCGAAAGCTCGCAGCGGGTCTTGAGGCCATGACGGGCGCAGAGCTCTTCGATGCGGCTGGGCAGTTCGGCGTCGCAAATGCCGTGTAGGGCCGCGGCGCGCGTGATGATACCCATGCCGATCGACACGCAGTTGCCGTGTCCCAGCTCAAAGTGCTCGCAGGCCTCGACGGCGTGTCCGGCGCTGTGTCCAAAGTTGAGGAGCTTGCGCTGGTTGGTCTCGCGCTCGTCGGCAACGACCACGGCGCGCTTAATGTCGATATTGCGGGCGATGATGAGCGCCACGCGGGCCACGTCCTGGTTAAGCAGCTCCAGCGTGAGCGGGGTCTTCTCGAGCTCATCGAAGAGCTCGGGGTCGGCGATCACGGCGTGCTTGACGACCTCGCCGCAGCCGTCGGCGAACTGCTCGGGCGTGAGGGTGGCAAGGCATCCCACGTCGGCGATAACCACGCTCGGCTGCCAAAAGGCGCCAGCCAGGTTCTTGCCGGCGGCCAGGTCGATGGCCGTCTTGCCGCCCACCGACGAGTCCACCATGGCGAGCAGGCTCGTCGGGATCTGCACAAACTTGCAGCCGCGCATGTAGGTGGCGGCCACAAAGCCGGCTACGTCGCCCACGACGCCGCCGCCGAGTGCCACGATCACGTCGGAGCGCGAAAGCTCGTGCTCGGCTACAAACTCAAGAATGGCAACGTAGGTCTCGGCGCGCTTGTGTGCCTCGCCGGCCTCGAAGGTGCAGATGCTCACCTCATAGCCTGACGTCTCCAGGCTCTGCTTGACGGGCATCTGGTAGAGCGGGCCCGCGTTGGTGTCCGTCACGATGACGGCGCGGGTGCCTCCGGCGGTGGCGCGAACGAGTGGCCCTGCCTGCTCCAGCAAAAACGTGCCCACGTGTACCTGGTAGGGGCGTGCGGTGTCGATATCGATGGTAATCGCCATAAGCTATGGTCCTTTCGACCTGGCGTGATAGGTGGTCTAGTGGGCGCTCTCGTCGTCGAGTGCGCGCTTGATGCGATCGCCCTCGGCAAGGAGATTCTCAAGATAACGCTGGTCGCGGTTCTTGAGCGCACGGCTGTAGGCGCCGAGCGAATCGATCAGATGGTCGATCTCGAAGGCGAGAGCGTCGGCGTCGTCAATCATGAGCTCGGACCACATCTGCGGGTTGAGGTGTGCCACGCGCGTGAGGTCGCGGTAGCTACCGGCTGAAAAGCCGTGGTGGACCTGGGCGGTGGGGCTCTTTACGTAGGCGTTGGACACCACGTGTGCGAGCTGGCTCGTAAATGCGATCACGCGGTCGTGCTCGGCGGCGGTGGTCACGCTGAACTTGCCAAACCCCAAGGGACGCACCATCTCGCGCACCTGGCCCAAGAGCTCCAGCTTAAGGGCATCGTCTACCGCAGGCGGAACGAGCACGAGCGGTGCGCCCTGGAACAAGTCGGCGCGGGAGTGCGCGTAGCCCGAGAACTGGGTGCCCGCCATGGGGTGTGCGCCCACAAAGTAAAAGCCGTGCTCTTGTGCGAGCTCAAAGGCACGCTCGCACACAATGCCCTTCACACCCACGGTGTCGATTACCACGGGGCCCATGATGGCTTCGGTGTCGGTGGCGTCGGCGAGCGCCTGGGCGTGGGCCTCGAGCCACTCGATGCATGCCTCGGGATAGCAGGCAAGGACGATGATGTCGCACTTGCCGAGCGTCTCGTCGTTGAGCTCGCCGGCGACGGTACCCATGCTGGCGGCCGTCATCACGTCATCGTCGGGGTCCCAGGCAAGCACGCGAACGCCCGCCTGCGCATAGCCGCGGGCAAAGCTGCCGCCGATGAGGCCCAGGCCCACGATGCCGGCGCACTTGGGTCCACCCTGGTTGACGCGTGCGTTTCTCACCGTACCCATGGGTTACTCCTGAACGGTCTCTTGGCAGACGACCTCGCGGATGGCGCGGATGCGGCGCATGGTGTCGTCGAACTGGTCGGGGGTGAGAGCCTGAGCACCGTCGGACCAAGCGTGGCTCGGGTCGTCGTGGACCTCGATCTCCAGACCGTTGGCGCCGCAGGCAGTCGCGGCGAGCGCCATGGGCTCGACATAGCGGGTGTAGCCGGTGGCGTGGCTGGGGTCGGCGACGACGGGCAGGTGCGATAGGTGGTGCAGCACCGGCACGGCGTTGAGGTCGAAGGTGTTGCGGGTGCGGGTCTCGAAGGTGCGAATGCCGCGCTCGCACAGGATGACGTTGTCGTTGCCCTCGCTCATGATGTACTCGGCAGCCATGAGCAACTCGTCGACGGTGCCGGACATGCCGCGCTTGAGCAGGACCGGGGTCTTGGTCTTGCCGACCTCCTTGAGCAGGGGGAAGTTCTGCGCGTTGCGGGCGCCGATCTGCATGACGTCGATCTTCTTATCCAAGAAGACCTGCACGTCGCGCGGGTCCATGATCTCGGTGACGATCGGCATGTCGAGCTCGGCGGATGCCTCGCATAGCAGGTCCAGGCCGGCGGGACCCATGCCCTGGTAGGCGTAAGGGGAGGTGCGGGGCTTGTAGGCGCCACCGCGCAGCATCGTGGCGCCGGCGGCCTTTACGCGGCGTGCGATGCGAATGAGGTTTTCGCCCTCGACGGAGCAGGGTCCGGCGATGACCTGGAACTGGTCGCCGCCGATCTTGACGCCGTGGCCGCAGTCGATGACGGAGTCCTCAGGGTGGAACTTGCGGTTGGCACGCTTAAAGGGCTCGGAGACGCGCTGCACGCGCTCGACGACATCCATGGACTCGAGCAAGAACGGGTCGATCTTGGTCGTATCGCCCACCAGGCCGATGATGGTCTCGTTCTCGCCGCGCGAGACGTCGGTCTTGAGACCCTTCTTCTCAATCCAGCTGACGATATGGCCGACGGCCTCGTCGCTGGCGCTCTGCTTTAAAATCGCAATCATGGTGTGCCTCTCACCTCGATGGATAGCTCTTGCAAAAACGGCCCGCATCGCGAGCCGTTATATATGTGCATGAGAGTTTATACTAATTGTTTCACTTTTGCGTTCTAAGGTGAGCCTCTGCGCCGTGTCTCCCACGTAATTGCAAAGCTTTTTCTATTCTTTTGTTAGCCCGTGGCGCACTTGGGTATAATGCCAACCGTTCGCCCTATTAGCTCAGGGGATTAGAGCGTCTGCCTCCGGAGCAGAAGGCCGTTGGTTCGAATCCAACATGGGGCACCCTCGAACGTAAGACCGTCCGAACCTCGCATGGTCCGGGCGGTTTTCTTATACCGACGCGACGTGATGGGACAAGGTATGGCAGCAACGGATATCGAGCACGGACTCTCGACCGCCGAGGTCGAGGAGCGCATCGCCGCCGGTAAGATCAACCGCAACATGGAACTCAAGACCAAGTCGGTCCGCGAGCTCATCATCGAGAACCTCTGCACGCTGTTTAACTTGATCAACGTGGTCTTGGCGATTTTGGTGTTGCTGACCGGTTCGTTTAAGAACCTGACGTTCCTGTTCGTGGTGTTCTTGAACACGGCAATTGGCGTCATCCAGTCCATGCGCTCCAAGCGGATGGTCGATAAGCTTACGCTGCTCACCTCTAAGAAGGCCATCGCGGTGCGCGACGGCGCCGAGGTAGAGCTCGACCTGGACCAGATCGTGCTCGACGATATCATTCGCCTGGGGCGCGGCGACCAGATTCCCGCCGACGCCGTGGTGGTGTCGGGTGAGGCACTCGTGAACGAGAGCCTGCTGACGGGCGAGAGCGATCTCATCAAAAAGCAGCCCGGCTCCGAGCTCATGAGCGGCAGCTTTATCGACTCGGGCCTGCTGCGCGCCCGCGTGATCCATGTTGGCGCCGACAACTACGTGGCCAAGATCAACAACGAGGCCAAGTACGTCAAAAAGGTCAATTCCGAGATCATGAACGCGCTCAACGCCATCGTGCGCTTTGCGAGCCTCATTATGATTCCGCTCGGCCTGGCGCTCTTTGCCTCGAGTGTGAGCGAGCTGTGGGATGCCGCCGGTACGCCGGGCGATAGCGCGCTTTCGTGGTGTTTTTCCGAGCTGCTTGCCGGTCGCGTGCCTTCGTCGGCGCTGCTGTCTACGGTGGGCGCTCTTTTGGGCATGATTCCGCAGGGCCTGGTGCTGCTGACTTCGTCGGTGCTTGCCATCGCCACGGTGCGCCTGGCGCGCCGCAAGGTACTCGCGCAGCAGCTCTACTGTATCGAGACGCTCGCGCGCGTCGACGTGCTGTGCCTGGACAAGACGGGCACCATTACCTCGGGCCGTATGGAGGTCGAGGGTACCTACCCGCTGCCTGTTGAGGGCGTTGGCTTTGGCGCGGACTCGGACGAGGCAGCTGTCCCCGTCGAGACCACGGTCCTCGATTTTGCGCTTGCCAACGTAGCGCGTGCCACCTCGGCAGACGCCAACGAGACCTGTCAGGCGCTGCTCAACTACTACGCCGACCGCCCGGTCGA
>UQNG01000093.1:0-5981 GCA_900542335.1 uncultured Collinsella sp.
GCGCGCCTTACCTTTCGGGTTCACCATCCATGGTGGGGCGCGTTTCTAACGAAGCTGTAACGGCCGTTGGGCTCTTTTGGCGCCAGCCCTTCTCGACCCGTACGCCACTCATGGTATGTTTATCGCGATAATAAGGACGGAGGTGCCCGTGGCACGCAATAAGTACCCGGAGGAGACGGTCGAGAAGATCAGGGGTGACGGCCCATCGAGTGTTATTTTGCGAGCTAGGCGCATCGAAAGCGACCTTTCGTGGTATAAACTACTTGCCGGAAGCCGCGGCTTTCAGAGTACGGCTTACGTGTACGTTTAACCTCCGTGGGCGACGGGGTGCCGCAAGGCGTAGAATATCGCCCACCTGTAGGGGCCTGCAGCGATGCGGGCCCCGCTTCGTATGAAGGGGGGCGTAACCGATGAAGATCGTATCCATCTCCCAGGACTTCTTCGACCTCGTCGAGGGCGACCGCGAGCTCATGCTTAAGCACAATCGTCCTTGCATCGTGGTGGTGAGGCTGCGTTTCCGCGGGAAGCGCAGGGACTTCGCCGTGCCGCTGCGTTCCAACATCGCCCCTAACGTGCCCAAAGACCAGTACTTTGCGTTGCCACCCCGCCCCACGACGCGCCCCGGCTGCCGCCACGGCATCCACTACATCAAGATGTTCCCCATAACCAAGGCCTACCAGCGCCGCTTCAGGACCGAGGGCTCGGCCTACTACGAGACGCTCCAGCGCATCATCGATGGCAACACCAAGCGCATTGTCTCCGAGTGCCAGGCATACCTCGACCGCTACGAGCGCGAGGGAAGGCCTCGCTTTGCCGTCGACATCGACCGCATCGTGGGACTGCTGGAGGGCGAGAAGTAGGGCATCTCGGCTCAGTCTCGAGCCATGCGGAGTCGCTCCGCATTTTTGAACGCCGCGTGTGCGTCCCAAATACTTGAGAAACAAGCTGTGAAGTGCGGTGGCGCGCCCGTGCCCGTGCATAGCCGTCACCATCAGCGTCTACGCGGCGTCGGCTTCAAGTGGAACTGGCGCCGCTGCTGTATATGGTTTGCCTTGCTGCAAATAGCGATCAATGCCCGCGATGTTTCTGCTTGCGCTTCAGTTTTCTCTGCTCGAAGCGCGCATCAGCCTCTTCCGCGCGGCGTTGGCTTCTTACGTGAGTCGATTCCCGCTTCATCGTCTCCCGCTGATTCGAGAGCGCCTGCTGCGCCTTGGTGCTCATCGCCGGCTGCTTAAGTGCTTTCGCCGCCTCGCGAGCGCGTCGCTTGGGGTTCTTCGCGGGCTTGCTCGCCTCGGTCGAATCGTGACCGAAGAACGAGAGCTTCGCCCATTTGCTGACAACGAATCGCAGGATCTCCTCATCGGACGGCTCCGCGCCGAAGACGATGCGGGCGACGCCGTATCTGCCGCCCTCGACGTGCTCCGCCAGCCCGACCCAGAATTGACCGTCATGATATACGGTCAGGGTGGACGACACGCTGATCTGCATGGTTGGTTCCTCCTTTATGTAGATGACCATGCAGAGAAGGGACAACCAAGGAGGCAGGTTACTGATGCGGACTAGCGCACGCCCACGACTACCCGACGGGGACTGTGTTTTCATCTCTGGTGGTTGGATTGTAGCACGTGCGAATGCGCCCGGCATCGCTGCTGACATGGTGCTACTGGGATTCGCTCCTCGATGCATCCTTGTGCACATTGCCTTCTCGGTTTCGAAACTTTAGAAATAAATCGAGTTTCGAAACAGAGAAGGAGTGGATTATGGCTTGGGTAGACCGCAATACGTACCGACTCCACCGTGTTGGAGAGGCTAGCCGAGTACATGATGGACAACTCCGGCAACCTCAACTCGCCCAACAACATCGCCAGCGTGTTCGATGACAGCAGAGTTCCCGCCAACCACGTCACCGTTGGGCACTATATCTCCTATCTCCGCGACGCCTTCGTCTTCTATGAGGCGAAGCGCTACGACATCAAGGGAAAGAAGTACATCACTAACCGAAGAGGACTCCTCACCGAATTCCCTTGAGATCGGTCGGCATTATCGAGCGTGGGCGTTATCGTAGGTATCTTTGATTTCTTCCGGCAAATTGTCGGGAATCAGCGCCTTCACCCTATCCTCGTTGCCATCTTGGATCGCCTGCTCGTAGTACCAGCATTTGAACTTCAACATATCCAGCGCACGGTTCATGTTTGCGATCTCCGACTCCATGTGGGCCCTTCGCTCCTCGAACATGGCCTTGCGCTTGGGATATGTCGATGGGCCCTCCGCGCACCATTCCATGAACAGTCGGATGTCCTTAATCTCCATTCCAGCCTTCTTCAGGCATTCGATGACCCGAAGCGCCTCGAGTTCCGTATCGCCGAATCGGCGAATGCCGGACGTCCGTTCCAATTCCGGGAACAATCCCTGCTTGTCGTAATAGCGCAGCGTGGAAACGGGCAGACCGAACATATCCGCCACCTGTCCGATTGTGTACATGGTCCCTCCGGACAAATCTGGAATTTACTCCTTGACCTAAAGTTAGGTTTAGGTATTACCTTCATTCTCGTCAATACAAATCGGTAGCGCAAGGGGTGGTCCGTAATGGGCGAAACGGTTTTCGCCGGCGGCGTGAACGGTGTGGGCGATATCGCCGGGCATCCCGTTCTGAAACAGGCGCAACGAATGGGTATGGAAATCTAGGCGGGCTACTTAACCGCGTGGAGGCAGATTCGTGTCCAGAACCATCGATAGGAGGAAATCGATCGTGGCAATTAAACAGACAGCGGGCAGAGATGCCCTGGGGGACTTTGCCCCCAAATTCGCACAGCTCAACGACGATGTGCTGTTCGGCGAGGTGTGGAGCCGAGAAGACGGGCTTTCCCTTCGAGACCGCAGCGTGGTGACGGTTGTGGCCCTGATGGCGCAGGGACTGACGGACTTTTCGTTTAAATATCATCTGATGTCCGCAAAGAGCAACGGGGTGACCAAGGCTGAGATGGCGGAAATCCTTACGCACGCGGCGTTTTATGCGGGATGGCCCAAGGCGTGGGCGGCCTTTCGCATGGCGAAGGAGGTCTGGGCGGACGAGGACGACGGCGCCGACGCAAAGGCCCGACACCAAAACGAGATGGCCTTTCCCATCGGTGCCCCCAACGACGCATTTGCGAAGTACTTTATTGGGCAAAGCTACCTTGCGCCCCTTTCCACCGAGCAGGTCGGCGTCTACAACGTGACGTTCGAGCCCGGCTGCCGCAACAACTGGCACATCCATCACGCCAAAAGCGGTGGCGGACAGATCCTCGTCTGCGTGGCTGGCCGAGGGCTTTACCAGGAATGGGGCAAACCGGCACAGGAACTGTGCCCTGGCGATGTAGTAAATATTCCCGCGGGCGTAAAGCACTGGCACGGTGCGGCGCCCGACAGCTGGTTCTCCCATCTCGCGGTGGAGGTTCCGGGCGAGGAGGCCTGCAACGAGTGGTTGGAGCCCGTGGTCGACGAGCAATACCTTAAAGCGACCGACAAGGAGGCTTAGGCATGGAGCAGTTGAAACTGACGCAGGAATGGGACAAGGTGTTCCCCAAAAGTGACAAGGTTGAGCACAGCAAGGCGACTTTTCACAACCGATACGGCATCACGCTGGCGGCCGACGTCTACGTGCCAAAGAACGTGGAGGGCAAGCTGCCTGCCATCGCCGTCAGCGGTCCGTTTGGCGCGGTGAAGGAGCAAACGTCCGGCCTTTATGCGCAGAAAATGGCGGAGCTGGGCTTTTTCGCGATTGCCTTCGACCCGTCCTATACCGGCGAGAGCGGCGGTGCGCCCCGCTATGTGGCATCGCCGGACATCAACACCGAGGATTTCTGCGCAGCGGTGGATTTCCTCTCTGTGCAGAATAGCGTTGACCCGGAGCGCATCGGTATCATCGGCATCTGCGGTTGGGGCGGCATGGCAATCAATGCCGCAGCCATCGACACCCGTATCAAAGCTACCGCGGCTATGACCATGTACGATATGACCCGCGTGACCGCAAACGGCTACTTTGACGCCGAGGATTCCGAGCAGGCGCGCTTCGAAAAGCGGAAAGCGCTGAACGCGCAGCGCACCGAGGACTATAAAAATGACAGCTACGCGCTGGCGGGCGGCGTGGTCGATCAGCTGCCCGATGACGCGCCGCAGTTTGTGGCGGACTATTACGCCTACTACAAGACTCCGCGAGGCTACCATCCCCGCAGCCTGGGCTCCAATGGCGGGTGGAATGTGACGTCTTCGCTGTCGTTTTTGAATATGCCGATCTTGCAGTACGCCGGCGAGATCCGCTCCGCCGTGCTGCTGGTGCATGGCGAGAAGGCGCACTCCCGCTATTTCAGCGAAACCGCGTACAGCAAGCTGACGGGAGACAACAAGGAATTGCTCATTATCCCCGGTGCCAGTCACACCGACCTCTACGATCAGATGGACGTCATTCCGTTTGGAAAGCTGAAAGCGTTCTTTGAGGAGTATTTGAAATAAGGCGTGCCTTGATTCAATGCCAAGTCTCCAGCAACGATTCTTCTAAAGAGTGGGAGTAGCTGAAACGAGGCGATTGAATAACTCCATACGTTTTGGTTAAAACAAAAAATATGCCGCGCGCCTGCGGCATGAAGGAGGGAGATTTCTATGAATATCGTTGTATTGAGTGGTAGCCCGCGTAAGGGCGCCAATACCGACACCATGGTCGAGACGTTTGCCGAGACCGCGCGCGAGGTCGGCCATACGGTCGAGGTCGTCCGAGTTGCCGGCAAGAAGATCGCCGGCTGCCTGGGGTGTCAGTACTGCTTTGCCCATGAGGGCGCCTGCGTGCAGAAGGACGACATGGCCGGTGTGGTCGAGGCGCTGAAAGGCGCCGATATGGTTGTCTTCGCTTCGCCTATCTACTGGTTTGATATCACTGCGCAGGAGAAAGCCGCCATCGACCGCCTGTACGCCTTCGGTGCTACGGGCTTCCCGTTCACCAAGACGGCCCTTCTGCTCGATAGCCACAGCGAGGGCGTCTACGATGCGGCGATTGCTATGTACAAGTCAACCTGCTCGTACTGCAAGTGGAAGGACCAGGGCATTGTCACCATCAGCGGTATGACCGAGCGCGACAGCATGGCATCGTCGCCCAAGTTGGAAGAGGTGCGAGAGCTCGCTCGCAAGCTCGCCTAAGGCCAAGAGGAGCGCATGGCAATCGGTGTTGGTGGAAAATGCTTGCTATCCTTACCAAGAGGAATGCTGATTGCCATGCGTTGATGCTTCCGCGGACAATTCCGGCGTGCTAAAACGCCTTCTCGTTCAAGAATTCCCTGAACGCGGGAATGTCAAAGCCAACGAGACCACGCCCGCGCTCTCCAATGACGCCGTCCTCTAGGAGGCGGCGTTTGTATTGGCTTGCGTAGTTGCTGGCGACGCCCATGCGTTTGGCTATCTCCGAGACCCTGCTGGGGCCAGAATCGGGCAGCATCGCGAGCAAAAACTCAATGTCTTTATCGGAAAGCTCTCGATAGGTCGTTTCGAGAGAAGCCCGACGTCATGCTTCTCGAGTTGCCTGAAGACGCCATTCATGCCCGTGCGCCAGTTACCCTGAGTCTCCTGAGCATATGTCCAATCGATGCCGACTGGCTCAATCTGAACGCCGCTTATGCACGCGCGAGACTATGAGAGGCGGCTATCTGCCGCTTCTTTGGTTCGCTCGATAATATCTTCGAGCATGCCTGGCATGGCGGAGACATTTGCTGCGATCCATGGTGGCCCCTTTGCAGGTTTTGCTAGTTTTTGCAACTTTTGCTAATTTTTGCAAGTTTTGCTAACGGTTTAACATGTCTTGTGCCGCGGGATTGCAGGAGTGAAAAAACGGGGATTCCTATTATTCCGACTACGTTGCAACGAGCGGGGCCCGGAGCGCGATGTTGCTGCGCTCCGGGCCCCGCTGCATTGTAAAACCATGACGGTTTGGCTGCCGTCGTCCTAGTCAAACAGGC
>UQNG01000094.1:0-5878 GCA_900542335.1 uncultured Collinsella sp.
CCGGCGGCCTACTTCGCGTCGTATGCCTCGGCGTCCCACCAGTCGAGCTGGGCGATGTTGTCGCGAATGTGCTGGCAGCTCTTGTGGAAGCCCTCGAGCTCATACTCGGAAAGGTCGAGCGTGTAGACCTCCTCGACGCCCTCGGCGCCGATCACGCACTGCAGGGAGGTGAAGATGCCCTCCTCGCCATACTGGCCGGTCATGAGCGTGGAGGCGGAAAGCACGGCGTGCTCGTTGTGAAACACGGCGGCGCAGACGCGTGCGGCGGAGTTGGCGACGGCGTACTCGGTGCACTGCTTGCCCTGGTAGGTCACATAGCCGCCCTTGCGTGCAAGCTCCTCGACCTCCATGTGGTCGAAGGCGTACTTGTCGGGGTTCTCGGCCTGAAGTTCATTAAGGCTCTTACCGGCGATGGTCGCGGCCTTAAAGGCTGCAAGCTGGCTAAAGCCGTGCTCGCCGATCATATAGGCGTCGATGGACTTGGGGCTCACGCCGACCTTCTTGGAGATCTCGGTGCGCAGGCGGGCGGAGTCCAGGCCGCAGCCCGAGCCGATGATCTTCTTGGGATCGTAGCCGGTCAGGTGCCACAACTCGGTGCACACGACGTCGCAGGGGTTGGAGATGCTTACGAAGATGCCGTCAAAGCCGGCGTCGACGATGCGCTTGGCAAAGGTGCGGGCGGCGTCGGTGGTAAAGAACAGCTCGCCGTCACGGTTGCCGGCGGCCAGCGCGACCTTGCCGGCGGCGTTGACGATGACGTCGCAGCAGGCCAGCTCCTCGTAGTGGTCGTAGCAATTGACGATCTTGGTGTTGTACGGGACAAACGAAAGGGAGTCGCGCAGGTCCTGGACCTCGGACGTCACCTTGGCCTCGTTGATATCGCACAGGTACAGCTCATCGGCAATGCCCTGCATAAGCAGGCTGTTGGCGACATGTGCTCCTACGTGGCCCTGGCCGACCACACCGATCTTACGCGTCTGGTACATATATGTATCCTTTCGGCCGAGTTTTTCGCGTCGAACCATTGTAGCGTCCTGCCACCACTTTGCTAGACTAAAGCGCCGCAGATTTTTGGGACATGCCTTAATCTCTACTTTTGGAGTGATTTGGGCCGCTGACGGCATCGCTGGGCGATGCGCTCGCGCGGATGGGGCCGGTCGTTGTACCATAGCTGCAACTGACTCGTAAGGAGCATCCATGCCCATTCGCATTCCCGACGCCCTCCCTGCCGCCGCGCAGCTCGAGAGCGAGAACATCTTTGTCATGACCGAGTACCGCGCGCTGCACCAGGACATCCGTCCGCTGCGCGTGCTCATCCTCAACCTCATGCCCACCAAGATCGCCACCGAGACGCAGATCATGCGCAAGCTCTCCAACACGCCGCTGCAGGTGGAGGTGGACCTGCTGCGCACCAAGACGCACGAGGCCACGCACGTGAGCGCCGGCCATCTGGAGACGTTCTACCGCACGTTCGACGACATCCGCGACATCCACTACGACGGCCTGATCATCACGGGCGCGCCGGTGGAGCAGATGCCGTTCGAGGAGGTCGACTACTGGCCCGAGCTCTGCCAGATCATGGATTGGTCCACCACGCATGTGCACTCTACGCTGCATATTTGTTGGGGCGCGCAGGCGGGGCTCTACCATCATTACGGTATCCAGAAGTACGATCTGCCGGCAAAGGCGAGCGGCGTGTTCGAGCATTATCTGGTGAAGCCGCAAAGCCCGCTGGTCCGCGGCTTCGACGACCGTTTCTATGCCGTGCACTCGCGCAACACCGATGTGCGCCGCGAGGACGTGGAGGCCGAGCCGCAGCTTGAAGTCGTGGCCGTGTCCGACGAGGTGGGCCTGTATATCGTCAAGTCGACCGACAGCTGCCGCTTCTTTGTCTTTGGCCATCCCGAGTACGATACCGACACGCTGCGTTTGGAGTACGAGCGCGACGTGAAGCGCGGGCTTAACCCTCAGGTGCCGGCGCATTACTTCCCGAACGACGACCCCACCGCCGAGCCGCGCAACGTCTGGCGCAGTCAGGCTCAGCTGTTCTACACCAACTGGCTCAACTACTACGTCTACCAGACCACGCCCTACGACCTGGCCCGCGCCGGCGAGGAGCACTAGGCTGCGGCCGTGGCTGCGACTGTGGCTGTGCTCACGGCATGACGAGCGTGGATTATCGGACACGCGAGCGTGGATTTTCGGACGTTTACAAATCGAGCGTGGATAATCTCCCACTTTTGGCTTGAAACTAGGCTCAAAACGGGAGATTATCCACGCTCATTTTTTATATGTAGATGCCGATGGCTCGGCTAAGAGACGGTGCGTGCAGAGGCAAAGTCGCATTTGGCGTGGTCTTGAATCTCGACGGGTTTTTCTTTCTGATAATCCGATGGACCAAGGCGCCAAATTATGGAGACGGGGACCTCTCGACAACCACCCTACCTGCAGATATAAGTCATCAGCCTAAAACGTCCAAAACCGTCAAGCATTTGGTCAGCGCCTGGACAGCATTTGGTCAGACTTCGCATGAAACCGTCTGGTACGTTTGCGCCGTTCCAAGAGTTGGGAGGCGACATGGGAAACATGACGGCGAATCAAAGGCTTACAAGTCACATTAAAGCATGCGAACAGCAGATGAGCTGCGTGTACGCACGCACGACGGCGGAGGCAAAGCAGATTGAGCGGCGGGTGGCGGCGGGAAGTCTAGAGGCGGTCATGCCGGGGCTGTATGCGCGTCCGGATTATTGGTCCGAGCTCAAGTTTCGGCAGCGTTATCTGCATCGGGTGCGGGCCCTTGCGCAAAAGCATCCCGACTGGACGTTTTGCTCCTATACGGCGGCTGTTATCTATGGTCTTTCGGTTTCGCATGCCAATTTGACGCACATCCATATCGCCGCGGCGCCGGCGCAATCGACGACGCCCGGCTCTCAGGTGATTCGCCATCGTTATGCTCGTCAAACACGGGCAATCCAGATGGATATTGCCGTGACCGATATCGATCAAACGATTACGGATTGCCTGGTCGATGCGTCGTTTGTCGAGGGACTGATCATTGCGGACTCGGCGCTTCATGAGCAGCTGTTGTCGAAGGAGCATCTCGTTGAGGCAATCAACAAGCTTGGCTTAAATCGTCGCGGTGTTGTGACGGCGCGAAGTGTTGCGCGGTATGCCGATGGCCTGTCAGAAAGCGGCGGCGAGTCCAAGGTGCGCGCCCTGATAATCGAGCGCGGCTGGCAGACGCCGGAGCTGCAAGTTGAGCTGTTCGACCCAGTTGAGCCGGGACGGCCGTATCGCGTTGACTACTTGTGGCGTGTGGGCGACCAGCTGATTATCGGTGAATTCGACGGATTCGTTAAAAGTGAGAAGGCGGCGGAGGAGGGCAAGCTCGCAAAGGCGCAATTTGATGAGCGTCAGCGCGAGTCGAGGCTTTCGCTGCTTGATAACTGCAAGATCGTGCGCTTGTGCTGGGATGATTTGAGGGACCCGTCAAAGCTCGATCGCAAACTCAGGGTCGCCGGCGTGCCGCGTGCGTGTTGAGGCGGTTGCAGGACGTTGAGCCGCACGAGCGTGGAAATCCGGACACATGAGCGTGGAAATCTGGACGCGTATTGGTTGAGCGTGGATTTTCGGACACACGAGCGTGGATTTTCGGACGCTTGTTGAATGAGCGTGGATAATCTCCCACTTTTGGCTCGTAAGGGGGCTCAAAGTGGGAGATTTTCCACGCTCATCTTGCGGGTGCGATACAGCGGCGATCAGGCGCTGATGATGTGGGGCAGCGGCAGGTCGTGGGCGTCGGTGGGAACGTGGTCGACACGCTGCTCGTCAAAGGCGATGCCGATGATTTGACATGCGGGCGAGAGCGTGGGCAGGTAGCGATCATAGCAGCCGCCGCCGTAGCCCAGGCGCGCGCCGGCGCGGTCGAAGGCTACGAGTGGCACGATGGCCATGTCGAGGGCCTCGGCAGGCACGATAGGGAAGCGGTCGCTGTCGATGTCCATGGCCGCGAAGGTCCGCGTGGGGTGGGCGATAAACGGAGCCGAGGACGCATCGCCGGCGGCAACTGCCCGCATGCACATGCGCTGGCCACAAGCTGCGGCGTCTGTTGCCGAGAACATGCACGGATAGGCCACGCGCCAGCCGCGTTTGGCGGCCGCTGCGGCAAACGCGGCAGGATCGACTTCGGAACCCATCGCGGCATAGACGGCAACGATGCGCGGCGCCGCGGCATCCGAGCGATCCAACAGCTCAACAAGCCGCGCACAGATAGCGGCGGACTTTGCCGCCCGCACATCCAAATCAAGAGCATCGCGCCGAGCAATCATCGCCCGTCGCAACTCAGCCTTGTCCATCCCAGCCTCCTCTAGCAAACCTGCCAAAAAGGGACAGGTTTATTTTGGCAGGTTTTATCTGGGCAAACGCGATATGGGCAGTAAAGCCACCGCAAATATGCCTGTGAACTGCGCCCTTTGTGGTTGTTTGGGCCTATGCGTTAATGCTATAACGCCGCAGCGATTGCTTCAGTCACAAACTTATTGAGTGACTCACCCTTCTTTGCCGCTGCCAGCGCCGCTTGCTTGTGGAGCTCAGAGCCCGTTCTTACGTTGAACGAGCCCTTAAAAGCCCGCTCGGGTTCCTTGCCTTTCTCGGCGCAAAACTCAAGGTAATCGTCGACGGCGTCGTGGAAGCATTGCTCCACCTCTTCAGCTGTGGAGCCTTCAAATACGATTGCGTCCCTAATGCCGGTGACCATACCTGTTAGCACATGCTGTTCGGCATCGAACTCGACTGGGGCGAAATAACCCTTGTATGCCAAAACGTTACTCATGACTACCTCCGACATCTTGCAGAAATCGAACGATGTTTCGAATGGTCCCCGCCGTCAATTCGTCAGATGGATGTGGCGCGTGCATTACGAACATCCTGCCATCTGATGGCCTGTAGAAGCGAATGCGCGATCCGGATGTCTTGCCTTTGTTGTCCATTTCAAAGCCATATGAAGCCATGACTTTTAAAAAATCGGTATACCGATACGTCGAAGGGCAGCTAAGCAGTTGGGCGATGAGTTTATCGGTCCGAGTCATCCCACCTCACATTTTGCAACTATATCCTAGTTGCAATTTAAGTCCGATGCAAGCACCCCTACTATAGAACATGTGTACGTATAGAACAAGTGTTCGAACCACCGCAAAGGCACCTGCCCCTTCGTGGGGGTTTTGCTGGTGGGGCGGGTGTCTGCGGCGGTTTGTCTCGATCTGTAACAGTAACTCGGCAAAAATGGGCCTAGCTGTTACAGATTGAGACAAAGGGCCGGCGTCATCCGGAAACGTCTCGATTTGTAACACCTGGAGCCGATATTGCCGCCTAGATGTTACAGATTTAGACAAACTAGTGGGACGGGCTGAGCTGCCCCGTCCAAGCTGAGACAAAAGAAAAGGTAGATTTTCAGGCATGTCCCAAAAATCTACCTTTGCTGTGCGTTAACCCATCAGGTCGACGACGTTAAAGCCGGCGTTGCTCTTGGCGATGACGTCTCGGCCGCCAAAGACACAGGTTGGCGACTCGGCTGCGATGCGCGTCACGTCGGCGCCGAGCGAGCGAAGCTCACCGGGCGTGGCGGCGAGCATCTGGGCGCGGCGCTCCTCGCGTGCATGCGGATCGAGCCCGGCCAGGTAGGTCGTGTTGCGGCGCTTGGTGAGCGCGTACGGCTTTACCGGCGCGTCCATGCCGCTCACACAGCTCACGATAAAGCCCTCAAAGGCGGCCTCGTCGGGCTCAAAGCTGCCGAGCCATTCGCCTGCGCGCGCCACACGCTCAATCGAGGGGTCGATTGCCGGGTCGCGGTAGGTGTAGAACGCCGCCTGACGGTCGCCGG
>UQNG01000095.1:0-5826 GCA_900542335.1 uncultured Collinsella sp.
GGTGTCAGCGCGACCGGCCGCGTTAGTATCTGCAGCACCGTCCGTGGCCTGCGCGCCCTCGCTCGGCGTTGTGGCCTGAGCCACGGCCTCGGCAATGCCCTCGGCGCCATCGGCCCAAAGCTGGGCCGGCGTGGTGCTGAATGCCATCGCGAAGGCCAGGAATGCCACCAGGCCGCGCTTGGCTACGCCGCGCGCGATCGCCCCATGGCGACGCAACGAGGCGCGCTTGCGCTCGTCCTCAAACATATCCATTTGTCCCCCATTGTCTGTACTTGAGGCGTTACCATGCGGCTGCCCCACGTCATCGCGCATGTTGCGCTCGAGTTCCCCCATCGGGGTCCTCCTTCCCTCCAGAGCCCAACGCGTACCGGCGGCATACGCCGCGGTCACGTACAAGATGGGAGGCGATCCGACTTAACCTTACCGACCCGGGCGCGCCGTCCGATCTGCGATGCGAACATCCCGGGCCAAGAGGAATTACGGTTACTGGTACAGCCGGGGACTTGCACCCCGATTCTCCCAAACGCGCAGGAAAACCGCGCGTTCGTGCGTCTCCGCACCACCATCTAGGCCATCGATTATTACTGTCAGTATGGTAGCACGCAAAAGGGCCCCGCACACAGGCGAAGCCCAAGGTAAAAGCTATGGTTTGCGATAGATTAGGGCGTGGATGGATCGCTGAGCAAAATGATCCGTTTTCCTCCGTCCCCCAGGGGTCATTACCGCTTGCCGCCGTGGCTGTTGCGCCAGATCTCGCGGCCCAGCATCAGCGCCAGCACCAGCGCGCTCACGTAGCCCATAAAGCCAATGACCGGGATACCAAACACAACCGGCTCGATGCGTGCGTAGTACACCACCGACGAACCGATAAACAGACCGGCGATCACAATTGCCATCGACATGCGGTCGATAATTCCACCCAGCTGCCTCAGTGCCTTATCGCTGCTCATGATCTGCGTGTTTACCTTAAGCTGACCGCGCGTGAGCATGCGCGATGCCAAGCCCAGATACTCGGCCGCCTCGAGCGAGCCTTTTGCCGCTCGATAGCTGCTCGCGGCAAGATCGCGCCCCATTTCGCGGACGCGCGCATAGGTGCTTTTCTCGTTTTTGATGTGCGTCTGGATAATCTGGATCATGTTGACGTTGGGCATGTACTCGGTCAGCAGGCCCTCGAGCGTCACCATGCCGCGGGCGAACATCGTCACCACACTCGGCAGCTCAACATCGTTTTTGCGCGCCAAGTTCAGCAGCGAGGTCAAAAACTCGCCGATATCAAGATCCTTAAGGTCAAGACCCGCAAAGTCGGCGACGATAAAGTCCAGGTCGGACAAAAACGCCGAATGGTCGAGCTCGGCCGAGTCGCCGCGCGTCACGGCAAAGCGCATGAGCGAATCCTTGAGCTTGGGCACGTCGCCTTCGGCCACGGCGAAAATCATGTCCTTGACGATGCCGCGGTCGTGGCTCGACATGCGCCCGACCATGCCCAGGTCAATAAAGTAGACGATGCCGTCCTTGAGGATGATGTTTCCCGCATGCGGGTCGGCATGGAAAAAGCCGTCGTCGAGCACCTGCGTCGAATAGTCTTCGACGATCGCGGCGCCAATCTTCTCTAAGTCATAGCCCTCGGCCACCAGGCGCTCGGGATCGGCAATGGAGATGCCGTCGATGTAGTCCATGACCACCACGTGCTCGGTGCAAAGATCTAGGTAGGACTTGGGGCACGACACGCCATGCACGCTTTTGTGGAAGTCATAGAAATCGTTGAGGTTTTTGGCCTCGGCCAAAAAGTTGGTCTCCTCGCGAAACGAGGTCCACAGCTCTTCGACCACCCCGTGCAGGTCCACAAATTGATCGGTGTTGACGAACTTGGAGACGATGCGCACCACCGAACGGATGATGTCGATGTCCTGCGCCATAACCTGCTGCGCGCCGGGGCGCTGTACCTTAACGGCCACGTCCTCGCCGGTCACCAGACGGGCGCGGTGCACCTGCGCGAGCGACGCGCTACCGAGCGGGTTGGGGTCAATCGCGTCGAACATCTGCCCCAAGCGCTGGCCGTACTCCTCTTCCAGACAGCGGAGCACTACCTCATACGGCACCGGCTCTACGTCGGAGCGCAGGCGACGCAGCTCGTCGCAAAACCGCTGCGGCAAAATCTCGGAGCGGTTGGCCAGAATCTGCCCCATTTTGACGAACATGGGACCGAGCTCTTCGAGCAGACGACGCAGGCGCACCGGCGTGAGGTTATCCCATACGCGGTACTTTTTGACCAGGCGAACGATTTGCCCGATGCGTTCGCGACGGCCCGCCGGCGTGAGCTGGTATTCCTCGTCCGGCGCCATCGCGTCGGGCTCCTCGGGGACCATATCGACAGCGCGCGGCTTCTTGCGAGCGCCAGAGACGGCGGCCTCAACCTCATCGACAACCGCCGTCTCGTCACCCAAGGGATCTAGATTGTTGTAATCGGTGGTGGAATCTGCCATCTGCGCTGCTACTCGGCCTCTTCGGTGTCCTCTGCATCGTCGGGCTCAACGGACTCGACGGGCACCGAGGTCACGTTGTCCTCGACCGAATCGACGATGTCGCGCACATGGGCCAAAAAGGCCGTGCGCTCGGGGGCGGTCATAACGCGGACGCGGGCCAGGATGAGCTCGTCGAGCACGCGCTGCGCCGCAGTCTCACCCTGCATGCCCAGGCGCTCGGTCAGGTCGGAGATGGTGCCGCCGGCCTGCTCGAACATGTCGGACACGCTGCGGGCGATATCGGGAGTGCCGGCGTCCTTGCGAACCTGCTCGCCTTTGGTATTGAGGTCGTCGAGGACCTTCTTGCCGCCCTCGACGGCAACGGCGGCGGCGCCGAAGCCCACGTTGATGGCACCGTTAACAAGCTGATCGAATTTCATAACCATGGTTGGCTCCAATCATGAACAACTGCATTGGCGTTCTTGTACCCAAGATTGGGCGAACGACACAAAATCGTTTTATCGCCAAGATAGAAATCGAGCGGGGCAAAGCCTTTGACGGCGTTTGTCCCGCTCGCTCGTTGCAAGGTTGTCGTTACCTTACGTTGTCGTTCATCGCGAAGGAGTTCTTCATGGCGCAGCTCGTGGTGTAGAGCACCTTGCCCAACAGGGCGTCGGTCTCCACGCGCACGAGCTCGGCAAAGGCCTCGTTGGCGCGGGCGAGCTCGGCAGGCACCTCGGCCTCGGGCAGTGCGGCTGCGACAGCGTCAACGTCGTGAATCTGCTTGTGGCCCATGCCACCGACCTTCTCCTGATAATCCTCAACTGCGCGACCGCACTCATGGAAGCGAACATCGGCCAAGGCACCAATCAGGCGATTTGCCCAATAGAAATTCTCGGACGTCACGCGAGCCTGCGTGCCGGCATAGTACTCGGGCATGATCTCGACATTGGCGTACAGCGGCACGAGCGCGTTAAACGAGTTAGAGCCAAACGCCATCCACTGCACGGCGCGATACGCCGGTTGCGCATAGGGGCGCAGCTGCAGCACGGCGAGCTGGCTGTTGCGGTTGATGCCGATGGGACGATAGACGCCGCGCGTGGCGGGCGTGCCCTTGCTGCCGTAGCAGTCGTACTCCGTGCCCTGGTAGTGGCTCGAAAGCACGTACTTGATGTCCTCGATGGTCACCTTGCGCTCGGGCACGCGGCTCCAGGGGATGTCGTCGCTCTCGGGCGTGTAGTCGGCCTCGGGACCGTCCCACACATCGCTGGGGTTGAGGCAGCGTTGCATGTACCAGGCGCGCGGCGTGTTGTAGACGTGGTCACTGTCACTGTGCGAGCCAAAGGCCTCGCGCGGATTAAAGACCGTCGCCGGACCGTCGCCCTCGACGCCCAGCGTCAGGTCCAGATGCCAATCGGCCATCCAGGTGCGCAGGTCGGCGGAACACATGTGGTCGACCTGGGCGCCCTCGGCATCGTCCAGGTCAAAGCTGTCGATACCCAGCTGATTGGGCATGGTCACATAGGCGTCGTCGGGCACGCGCTTGGCGATCCAGTGGTGGCCGCCGATGGTCTCGAGCCACCAGATCTCGTCAACGTCACTAAAGGCAATGCCATTGTTCTCGTAGGTGCCATAGCGCTCGAGCAGGTCGCCCAGGATACGCACGCCGTCGCGGGCAGACTTGGCGTACGGCAGCACCAGGGTCACCATGTCCTCCTCACCCAGACCGCCGGGCTGTGCCGGAACATAGCCGTCCTCGCCCTCGTTGCCCTTGGCGGGCACGTAGTCGACAAGCGGATCGGCGCCGCGGACGCGCTCGTTGGTGGTGAGCGTCTCGGTTGCGGACATGCCAACATTGAGCTCGTTGAAGCCGGCCTCGGCCCAAATGCCATGACCCGGGACAACGTCGGGGACGCTTGTGTAACGCATGGGATTGTCGGGCAGCTCAACGGTCAGGTGGCTCAGGACACTCGTGTAGACACGCGGCTGCTCGTCGGGATGCACTACGCGCATGCGCTTGGGCTCAAACACCCCGTTGGACGAGTCCTCGTTGCGGGCGACCAGGGTCGACCCGTCATAGGTCGCGTTCTTACCAACCAAAATCGTTGTGCACGGCATGCGCATCCTCCTTGAGCGAAGAAATCAAACGGCAACAGTGTATCGCTTCGGCGTAAAAAGGGCGAAACCGCCGCCCCGGCAGCCCCTGTGGGCAAAAACGACTATTTCGATGCGCGCTCCGCCGACTCGATCACGTGCTTGGCGAGAATCGCCGTCGTTACAGCCCCCACGCCGCCCGGCACGGGAGTAATTGCGCCAACGATCGGTTGCGCAGCATCAAAATCGACATCGCCGACCAGCTTGCCAGCGGCCTCGTCCCAGTTAATGCCCACATCGATGATCGTCTGGCCCTCGCGAACCGCATCCGCGCCAATCGTGCGTGCGCGTCCAACGGCCGCAACCACAATATCAGCCGCACGGCACTCGGCAGCCAAGTCGCGCGTATGCGTATGGCACATCGTCACCGTGGCATTGCGAGCCGTAAGCATGGCGGCAACGGGACGGCCAATCACGAGCGACCGACCGACGACCGCGACCTTGGCCCCATCCAACTCAACGCCGTAATGGTCCAGCAACGCCAACACGGCCTCAGCCGTGCAAGGAGCAAAGCCCTCGCCTCGCCCCGAAAGCGTGGTGAGCAGCGAGGCCGGCGTCATGGAGTCGACGTCCTTGGCGGGATCGAGTGCCGCGGCAACTGCATCCTCGTCAAGCCCAGCGGGCAACGGGCGAAACATCAGGCAGCCATGAACAGCGGGGTCGGCATTGATGTCCTTAATAGCCGCCAACAGCTCGTCCTGCGAAACATCGGCGGGAAGCAAAACGCGGCGAGCCTCGATGCCAACCTTCTCGCAGCGCTTGAGGGCGCCGCGCTCGTAGGATAGATCGTCCTCGCGCTCGCCCACACGAACGATGGCCAGCGTCGGCACGATGCCCTGTTCGCGCAGGGCGGCGCAGCGAGCAGCAAGCTCCTCGGTCAAGGCACGGGCAACGGGAGCCCCTTTGAGCAGCTCTGCCATGGCTACCCCCTCTTCCTGGCGGCGTCGGCGGCGCGGCGCGCCAGCGCATCGGCGCGCGGCAGCCACGTATCTAGCAGCTCATCGCACGCCGCCTCAAGCTCCTCGGCGCGCGCCCGGTCTTTCATAGATGTGGTGTTGGCAAAGAGCGTCAGGCTCGCGCCTTGCATGGCGGCGCGGCAGAACACGGCGCCGCATGCCACGTCGGACAGCAACTGGCGCGAACCCTTGTCGGCCATGTCCTCGAGCAGCGCCAGTGCGCGCCCGCAGGCATCCATGATCCGGTACGGCGG
>UQNG01000096.1:0-5641 GCA_900542335.1 uncultured Collinsella sp.
AACGATATGGCACCGTGAGGACACATGTATGTCAATCCTGGTCTAACAGAGCCTTTTTTAATCCCCGTCCCAGAAAAATCATCCCGCATGTTTGACGCAGCTAAAATAGCCTCGTCCCAAATTGACTACCCTGGCATTGGGATACCAGGGTGGCAACCTAGCGAAAGGATGTTTCATGGCACATGTCGATGACCAGCGTGTGACGCGCGTGCTCGATGCCCTCGAGCCTCAGCACCCCGGCGCGCAGCTGCTCGTAAACGACCCGTGGTCGATTTATTACCTGACCGGCTTTTATACCGATATGTTCGAGCGTTTTTGCGGCGTGCTGCTCGCACGCAATTGCGAGCCCGTGATCTTGGTCAACGCGCTGCATCAGCTGCCCGAGTATGACAATGCCCGCGTCGCCTATCACACCGACACCGATGTCGTGGCCGACGCCATCGTTCGCGAGGTCGATCCGACCAAACCGCTCGGCATCGATACCGTTATGCGCTCCGGCTTTTTGATGCCGCTCATGGAGCGCCACGCCGCCAGCGAGTTTTTCCTGGGCGACTTTGCCGTCACCGCCGCACGCACCCACAAGGGCGAAGCCGAGCAGGAGCTGATGCGCGCGTCCTCGGCCGCTAACGACGACGTGATGGCCGACGCCATCAAGCTCGTCCACGAGGGCGTAACGGAGAGCGAAATTGCCGACCAGATGCTCGACCTGTACCGCAAGCACGACTGCGAGGGCTTTAGCTTTCCGCCCATCGTGAGCTTTGGCGCCAACGCCGGCGACCCGCACCACGAGCCCAACGATACGGTACTCAAGCACGGCGACGTGGTGCTGTTCGACATTGGCGGACGCCACCGCAACTACTGCTCGGACATGACGCGCACGTTCTTTTGGGGCGAGCCGGACGAGGAGACCGCACGCATCTACGACATCGTGCGCCGCGCCAACGAGGCCGCCGAGGCGCTCATCGCACCGGGCGTGCGCATGTGCGACCTGGACCGCGCCGCGCGCGACGTAATTGAGGAGGCGGGCTATGGGCAGTACTTTACACATCGCCTGGGCCACTCGATTGGCCTGCAGGACCACGAGCCGGGCGACGTTTCGCTCGTCAACGAACAGGTCGTAGAGCCTGGCATGACGTTCTCCATCGAGCCGGGTATCTACCTCCCCGGCCGCACCGGCGTCCGCATCGAGGACCTTGCCCTGGTCACCGAGTCCGGCGTCGAGATTCTCAACGCCTACCCCCACGACCCAGTCCGCCTAGACTAGCCTGGTCCCCAAGCCCCCAAACTAAGTTGCGGTGGAATAGTTCCTGGATGGGCTGCTAGAGCCCAAAAACAGGAACTATTTCACCGCAACTGATGAGGGGATGGGTTAACGGAGCAGCCCCGCTACTTCGCCGGCTAGGGTGATGGTGCCGGCTGCTACGAAGGGCTCGCTCGCGGCCTTGAAAGCTGCGAGGGCCTCGGACACGCTGGGGTACACGCCCGCAAGCTTGTCGGCGTCCACCAGGGCAGCAAGCTCATCTGCCGGCAGGGCGCGATCGGAATCGGTCTGGGTCACGACCACGCGCGGGAAGGCCGGAACCAGCACGTCGACGATGCCCGCCACGTCCTTGTCAGCCAATGCGGCGCACAGCAGCGTGGGGCGATTCTCCACGCACGGATCGATCTCGTCCAGTGCGCTCACAAAGTTCTCGCAGCTCTGGGGGTTATGGCAGGCATCGATTAGCTTGAGTGGATCGGTTCCCAGCACATCAAAGCGACCCGGCGTGGGGCAGCCCATAAGCGAAGCGTCGAGTGCATCGTGGACGAGCTCGCGACCCAAATAGCCCTCGCACAGCATAATCGCGCACGCGGCATTCTGCGGCTGATACGCCGGCTTGACCATACTCGACGTATAGATCGCGCGCGGCGTGGTGCAGCTAAACTCCACCGTATCGCCCACGTGTGCCGGAAGTTTGGTCGTCGTATGGCTTACCACAAGCGGCACCACGCCGCACTCACGGCAACGGGCATCCATCACGCGCTGAACGCTCGGCTCATGCGTGCCCTCGCCCAGCACAACCAGACGTCCAGGCTTGATGACAGCAGCCTTCTCCCCTGCAATGGCCTCGAGCGTGTCGCCAAGGACCTTCGTATGGTCGAGTCCAATGCCCGTAATGGCGACGGCCACGGGATCGGTCGCACTTGTGGCATCCCAGCGTCCGCCCATGCCAACCTCAAGCACGGCCACGTCCACGCAAGCCTCGGCAAACATAGTCAAACCGGCCACGGACAAAAGATCGAAGGGCGTAATAGATCGGAGCTCCTCGCCCGCCGCCTCACGACGTGCGTTGAGACGACGACCCGCCTCGTACGCCGCAGAGACACCATGGGCAAAGACCTCGTCTGAGACGACCTTTCCGTCAATCTCCATACGCTCGGGATAGCGCACCAGATGAGGCGACGTAAAGAGTGCCGTCTTAAGGCCCTCACCACGAAGAATGGCAGCCGAGAATCGCGTCGTCGAGGTCTTTCCATTGGTACCGGCTATCTGGACGCAATCGTAGAACTCATCAGGACGACCAAGCTCATCGAGCATCTCGATGACAGTCTCGAGCAACGGCGTGGAATAACGCGCAATCTTGCCCGTATCGGCCGCAAGTGCAACAGCCTCATCAAAAGAAAGCTCCGGAACCTCAAACGGCACCGAATACAACCCAGAACGCTTTGCCATAGCCAAAGTCCCCTCAACATAAAAAGAGGCCCGTAATAAACAACGAGCCCCTCCCATTCAAAATATCAGCCAAACACCGCTTTGCAGCAAGATCAAGGCCACAACCCAGTGGCCCTAACAGGCAGATACAGACAACATCGTAAACGAACTAGGAGCGGCCCGATGCTTTGCTCGCCGCAAGTTCCGCACGCAAAGGACAGCACTTAATGTGCTGTCCGTCTTGCGCAGGACTGTCCGCAGCGGAGAGCAAAGCATCGGGACGCGCCCCTCAGTAACGCCTACGAGAAGTCAGCAACCTGAGCGGTCAGCGCCGCCAGGATCTCCTTGAGCTCAGCTGCACGGTCCCTCTTCTTCTGGACCACCGCAGGCGCGGCCTTAGCCACAAAGCCCTCGTTGGCGAGCGTCTTCTCGCAGCCGGCGAGCTCCTTCTGGGCCGCGGCAATCTCCTTCTCCAGGCGCGCCTTCTCGGCCGAAAGGTCAACCTTGCCCTCGAGCACCACAAAGACCTCGACGCCGCTGTCGACCACAGCGATGCTCGCAGCCGGCTTCTCGACATCGGTACCCATGACCAGTGAGGCAGTGTTTGCCAGCGGCTCGATGGTCGAACGCAGGCTCTCAAGCTTCTCGATATCCTCGGCACCGGCGCGCACGACCACGTCGAGCTCGGCCTTGGGGCTCAAGCGGTAGCGCGAACGCGTGGCACGGGCGGCAGACACGACGGCGCGGCACAGCTCAAACGCACGCTCGGCGTCCTCGTCAACATACTTGGCGTAGTCGGCGGGCTCGGGCCACTTGGCAATCATAAGTGCCTCGGCGCGGTCCACGTTGCCCTCGGCGTCCAGGTCGAGCACGCTCGCCGGCATGTTGTCCCAGATCTCCTCGGTGACAAACGGCATAAGCGGGTGCATCAGGCGAATGGAGGTGTCGAGCACAAAGATCAGGTTGCGCTGCGCCTGCAGACGGCCCTCGCCCTTCAGGTGGGCTTTGGTGACCTCGACGTACCAGTCGCAGACCTCGTTCCAGAAGAACTGCTGCACGCCGCGGGCCATGTCGCCAAAGGTGTAATTCTCAATGCCCTCGGTGACCATCTTCACGGCCTTGGCCAGGCGGCTAAACATCCAGGCGTCGGCCGGCGTCTCAACGACAGGCTCGCCGGGCGTGTAGCCCTCCATGTTCATGAGCAGGAAGCGGCTAGCGTTCCAGATCTTGGTCACAAACGACTTGGCCTGGTCGGTGCGCGGGCTGTCGATAAGCTTCTTGGTCTTCTTGTCGATGTTCGCGTCGAACTTAACGTCCTGGTTGTTAGTGCACAGCGTGAGCAGGTTGAAGCGCATGGCGTCGGCGCCGTACATACCGATGAGGTCCATGGGGTCAACGCCGTTGCCCTTGGACTTGGACATGCGGCTGCCGTCCTTGGCCAGAATCGTCGGGTAGATGACGACGTCCTTAAACGGCACCTCGTCCAGGAAGTACAGCGAGCTCATGACCATGCGGGCGACCCACAGCGCGATGATGTCGCGCGCAGTGACGAGCGCCGTCGTGGGGTGATGACCCTCGAGCAGCTCGGGCTTTTGCGGCCAACCCTGCGTGGCGAAGGTCCACAGCTGCGAGCTGAACCAGGTGTCCAGCACGTTCTCGTCCTGATGCACGTGGTGGCCGCCGCACTTGGGGCACACGTCGGTGTCCTCGGTAAGGGCGTCCTCCCAGCCGCAGTCCTCGCAGTAGAACACGGGGATGCGGTGGCCCCACCACAGCTGGCGCGAGATGCACCAGTCCTTAAGGTTCTCCATCCAGGTGGTGTAGGTCTGCGTCCAGCGCGCGGGGTGGAAGGTGACCTTGCCGGATTTGACGGCGTCGAGCGCCGGCCCCTTGAGCTTGTCGACGGCGACGAACCACTGCTCGGACAGCCACGGCTCCAGCGCGGAGTCGCAACGGTAGCAGTGCATGACGGAGTGATCGAGGTCCTCGACGTGATCGAGCAGGTCGTGCTCCTCGAACCACTTGATGACGGCCTCGCGGCACTCGTCGCGGTTCATGCCGGTGAACTCACCGTAGCCCTCGACGACCACCGCGTGCTCGTCGAAGATGTTGATCTGCGGCAGGTCGTGGGCCTGGCCCATGGCGTAATCGTTGGGGTCGTGGGCCGGGGTGACCTTGACAAAGCCGGAGCCAAAGTTGGCGTCGACGTGCCAATCCTCAAAGATAGGGATCTCGCGGTCCACGATGGGGAGCTTGACGGTCTTACCCACAAAGGCGGCCTTCTCGGGGTCCTTCGGGGAGACGGCGACGCCCGTGTCGCCGAGCATGGTCTCGGGGCGCGTGGTGGCGACGACGATGTAGTCCTGGCCGTTGACCGGCTCGGTCAGCGGGTAGCGCAGGTGCCACAGGTGGCCCTTCTCGTCCTTGTACTCGGCCTCGTCGTCCGAGATGGCGGTAGTGCAGTTGGGGCACCAGTTAACGATTCGCTTGCCGCGATAGATCAGACCGTCATGGTACCAGTCGCAGAAGACCTTGCGCACGGCCTGGGCGTAGTCCTCGTCCATGGTGAAGCGCTCGTTGTCAAAGTCGACGGAGCAGCCCATACGCTTGATCTGCTCGACGATGATGCCGCCGTACTCGTGGGTCCAATCCCAGCAGGCGTCGACAAACTTATCGCGGCCGATCTCCAGACGGCTGATGCCCTCGCTCTTGAGCTTCTTGTCGACCTTGGTCTGCGTGGCAATACCGGCGTGATCGGTGCCGAGCACCCAGCGCGTGGACTTGCCGCGCATGCGGGCCATGCGGATGATGGCGTCCTGGATGGAGTCGTCGGTGGCGTGACCCATGTGGAGCTTGCCGGTCACGTTGGGAGGCGGAATGGTGACGGTGCAGTCGCCCACGCCCTCACGGCGCTTGTAGTAGCCGCCGTCGAGCCCCTTCTGCAGGATC
>UQNG01000097.1:0-5629 GCA_900542335.1 uncultured Collinsella sp.
GCGTCAGCGCCGGCGGGGCGTGCCGGCGCGGCGCCGCCCGCCGCCGAGACATCCAGGCGATCCTGCCCCTGCGCGGCAAGATTCTGAACGTCGAGCGCGTAGGTGACCACCGCGCGTTCTCGAGCGACACCATCCAGTCGCTCATCACCGCGATCGGCTGCGGCGTCACGACGAGCGCCGGCGACGGTGGCGACTTCGATATCAGCAAGGCGCGCTACCACAAAATCATCATCATGACCGATGCAGACGTTGACGGTGCGCATATCCGCATCCTGCTGCTGACGTTCTTCTACAAGTACATGCGCCCGCTGATCGATGCCGGCTATGTCTATGTTGCCTGCCCGCCCATCTTTGGCATTAAGGTACGCAACAAGATCCATTACGTGTATCCCAACGGCCGCCAGCCCGAAGACGAGATTCTGCGAGATACCATTCAGGGCCTGGGCCTGAACCCCGACGACAACGACGAGGACGGCAAGGCCAAGGACGGCAAGATCACCAAGAAGCGCAAGGGCTATACCGTTCAGCGCTACAAGGGCCTGGGCGAGATGGACCCCAAGCAGCTTGCCTCGACGACGATGGACCCCAAGACCCGTATCCTGCAGCGCGTGTCGATCGAGGACGCCGTGGTGGCGGACCGCGCCGTGCGCGAGCTCATGGGCTCCGAGGTCGGCTATCGCCGCGAGTACATCGAGAAGCACGCACATGATGCGCGCTTCTTAGACGCCTAATCCCCGCGGCTTTCCCAGCCACCGCACCTTCGCCCTCAATCGTCGGTCGCGTACCCAAGTACGCTTCCCTCCTCTTTCGGGCGAATCTGCGGCACCTGGAAAAGCCGTCTCCGTGGTAGGGAACTAATGGACCACGCAAACCATGAGGAGGTAACGTGGCAGACGATATCAACAACAACGAGGGTATGGACGAGGCCGGCGACGCCGGCATGCCCGATGATCTGAAGCGCCTGCTCGCCCGCGCTGAGCAGGGCGAGGACGGCGATCCGGATTCCTATAACCCCGACGCCGAGGATGAAGAGGACGAGGATGACGACGCCGAGCTCGAGGAGAGCTTCGGTGCGGTCGATCGCG
Organism: uncultured Collinsella sp.; assembly: GCA_900542335.1. Lineage (GTDB taxonomy): Bacteria > Actinomycetota > Coriobacteriia > Coriobacteriales > Coriobacteriaceae > Collinsella. Next base: position 1,086 of record UQNG01000097.1, read on the forward strand.
GCGCCTCGGCCGGCGAGGATATCAACGGCGGCCAGCTCCAGATTTCGGAGTTCGGCCGCGAGATGAAGCAGTCGTTCATCGAGTACTCGATGTCGGTCATCACAGCGCGCGCCCTGCCGGACGTGCGCGACGGCCTAAAGCCGGTGCACCGCCGCATCCTGTACGCTATGAACGAGAGCGGCATCTACCCCAACCGCCCGCACAAGAAGTCGGCCTGGACGGTCGGCGAGGTTATCGGCAAGTACCATCCGCACGGTGACTTCGCGGTCTACGAGGCCATGGTTCGTCTGGCGCAGTGGTTCTCCATGCGCACGCCGCTCATCGATGGCCACGGTAACTTCGGCAACATCGATGGCGACGGCGCGGCGGCTATGCGTTATACCGAGAGCCGCCTGGCAAAGCCCGCCATGGAGCTGCTACGCGACCTGCAAAAGGATACCGTTGACTGGCAGCCCAACTACGACGAGTCGCTCGCCGAGCCCGTGGCGCTGCCCGCGCGCTTCCCCAACCTGCTGGTCAACGGTAGCCAGGGCATCGCCGTCGGCATGGCCACCAATATCGCCCCGCACAACCTCACCGAGGCGATCGAGGCCACCTGCTACCTGATTGACAATCCCGATGCCACCGTCGACGAGCTTATGCAGATCATGCCCGGTCCGGACTTCCCCACCGGCGCCATCATCATGGGCAGCGCCGGCATTAGGCAGAGCTACGAGACCGGCCGCGGCTCCATTACCGTGCGCGCCAAGGCCCACGTGGAATCCACCAAGACCGGCCGCAGCCGCCTGGTCTTTACCGAGATCCCCTACATGGTCAACAAGGGCACCCTGCAGGAGAAGATCGCCCAGCTCGTAAACGACAAGCGCATCGAGGGCATCTCGGACATGCGCGACGAGTCCAACCAAAAGGGCATCCGTCTGGTCATCGAGCTCAAGAAGGGCGTCATTCCGCAGGTCGTGCTCAACAACCTGTATAAGTACACCTCGCTGCAGACGACCTTTGGCGCCAACAACCTGGCGCTCGTCAACGGCGTTCCCAAATGCCTGAGCCTGCGCGAGATGCTGCAGCACTACATCGACCACCAGGTCGACGTCGTCACCCGCCGCACCCGCTTTGACCTTAAGAAGGCCCAGGCGCGCGCCCATATCCTCGAGGGCTACTTGATGGCTCTCGACCATATCGACGAGGTCATCAGCATTATCCGCTCCTCGCAGACCGACTCCGAGGCAAGCGGCCGCCTGATCGAGCGCTTTGGCTTTACGCCCGAGCAGACCACGGCCATCCTCGAGATGAAGCTGCGTCGCCTGACCGGCCTGGAGCGCGACAAGATCCAAGAAGAGCTGGACGGCCTGCGCCGCGCCATCGCCTACTACGAGGACCTGCTGGCGCATGAGGAAAAGATCCTGGGCGTCATCAAGGAGGAGATGCGTGAGATCTCGAAGAAGTTCGGCGACAAACGCCGCACCGAGATCAGCCATGTCGAAAAGGATCTGGATGTCGAGGACCTCATCGCCGACGAGGATATGGTCGTGACCATCACCCACACCGGCTACGTGAAGCGCATCCCGGTGGCTGCCTACCGCGCCCAGAAGCGCGGCGGCAAGGGCGTGTCGGGCGTCAACCTTAAAGAGGACGACGTCATCGACGAGATGTTTATCGCATCCACGCACGAGTATGTGCTGTTCTTCTCGAGCAAGGGCAAGGTCTACCGCCTGAAGGTGCACGAGCTACCGGTGGGTACGCGCCAGGCGCGCGGCACGGCGATCGTCAACCTGCTGCCCTTTGAGGAAGGCGAGAAGATTGCGAGCGTCATCAGCTGCCGTGAGTTCCCCGCCGGCGAGTACCTGATGTTTGCCACCAAGAGTGGCATGGTCAAGAAGACCGTGATGAGCGCTTACGACCGCAGCCGCCGTGATGGCCTGATCGCCATCAACCTGAGGGACGACGACGCACTGCTCGCCGTGCGCCGTGTGCGCGAGGGCGACAAGATCATCCTGGCCACCACTGCGGGCAAGGCGATTATGTTCCCCGAGGACCAGGTTCGCGCCACGGGACGCGATACCAGCGGCGTTCGCGGCATTAGCATGAAGGACGGCGTGAGCGTTTTGGGTATGGAAGTTACCAACGGCAACGGCGACCTGTTTGTCATCACCGAGCGCGGCTACGGCAAGCGCACGCCGGTCGCGGACTATCCGGAGCAGAACCGCGGCGGTCAGGGCGTCTACACCATCCAGATGACCGAGCGTAAGGGAAACCTCGCGGCCATGAAGACGGTGGGTCCGCAGCACGAGCTGTTCATCGTGACGGAAGGCGCGACGGTCATTCGCGTCAAGACCGATGAGATTAGCCAGACCGGCCGAGCCACCCAGGGCGTCAAGATGATGACCGTCGACGACAACGACCGTGTGTGCGCTGTCGCCCGCATGACGGCAGCTAAGGAAAAGCCCGAAGGCGCCGAGGCCGAGGCAACGGTCGATGCCGAAAATACCCCAGTCGACCTAGGCGACGGCAACGACATGCCAGAGGATCTCCTAGACGAGTAAGATGCCCTTACTGGTAGAAAATATCAGACCCCATATATCGGCGGTCGGCGCACTGCGCGCCGACCGCTTTTTTGAAAACCTCGGGACTCGCGTTCGCCCCGGCCGCACGGCGGCATGTGAAGTCGATCGCGAGTTCCGCACGAGCCAGAGAGCACTTAATGTGCTCTCTGCGCGAGTCAGGACTGTCCGAGCAGGCGACTTCACATGCCGCCGTGCGGCCGGGGCGAACACCCTCCAAAGATTTTCAAAAAAGTTGTTGACGCGCGCGTAATGACTCGTCTAATATATCCCTTGCGCGATGGACCTGTAGCTCAGTTGGTTAGAGCGTCCGGCTGATAACCGGGAGGTCACAAGTTCGAATCTTGTCAGGTCCACCACTTTCTTTCGCAATAAACACCCCAGCGAGAGCCGAGTCGCCGCTGGGGTGTTTATTACTGTCTCCGTGGGGGTTTAGCTCAGCTGGGAGAGCGCGGGCTTTGCAAGCCTGAGGTCAGGGGTTCGATCCCCCTAACCTCCACCATGATGGACCTGTAGCTCAGTTGGTTAGAGCGTCCGGCTGATAACCGGGAGGTCACAAGTTCGAATCTTGTCAGGTCCACCATCAAAACTGTGAAGAGCCTCGGGGCATGGCCTCGGGGCTTTTTTCTTGTGTGTTATAAAACTCATTTTGGTTTTGTGTGCTGTGCGAAAGATTGGGTAGTATAGCAATTCAATGCGGCGAAGGCGCCGCGTGTTAACCGCTACGTACCGGAGGTGTTCCATGGTTCGTGTCGACATAGAGACCATCGTCATGGCCGCCGGTCCCGTGCCATCGCTTATCGTACTTCGCGAGCGCTGCAGCAAATCGGACTCCCCCGCGCCGCTGCGCTCCCTTTCTATCCAAACTGGTTCGTTTGAGGCTGCGGCTATTAGCCGCGGTATCGACAGCGGTCGAGCCGAGCGCCCGATTGCCCATGACCTGCTGCTCGATACGCTTGATGCCCTGGATGCAAAGCTTGAGCGTATTGAGATTGTCCGTGCCGAGCCGCCCGTGTTCTACGCGACGGTCGTCGTTTTGGCCGACGGCAGCGAGCATAGGATCGATGCGCGTCCGAGCGATGCCATCGCTCTCGCCGTACGCAGCAATGCTCCCATGTTTGTGGAGGACGACATCATGAACCGCCTCGGCACCGTATCTCCGGTTGCTGAGGAAATCGATGACGAGCAGGAATTTGAGAAGTTCGACGAGTTCGTCCATACGCTCTCGCCCGATGATTTTTAAATGACGGGTAGTCATGAGACGGAGTATGCACTGATGGGGCGTGGCGTCCCGGCCGAGGTCGCCGCTATTGCCCGCGAGGCCCAGATGCGCTCGGAGGCGTCCGAGGCCGCACGCATCGCCTATGTGACGCAGGCCCGTACGCTTCGCGAGCGCCGTGCCTCCTTTATCAAGATGGTTGCCGTCTCCGCACTTGTCGCGGCAATCTCATCGCGCCTTCGTGGTACAGTTGGTGCGCTTGGGTTTTCGATTTCGACGGGCTTGGTCATCTGGGGCGTAGTCGATGCCGTGATGCTGACCAACCAGATCAAGGTTCTCGATAAGCGCGCGGCCGATATGATGCGCGCCCGCGACGCCGCCGCCAAGATCGCTGCCGAGGCACAAGAGATGTAACGACGCCGGACTCGATGGGAAGGTCTAAAAATGGCACAGGATATGCAGGACGCCGGAAACGTCTCCGCCGAGCTCGACGCCATGGTGTGCGACCTTATCGGGGCATTTTTAGACGATCTTGCCGCTGGTGAGAATCCGGGCGTTGTCGTTGCGATCGAGGACGCCGCGTCCAACCGTTATCTGGCGGCACTCGACGAGGACGGCGAGGAGGCATGCCTCGAGGCTGCCACCAACTTTATCTCCGAGCACAAGATGGGTCTTAAGGACGAGGGCCTGGGCCGCATCGCCCGTTACGCCATCGGCTACACCGGATGCGTGGAGGGCGATGGCGGGGCGCCCGAACCGGCACG
>UQNG01000098.1:0-5327 GCA_900542335.1 uncultured Collinsella sp.
GTACGGCGGCCGCGCGCGCGCGGCGTTCGGCTGGCCCGGCCGGGGAGCCACTTCTGCAGGATCGCCGGCTCGTTGGTCGACGGATCGTAGTTCTTGGGCATTTCTTCCATATATCTCTCCCTGTCCCGCCGGGGAGGAATGTAGGCCCGATTTTCGCTCGGTCAGGTCCTGGGCTCGCTCGAAGACCACATTACGTGGTCTTCGGCTCGTGCGGAATCTACGAAAATCGGGCCTACATTCCTCCCCTTAGGTGTCGATTACTTCAGTCTGAAGGTACTAACTTGACAATCTCACAGAATAGCACAGGCATACCTGCCGAAAAGGGACAGGTTTATTTTGGTAGGTTTTATCAGGGGAAACGACATTTGCCCATATAAAAACGACCAAGATAAACCTGTCCCTAAAAGGCAGGCCCCGCGGTAGTTGCCGCGGGGCCTGAATTCAAGCTATTTCCCGTAGATGCGTTGGGGCTGTTCTTCGCCCTTTACGGAGGCTTCGGTCACGATGACCTTGGTGACGCCCTCCTCGCTGGGCAGGTCGAACATCGTCTGCTGCAGCACGTCCTCGCAGATGGAGCGCAGGCCGCGGGCGCCGGTCTTGCGGGCAAGTGCCATGCGGGCGATCTCGTGCAGGGCGGCATCCTCAAACTCAAGCTCAACGTCCTCGAGCTGGAACATCTTGCGGTACTGACGCACCACAGCGTTCTTGGGCTCGGTCAGGATCGACACCAGGTCGTCCTCGTCGAGCGCCTGCGTCTGGGTGACGACGGGCGTACGTCCCACAAACTCGGGGATCATGCCAAAGGCGTTGAGGTCCTGCGGGAGCACCTGGCGCAGCAGATCGTTCTCGTCGACCGAGGTGGGGCCGGCGATCTCGGAGTTAAAGCCCACGCCCTTGTTGCCCACGCGATCGGCGATGATCTTGTCCAGACCCACAAAGGCACCGCCGCAGATAAACAGAATGTTGGTCGTGTCGATCTGCAGCAGCTCCTGTTGGGGATGTCGATCCTGAATGTTGGTGGGGTCTGCCTCCGGCAGCTCCTGGTGGGGATGCTTGCGGCCGCCGGTGGGTGGAACGCTTGCCACCGTGCCCTCAAGGATCTTAAGCAGCGCCTGCTGAACTCCCTCGCCCGAAACGTCGCGGGTGATGGAGAGGTTCTCGGCCTTGCGGGCGATTTTGTCGATCTCGTCCACGTAGATGATGCCCACCTGTGCGCGCTCAATATCGCCGTCGGCGGCATTGATGAGCTTAAGCAGGATGTTCTCCACGTCCTCGCCGACGTAACCGGCCTCGGTGAGCGCGGTGGCGTCGGCGATGGCAAACGGCACCTCGAGGATGCGCGCGAGCGTCTGGGCGAGCAGGGTCTTACCGGTGCCGGTGGGACCGAGCAGCAAAATGTTGGACTTGGCGAGCTCCACCTCGTCCATATCATCGTCAAGCTGCGAGTCCAAGCCATCGTCAAAGGCCGAAAGCGCAGCACCGCCCTCGATCACGCGGCGGTAATGGTTGTACACGGCAACCGACATGGCGCGCTTGGCGTCCTCCTGGCCCATGACATAGGCCGAAAGCTCGTCATAGATCTCGTGCGGCGTCGGCACATGCGTAATGACCTGGCGGGCGTCGTCCTCGAGCTCAAAGCCCTCGGACTCGGGGTCCACGGCGGGCTGGGATGCAGCCTGGCCGTGGTCATTGAGGAAGCCCGGCAGCTTGCCGTTGCGGGCAGCGTCCATAAAGTCCGAAGCCAGTGACTCCTCCAAGATCTCGGAGCAGGCGGCAACGCACTCGTCGCAGATAAAGATGTTGGTCGGACCCTTAACAAGACGGCGAACCTGACCCTGCTCTTTTCCGCAGAAGGAGCAACGGATGGGGTTGCCGTTCTCGTCGAAGTTGTCCTGCATGTTACCGGCCATCCTAGGCGTCCTTCGCGGCGAGGTCGCGCGAGGTGACAATACGGTCGATCAGGCCGTAGTCGAGGGCCTCGGCAGCGGACAGGTAGTTGTCGCGCTCGGTATCGGCCTGGACCTTCTCGATAGGCTGGCCCGAGGCGTCGGACAGGATCTGGTTGAGCTCGCGACGGGTCTTCTTGATCTCCTCGGCCACGATCTCGATCTCGGTCTGCTGACCCTGGGCACCGCCGCTGGGCTGGTGAATCATAACCTTGGAGTGCGGCAAGCAGAAGCGCTTGCCTTTGGCGCCAGCCGAAAGCAGCACGGCGGCCATAGACGCGGCCATACCGACACAAATAGTGGAGACCTGCGGCTTAATGAAATTCATAGTGTCAAGAATCGCCAGACCGGAGTAGACCTCGCCACCGGGCGAATTGATGTAGAGCGAGATATCCTTCTCGGCATCCTGACTCTCAAGATGCAGCAGCTGGGCAACGACCAGGTTGGCGCTGACGGAGTTGATCTCCTCGCCCAAGAAGATGATGCGGTCGTTGAGCAGGCGCGAATAGATATCGTAGCTGCGCTCGCCGCGCGGCGTCTGCTCGATAACGTATGGCACGAGGGCGGAATCGAACTTAGCGATCATACGCATCTCCATTTCTCTCTTACGGACCAAATTGGTTCTAGATAAACGTACGGTGCCCGCATGCTATGCATTGGCTGGCACCGTACGAAGCAACCGGATAACCGGTGTATAACTTTACCCCATCACGGGCGCAGGCATGCGCTCGCGGGCAAGGTGGCGAGAATTACTCGGCGTCCTTGGCGGTCTCGTCGACCTCGGTCACCTTGGCGTTCTCGACCAGGTGGTCGACGGCCTTGGAGCGACGGATGGACTCGCGGACGGCGGGCATGCGGCCATCGGCGATGAACTCGGCCTTGGAAGCCTCGACGTCCTTGACGCCGGCCTTCTCGAACTCGGCGTTGATGTCGTCCTCGGTGACCTCGATCTTGAGCTCACGGGCGAGGGCGTCAAGAGCCAGGGACTCACGGGCAACGTCGTTGGCCTGCTTGTGCAGGTCGCCGATGAACTGCTCCATGGTCAGGCCGGAAGCGGGCAGCCAGGTATCCAGCGTCATGCCGCGGGCAGCGAGGTTGGACAGGAAGTTCTGGCCAAGCTCCTCAAAGACGGACTGCTCGTAGTCGGCGTCCATCTCCTCGAGCTGCAGGCGCTCGGCGAGAGCGGAAACGCAACGGTTCTCCTTCTCGGCCGGGAGGCGGGAAGCCTTGTCCTGCTCGATCTCGATCTTGATGGCGTCGCGCATGGCGTCGATGCTGTCGAAGCCAAAGTCGGACTTGACGAGCTCGTCGGTGAGCTCGGGGGTGTTGCGGACCTTGATGCCCTTGACAGTGACCTCGACGGTGTGGGTCTCGGCCTCCTCGCCTTCCTCGACCTCGTCGGTCCAGGTGACGGTCTTGACGTCGTCAACGTTGGCGCCGATCAGGGCCTCGTTGAACTCCTTGGGGTTGCTGTCGCTACCGGCGATGAGCATGCGGCCCTCGGCGGCAAAGTTGTCGGCATTCTCGACGGCCTTGAGGTCGACGGTGACGTAGTCCTCGGCCTCGACGGCGCGACCCTCGACGTCCTCGAAGGTGGCACGGTAGTTGAGGAGCATCTCGACCTGGTTGTTAATCTCGGACTCGGTGACCTCCGCAGGGGGCATCTCGATCTCGACAGCGTCGAAGGAGGAGAGCTCAGCGGCAGGACGCAGGGAGAACTCGACGGTGTAGGTGTAGTCCTCGTGATCCTTGGCGAGGTCGAGGTCCTTGTAGTCACCGTTCTTGGTGGGGACGATGTCCAGCTCGTTGAGGACGGCGGGCTCGTTGGCGGCGATCAGGTCATTGGTGGCCTGGGCGAGGGTAGCCTCGGCGCCAAGAGCAGAGTCGATGACCGGACGGGGGGCCTTACCGGCGCGGAAACCCGGGAAGCGGTACTTCTTGGCGGTGTCCTTGTAGGCCTTCTTGATCGCGGCGTCGACGTCGGCGGCCGGGATGGTGACCGTAGCGGTGAGCTTGGCGTCCTTGACGTCAGAAGCGGTGATGTTCAACACGTTCCTCCTCATACTGCCCAGCTTATCTGAGGTGCTGGTACCTTTATGCAACAAGCGTCGCGAGGGCATAAGCCGACGCGGGTGCGTTGGTGCGGGCGAAAGGACTCGAACCTTCACGGGAATCCCACCAGAACCTAAATCTGGCGCGTCTACCAATTCCGCCACGCCCGCATGAGCGCACAGACTAGGAATGATAGCAGATACGAGCGGCAAGCGCACGCACACCTTTTACAGACTCACGACCTCACCACGAGTGCAAAAGGCGGGGCGAGTTGCCCCGCCCCGCAAATTACGACTTGTTCGCAGACCCGCTACTCCCCCAGCAGGGCCTTCTCGGGCGTGATCGGCAGCGAGCGCACCTGGTGGCCGGTGGCGTGTGCCACGGCCGAGGCCACGGCGGCGAGCGGCGTGTTGATGACGACCTCGCCGATCGACTTGGCACCAAACGGACCCGTCGGCTCGTAGCTCGGCTCAAAGGCCACGCGTATGCTGCCGATATCCAGGCGCGTGGGTAGCTTGTAGCTCATAAAGTTGCCGGTGCGCAGACGGCCGCGGTCGTCGTGCTCGACGATCTCGTAGAGCGCATGGCCGATGCCCTGGGCAATGCCGCCCTCAGCCTGGACGCGCGCGAGCGCCTCGTTGATCACGGTGCCGCAGTCCACGGCCGCCGCATAGTCCACCACAGTCACCTTGCCGGTAGCCTTGTCGACCTCGACCTCGGCAATGCCGGCCATAAACGGCGGAGGCGAAACGGGCAGGCAGGCAGAGGCGTGCGAGGTGAGCGCGTCGCCGCCCGCGATGTTCTTGACGCACAGGTTGGCAAAGTCGCGCAGCGTGAGGTAGCGATTCTGCTCGCGCGCGGCACGCTCGTCGGACAGACGCACGTACTGGCCATCAAAGACCACATCGGCGGCGTCAACGTCCCACATCTGGGCAGCCTTGGTGCAAATCTTCTCGCGCAGCTCGGTCGCGGCGTTCTTGGCGGCAAGGCCCGTCACGTACGTGCCCGAGCTCGCGTACGAGCCGGCATCGAACGGCGACACATCGGTGTCCACGCCGCGCACCACGATAAGCGAGCTCTCAACGCCCAGCTCCTCGGCGGCAATCTGCGCCAGGATCGTGTCGACGCCCATGCCGTTATCGGTGGCGCCGGTGCCGATGGTAATGAATCCATCCTCTTCCAGGCGCATGTCGATGCCGGCGATATCCACGTTGGAAATGCCCGATCCCTGCATGGTGAGCGCGCAGCCCAGAGCACGCACGCGATCGCCCAGGTCAACGGCCAGCGGCTTGTCGCGCCCGGCCGTCCGCGCCCCCTGCCCACGTGAAG
>UQNG01000099.1:0-5156 GCA_900542335.1 uncultured Collinsella sp.
ACTAATTCAATGGGGAGGCGAAAAACCCCGCCGAGCAAATTGCCGCCATTATCAAAGCATTACTCGATGCCGGCCAGGAGCGCATCCTGGTCACACGCTTGGATGCCGAAAAAGCCGCGCGCACCGCTGAGCTCCTCGGCAACGGCATCGACCTGGGATATGTCCCGGACGCACAGCTCGCCCTCGTGGGCGGCATGCCCTCCCCTACCGGCAACGGACGCATCGTCGTCGCCTGCGCCGGCACGAGCGACCTGCCCGTCGCCGAGGAAGCCGCATTGACGGCCGAGTTCTATGGCAACGAAGTCGACCGCCTCTACGACGTGGGTGTCGCCGGCCTGCACCGTCTGCTCGCGCATACCGAGGAGCTTGCCCAGGCACAGGTGGTCATCGCCATCGCCGGCATGGAGGGCGCACTAGCGAGCGTTGTCGGCGGTCTGGTGAGCTGTCCGGTCATTGCCGTTCCCACCAGCGTGGGCTATGGCGCGAGCTTTGGCGGCGTAGCCGCACTGCTCGCCATGCTCAACTCCTGCGCCAGCGGCGTATCGGTCGTCAATATCGACAACGGCTTTGGTGCCGCCTACCAGGCAAGTCTTATCAATCATCTGAGCGCCGGCACAACCCGCGCCCGTTAAGGAGCATTCCATGTCCAACCATCAGCACACGCTTATCATCGACGGCACCTCGGGCATCAGCGGCGATATGACCGTCGCGGCCCTGCTCGACTTGGGCGCCAGCGAGGAGCGCCTGCGCGAACAGCTCGCCACGCTGCCGGTCGACGGCTTTGAGATTGCCGTTACACGCGTAAACAAGCATGGCATCGACGCCTGCGACTTTGACGTTCAGCTGGCAGAGGAGCTCGAGAACCATGACCACGACATGACCTGGCTCTACGGCAACGAAGCAGCTGCCGAGCACACGCACGAGCATGAGCATCACCATCATGACCATGGCGAGCATGAACACGAGCACACACACAACCACGACCATGACCATGAGGCCCACGGTCATGGCCACGAGGGCCATCATCACGCCCACCACCACCGTTCTTTGGCGGACGTCACCGCCATCATCGACGGCTCGCAGCTAAGCGATGGCGCTAAGCGTCGTGCGCTCGCCATCTTTACCACGCTCGCCGCCGCCGAGGCCAAGGCCCACGGCAAAACGCCCGAGACCGTCATGTTCCACGAGGTAGGCGCCGTCGATTCCATCGTCGACGTCTGCTCTGTCGCCATCTGCCTCGATGACCTGGGTATTGAGGACATCGTTGTCGAGTCGCTCTCCGAGGGCCACGGAACCATCCGCTGCGCCCACGGTCTCATGCCCATTCCCGTCCCCGCCGTTGTCAACCTATGCCAAGCAGGCAATATCGCCCTCACGCCTGCACCGGTCGCCGGCGAGCTCGTGACGCCCACGGGCGCCGCCATCGTCACCGCGCTGCGCACGTCCGACCAACTGCCCTCACGCTACCGCATCGAAGCCGTCGGCTACGGCGCCGGCAAACGCCCCTACGAGGGCTGCTCCGGCACGCTCCGCTGCCTGCTCGTTCACGCGGACGCGTAGCCATGGATGCCCGCAAGGCAAAAAGCCGCGCTGCCATCGTTGCGGCGTTCTCCGAGCTGCTGCGCGAAGAGGACTACGGCAAGATCACCGTCGGCGACATCATCGCGCGCGCTCACGTAGGCCGCGCGACATTCTACGGCCTCTTTAAGAGCAAAGACGACCTGCTGTCCGAGCTCGTGAGCGACATCTGCACCCACGCCCTCGACGACGATGGCACACCGCTCGACGACCCACTCGTGCAGATCGAGCATATTCTCAACAATCTCTGGGAGCGTCGCCAGGGCGTCCGAGCCCTCGTAGCCGGCGCCGGCTCACGCGTCTTCGCCGACTGCTTACGCAAGACCATCATGTCACGAGCAGCCGAAACCGTCCCCACCGACCCAAACGGCCCCGCCGGCACCATGGACCGAAGCTTCCTACTACACCACATAGCCTCAAGCTTCGTAGGAATGGTCCAATGGTGGGCCTGGCACAACTTCCAAGCAGAAAAAACCGACGTAGCCAAAGACTACCTCTCAGCCATAAAGCCCCTCTTCACCTAAGTAAGAAGCTCATCCCAAATCATCGACCCAACCCAGGGCTCCGCGCACCCCAAAGTGTCACTCGCGCCTCAACGCCCCCACCAGCAACAAGCCCCTCCCATCCAAATTCTGATATATATGTTGGGTTGCTTGCTCGAGCGCAGCAAAGACCCCGCAGCCGTCCGCATGGGGTAACTTCCCAGCGCACTCCGCAGGACGAAAGAACCCCCGCCGCACGAAGTGCGCAGCGGGGGTTCTTTCATGTCCGAGGACGCGCTGGGAAGTTACCCCATGCGGACGGCGGACAACCTATGTAGCCTCAGACTAGAACATGCCCAAGAAACCATGCACAAACAGCGCAGCCAGAGCAGCGCCGACAAACGGAGCGATGCCAGGAACGAGCAGGCCGTACTTCCAGTTGTTGTCAGCCTTGTTCTTGATCGGCAGCACCTGATAGGCCATGCGAGGACCAAGGTCACGAGCCTGGTTCATGGCGAAGCCGGTGATGCCGCCCATGCCCATGCCAACGGCCCAAACGATCAGGCCGACGCAGATGGCGAGCATCAGAACGTTCTCACCAGCGCGGCTAGCGGCAGTAAGGATGGCGCTGATGAACACAAAGGTGCAGATAGCCTCGCAGAAGAAGTTACGGGCGTAGTTCGTACCCTCGGTGGTGGGGTTGGTCGAGAAGATGTTGCGCTGGGCAATGGGATCGACGACGCCATCGGAAGCCTTGAACTCATCGGCATACATAAGCCAAGCGATTACGGCGCCCACAAAGCCGCCGAGCATATCGGCAATCATGAAGGGGATGCAGCTGCTCCACGGCACCAGGCCGACGATGCACTGGGCAAGCACCATAGCCGGGTTCATGCACACGGCGCCGCCAAAGACAAACAGGCAGACCGAGATGCCAAAAGACCAAGTGGTGATGGCAAACATATGGCCGGAGCCCTGATACTTGGTGCCCTTGAGCACGGTATCGCAGTGCACGCCCACGCCAAAGATGATCATGAGGGCCGTTGCGCCGAATTCGCAGAGGAGTTTGGTAAGCATAAAACCTTATCTTTCTTGTCGGTTATAAACGATTCGTTTAGGCCGCGCACTAGTGCTGCGCGACGACAACGCCCAGGCCATCGGGAATGACGGCAACCTTGGCATCGGCACCCTTCATCTCAAAGGCGAGCTTGAGCGCCTCCTCGATAGTGTTGACCGGCGTCATGTGCATATCCTTGAGCATCTGGTGATCGCACAGGTCGGTGACCATGATCACAGGGTGATGTGCCAGGATGCGGGCGAAAATCTGGCTCGTCCACTGGTCGGGCAGGGTCTCATCCTTAGGACGGTCGATGCAGGCGCGCTCAAACTCCGCCGGGTCGTTGTCGGCGATGTTGTGATAGAAGCCCTCGCCGCCGTGACCGTCGGCACAACCGGCAACATCGATGATCACACCGCCCTCGGGAAGCGTGGCCTCGGCAGCGCACATGCCCTTCACGGCCTGATAGATGTTCTGGTCGAGCGGGTAACCGCCGTTGGTGGTGATGGCAATCTCGCACTCGACGGGCTCAACGCCGGCAAGGCTCTTCACGAACTCGCAGCCAGCCTCGTGCGCCTTGTGGATATCGCCGGCAAAGGAGCCAATGACCTCGTGCTTGCCGTTGAGCACCACGTTAAGCACAAAGGCAAGGTGAGCCATCTCGGCAGCGGCAAACATGTCCTCGCTCACGTGGTTGTGGCACAGGTTGCCGGCACGCGAGTGGGAATCATTCACAAACTGACCGTTGTGGTTGTACATGATGGTCTTGTAGCTGGCGATGCCGGGCAGCACGGACTTGCGGCTGCCGGAGAAACCGGCAAAGAAGTGCGGCTCAATAAAGCCCTCGGCAAGCAGCAGATCGCAATCGGCGGCAATCTTGTTGATGATGCACTCGCCGCCAGAAGGCAGGGTGCCGATCTTTTTCATCATGCTGTCGTCAGTCGCGACGTGCATAACGATTTCCTCGTTGGCAACGATCTCCTCGCCGTACTTGTTGACGAGCTCCTCGTGCGTCGACGGACGATGCATACCCGTAGCAACCAGAATGCGAACGCGCGCCTCAGGCGCAGCGGAGTGGATGTGATGCAGCAGAATAGGCATCGTCACACGCGAGGGAACGGGGCGCGTATGGTCGGAGCTAATGATGACGATATCCTTCTTGCCAGCACAAAGCTCCTCGAGCGAAGGCGAGCCATAAGGGTTGGCAAGCGACTCCTCTACCAGCTCTTCCTGCGATTTTGTAGTCTTAAACTCGTTTTGATGACCCTCCATCAGACCGGCGAAGTTTTTATCCTCGAGCTCCAGATGCAGCGTCTTGTGGTCAAACGGCAGTTCACATTCAAACAACGACGAGCGCCCTCTTCCTTTCAACTGACACACTAGATAAACCGTTGGAAGGATACGCCGCTCACCGAAAAACTCCACCGTCCACCGACTCATTAACACAACGTTCATATTTGACCCACCACAAAACGGCCGCGATCCCAAACGGGACCGTGGCCGCCTGTCAAAGACACTATAGACAGGATGACTTACGCAGCGCCGAGGCAAACATCTACCCCGATGGCATGCGCGCGTAAGTCATATTGCATAAATACGTCAATAATTTGCATATAATGACGCATGGATTTCTAGCCGTAACAGGGTAGTACCCTCCGGAGCGTGCATTTTTGCGAGTATTCAGCATCGCGGGATAAGATTTTGGTGTCAAAAGTCTTTCAAAAAGTAGATAGTCCTCATGACTCGACCCATCTGGATAGCATGCGGCGAGAAACCAGCCATATACGGGCATCGCCAAGGCCCCAATTAGCGTGCAAAGGCATCAACAAAGGCAGCGAAAGCCGGCTATGGCCTTATGCATCAATCTTTTGCTGCTGAAAACTCCGTTTTTTGCACGTCGCCCCAGGCACCACCCTCACCCAGCAGCTGATCCGCCGAAGACCGGACATCGCAGGGCCCGCCATTAGTTTACTTTTAGGCACACTCCGCACTGATATCTTCTGTATTGAAGACGTCGATGGTGCACCCGTATACCATTG
>UQNG01000100.1:0-4566 GCA_900542335.1 uncultured Collinsella sp.
GTTGCCCGTAGCGCGGGAGGCGCAGGCGCGGTGTGGAATCGCCCGCCATGATACGCGCCGCGCACTTGGCCAGCGGCACGCCGGTGGCCTTGGAGATGAACGGCACGGTACGGCTGGCACGCGGGTTGGCCTCGATCACGTAGACGGTCTCGCCCTTGATGGCATACTGCACGTTTACCAGGCCGCGGACTCCCAGCGCCATCGCGATGCGGCGCGTGGTCTCGCGGAGCTTCGCCTGCAGACTCTCGCTAAAGCTGAACGGCGGAATGCAGGTCGCGGAGTCACCGGAATGAATACCGGCCTCTTCGATATGCTCCAGGATGCCGCCGATGTAGACCTCCTCGCCGTCGCACAGGGCGTCGACGTCGGACTCGATCGCACCCTCCAGGAAGCGATCGAGATACACCGGGTAGTCGGGGCTAATGCGCGCAGCCTCGGCCATGTAATCGCGCAGATGCTCGGCATCGTAGGCGATCATCATGCCGCGACCGCCCAGCACATAGCTCGGACGCACCAGCAGCGGGTAGCCAATGTGCGCTGCAACGGCCTCGGCCTCCTCAAACGAGGTGGCCTGGCCCGCCGGCGGGTACATAATGCCCAGTTTGTCGAGCAAGGCGGCAAAACGCTCGCGGTCCTCGGCAAAGTCGATGGCATCGGGCTTGGTGCCCATAATGTTCACGCCGCTCTCCTCGAGCATGCGTGCCAGCTTAAGCGGGGTCTGGCCGCCGAGCGTCACCACGACGCCGTCGGGACGCTCAACGTCGATAACGTCCATGACGTCCTCGTAGGTGAGCGGCTCAAAGTACAGGCGGTCTGACGTGTCGTAGTCGGTCGAGACGGTCTCTGGGTTGCAGTTGACCATGATGGTCTCAAAGCCGCGGGCCGCCAGCGCATAGCTCGCATGCACGCAGCAGTAGTCGAACTCAATACCCTGGCCGATACGGTTGGGACCGGCACCCAGAATCATCGCCTTGGGCTTGTCCGCCGGCGTGGTCTCGTCGGGGGCAACGCACTTCTTGGCGATCGGGCTCGTGCGGTAAATGTTCTCGTAGGTCTTATAGTGGTATTCCGTGGCACTCGAGAACTCGGCGGCGCAGGTGTCGACCGTCTTCATGCTGGGAACCACGCCCAGACCCTTACGGTAAGCGCGAACAAAACGCTCATCCGAGCCGGTCAGCGCGGCAATCTCGGCATCGCTCGTGCCATACTGCTTGAGCAGGCGCATCGCGTCGGCGTCAATGTCCTCCACGCGCAGGCCGCGGATGCTCTCCTGGACCTGCACCATATCGTTGATGCGGTTGAGATACCACGGATCGATACCGCAGATGGCGTGGATGCGCGCAACATCCCAGCCACGGCGCAGGGCCTCGACCACAAAGAAGATGCGGTGCTCAGTCGGGGTGCCCACGGCCTGGGCGAGTTCATCGTCGCTCAGCTTATCGGCGCCCTCCTTGCCACCGGCGTAAATACCCTGGTGCCCGTCCTCCAGCGAGCGCATGGCCTTGCCAAAGGCCTCCTCAAAGGTGCGGCCGATCGCCATGATCTCGCCCACGGCCTTCATGCGCGTGGTGAGCGTGGGGTCGGTGCCCTTGAATTTCTCAAAGGCAAAGCGCGGCACCTTGACCACGCAGTAGTCGATCGTGGGCTCAAAGCAGGCGGGCGTGGCCTTGGTGATGTCGTTGACGATCTCGTCGAGCGTATAGCCCACGGCCAGGCGAGCGGCGGCCTTGGCGATGGGGAAGCCCGTGGCCTTGGAAGCTAGCGCGGACGAACGACTCACGCGCGGGTTCATCTCGATGACAATCAGGCGGCCGGTCTGGGGGTTCACGGCAAACTGCACGTTAGAGCCACCGGTCTCGACGCCGATCTTCTCCAAGATAGCGAGCGAGGCGACACGCATGCGCTGATACTCAAGGTCGGAGAGGGTCTGCGCCGGCGCCACGGTGATGGAGTCACCGGTATGCACGCCCATGGGGTCGAGGTTCTCGATGGAGCACACGATGATGCCGTTGCCGGCGTGGTCGCGCATAACCTCCATCTCGTACTCTTTCCAACCCTCGATGGATTCCTCGACCAGCACCTCATGGGCAGGCGAGAGTTCAAGGCCCTGGCTCACGATGGAGACGAGTTCCTCGTGAGTATGCGCGATGCCACCACCGGCGCCGCCCAAGGTAAAGCTCGGACGCAGCACGCAGGGATAGCCCACACGCTCGGCGATGGCCTCGGCGTCAGCCACGCTGTAGGCATAGCCCGAGCGCGCGACCTCCAGGCCGATCTCGGCCATGGCCTCGTTAAAGAGCTTGCGGTCCTCACCGCGCTCGATGGCGGCAAGGTCACAGCCGATCATCTCGACGCCGTACTTGTCGAGTGTGCCGTCCTTTGCCAGCTCGACGGCGGCATTCAGACCGGTCTGGCCGCCCAGCGTGGGCAGCAGCGCATCCGGGCGCTCCTTCTTGATCACGCGCTCGATAAATTCGGCGGTGATGGGCTCGACATAGGTGCGGTCGGCCAAGCCCGGGTCGGTCATGATGGTCGCCGGGTTGGAGTTGACCAGGATGACCTCAAAGCCATCCTCCTTGAGCACCTTGCAGGCCTGGGCGCCGGAGTAATCGAACTCGCAGGCCTGGCCAATGACGATGGGGCCCGAGCCAATGACGAGGATGCGCTTGATGTCGGTACGTTTAGGCATGTTTAAAACCTCCTAGAGAGGCTGACTCAATGTTTTGGAAAAGTCAGCGAGGGTGCAGCTGGTGCATCAGGTTGCCGTGATGCGAGGGCGCGCTGGGCTTATGCCCGCGCGTCCGAAGCAGAACGGCAAGATGATGTGCCAGATGCAGCCGCAGCGTCGACAGGTCCGCCGTTCGGTAGAACGGCGGAACCACTATCGGCGAAATTCCAGCCGGCAAGGCGGTCCTTGGCGGTATCGATGTCCAGATAGTTCTCCTCGCCGTCCATGAGTCGCGTAAAGGCGGTAAAGAGATAGTGAGCATCGGTGGGGCCGGGCGATGCCTCGGGATGGTACTGGACCGAGAAGCACGGCGCATCGAGCAGCTGAATGCCCTCGGCGGTGCCGTCATTGAGATTCACATGCGTCAGGCGAATGCGGCCGAAACGCTCGTTCATCACGACCGGCGCGATACCGCGGCGCACCCAGACGCGCAGATCGCCATCGGCCGCGTGCTCGGTCTCGCCGCCCGAAAGCTCGGGGACAAGCTTGCCCAAGCTGGGGAACAACAGGCCAAAGCCGTGGTTTTGCGCGGTGATCTCCACACGGCGGCTGACCAGATTCATAACCGGCTGGTTGCCACCACGGTGACCGAATTTGAGCTTTTCCATCTGGGCGCCGCATGCCAAGCTGATCATCTGGTGACCAAGGCAGATGCCAAAAACCGGCACCTTGCCGATTAGCTGCTGCACCTGCTCGTAGGTCTCCACCACGGCATCGGGGTCGCCGGGGCCGTTGGACAAAAAGACGCCATCGGGATTCATGTCGAGCACCTGACGCGCGGGTGTATCCCACGGCACGACGGTGAGGTTGCAGCCAGCACGAACCAGGCCCTCCAGGATGCCGCGCTTGACACCGCAGTCGTAGGCGACCACTTTGTGGCGGGCAGGAGCGGTAGGGGCAAGCGCAAAGTCATGCGTAGCGGGCAGGTCGCTCACGGCAAAAGCATGGGGCTCAGGGCAGCTCACGGTCTTGACCAGGTTCTCGCCGACCAGCGTAGGCGCGGCGGACAGGCGCTCGGCAAGCTCGTCGACGTCGAAGATCTCCGTCGAGATTATGCCCATCTTGGAACCGTTGTCGCGCAGGTGGCGCACGAGAGCGCGGGTGTCGACGCCCTCGATAGCGACGATGCCGTGTGCACGCAGGTACTCCGGCACGCTGACGGTCGAGCGCCAGTTAGAAGGCGTGGCGCACATGTCGTGGACGACCATGCCGCGCATGGCGGGAGCGCTCGCGGGGCGAGCGGTATCGCCGGGGAAGGCCGACTGGACATCGGTCTCGTCAATGCCGTAGTTGCCGATCTGCGGATAGGTCATGGTTACGATTTGGCCGGCATAGCTCGGGTCGGTCATGACCTCAAAGTAGCCCTCGAGCGACGTGTTAAAGCAGACCTCGCCGGTTGCGGTACCCTCGACACCGCATGCACGGCCATAAAAAATGGTCCCATCCTCAAGATACAGGATGCAGGGACCGCAGGTGCCCTTGCTGGTTTTAGCCAGCATACGCTGGCACAGCTCGCTGGGCGCGACGGTGCGGGCGGCAGCGCCCGCAATATGGTTGTTCGCCATAGTTCTCCTTCCCGGTCTCACAGGACCGGCTTAAAGGTGTGTAGTTAGGCCTCGCGGTATTCTAACCGCAAGCATCGCCCATGGCATTAATTACATAGAATTGTTTACAAAATGATAATTATGACTTCCTGTGCATAATGATTTTTCTGGGACGGGGATTAAAAAATTATTCTGAGAGCAGGGCTTTGTCGCCAACTGCATACATGACAGAATGATTTTTTAAGGCTCTGTTAGACCAGGATTGACATGCCGGCCTGCCGGCTATCTCGCCGT
>UQNG01000101.1:0-4353 GCA_900542335.1 uncultured Collinsella sp.
TACGCCGGCGCGCCGGGGCCGCGAGCGGCCCCTTCGCGCTGCCAATATCGGCGAGTGATCGACCGGCAAACGGATGGCCCGCGCCCACCTTGAGCTTAACGAACGACATGCCGTCCTCGTCGCGGTAATCGTTAAAGGTGCGGCGCACGTCGCCTTCCGCGTCGATCATGTCGAGCTTTTTCGTCACCGCCGGTAGCAGCGAGCCCTGCACCACAATGCTCGACACGGCAATTAGAAAGACCAGGTCAAACAGGTCGTGCCCACCGGGAACACCGGCCACCACGGCAAAGAGGCTAAACACGACCGAAGCCGCGCCACGCAGGCCTGCCCAGCTTACGAGCGCCACCTGGCGAGGATTCGTCTTAAAGGGCGCCAACAGCAGACCGACGGCGATGGGGCGGCTCACAAAGAGCATAAACGCCATGAGTGCCAGGCCCGGCAGCAGCATTTGCGGCAGGCGGGCGGGCGTCACGAGCAGACCGAGCAAAAAGAAGATGGTCATCTCTGCCATCTCGGTGAGGGTGTCGAAGAAGTGCGCCATCTCGACCTTGCCGGTGATGTCGCTCGCGCCCAGCACAATGCCTGCCAGGTATACGGCCAAAAAACCGTTGCCGCCCAGATAGCTCGGCAGTGCGTAGGCGACGATCGCCACGGCGAACAAAAAGATAGTCTGCGCGCCCTCGGCCGTTGCGTGTGCGCGCTCAATCAGACGGCTGGATGTCCAGCCGATGGCAAGGCCCAGGCCAACACCCAGGATGATCTGCTTGACCAGCAGCACGGGAATGTCGATATTGCCGCCCGCCGCGAGGGTCGCGAGCACCGCGGTGAGCATGTAGGCGACGGGGTCGTTGGAGCCCGATTCGACCTCGAGCAGCGAGTCAGTCCCGCCCTTTAGCGATAGGTTGTGCTCGCGCAGCACGCTAAAGACGCTCGCCGCATCGGTCGACGCCACGACCGAGCCCAGCAGCAGGCCGCCGATCCAGTCGAAGCCCAGTGCGAAGTGCGCAAAGGCGCCCGTGATGCCGGCGGTGGCGATAACGCCGAGCGTGCTCAGCAGTACCGCGGGCGCGGCGACGGGCTTGGCGCGGTCGATGTTGGTGTTAAAGCCGCCGTAGAACATGATGAACAGCAGTGCCGTACTGCAGACGGTTTCGGTAAGCGCGTAGTCGCTAAAGTCGATGTGCGCCGGCCCGTTAACGCCCAGCAGCATGCCGAGCGCGATAAAGATGAGCAGGGTGGGGAAGGGGAGCTTTTTGCCGACGGGCTTGATGGTCAGGCACAAAATGATGACGAGGCCGATAAAGAGAAGGATCTGGTTCATGGATAGTGTCCGCTCCTGGGTGGTTGGCGTGGCACGGTCGATTGTCTGCGGTTATTTGTACCCAAAGGTGGTGGGTTTATGGGGTCGGGCCGTGTGTGTTCGCATTTTCGACACGAGGCCGGGGCGCGGGAGGCGCTGGTTGGGGCGTTGGTGCTGGTGGCGCGGGGTTTCCGGGGCGTGCTGGCGGCCGCTGGCGACCGTTGGCGGCTTGCGGTACTTTCCAGCTTTATTGCAACGGAGTACAATGGGTAACGTTTAAGTTCAACTTGAAGTTTTACTTGCGGCTCCGGGCTTCGGCCACAAGGTAGGGAAAGGCGTTCCATGGCGATCTATGTGACATCTGATGCTCACGGACACGTGCGTGCGCTTGACGAGGCCCTGTCCAAGATTTCGCTGGCGTCCGAAGATACGCTGTACGTGCTGGGCGACATGATCGACCGCGGTCCCGATCCGGTCGGCGTTATTAAACTGGTGCGATCGCTGCCCAACGCGCGCGTGCTCAAGGGTAACCATGAGCAGATTATGCTCGATGCCATTATTGGCCAGGACCCGCTCGATGCCGAGACATGGGATATCAATGGTGGCTGGACGACTCGCGAGCAGCTTAACGACATGGAATTTGAGGCGTACGAGGAGCTTGTGCGCTGGATGGCCGGGTTGTCGCTGTATGCGGTGGCCGAGACCGATGAGCGCCCGTACCTGCTGGTGCATGCCGGTATTGAGACCGAGGCGGCCCGGGCGTTTTTGCTTGAACACGACGTGGATTGTGCCGATGGTGCCGGAGCGGTTGGTGCCGATCGCGAACTGCTGAAGCAGATGCTTGCCGTTCAGTCATCCGATGACCTGCTGTGGATTCGCCATGGCTATTGGGATGCGCCGACGGGGCTGCTTTCTGCCGAGGGTAAGGGTCCGGTCGTGGTGAGCGGCCACACGCCAACGGTGTCGCTCGGGCGTTATTGCGAGGTGGGCGGCCTGGCGGGACTCGACGAGGAGTCGGGGCGCGGACGGATTGTTCGCCTTGGCGGCGAGGATACCGCCGGCGTTCCCGACCGCATCGACATCGACTGCGCCGCCGCCACCGGCTCCGAGTTCGGCCGCGTGGGCATCCTGCGCCTGGATGATGGTGCGGAGTTCTACGCGAACATCAACCCGGGCGAATAATCGGTGTAAAGGGTAGCTAATTTGGGATGGGGTTTGGCTACTTTTGCCCTTCTGCCCATCGAATGATTTTTCTGGGACGGGGATTACATAATCATTTGGCTGCCCGCTGGCTAAGTGAGTAGACTTTTTTGGAAATGCCGAGCACCCAACATATTTGCCTCAATAAAACCGCAGGTCACAGACTTGTGCTTTGTCGGTGTGGTCGGGGATTCGGTAAAAGTCTACTCACTTAGTTTTGCGTGATGCATATTGTTCGCAACGAGACCCCAACCGGGGTGATTCCATCGCAAATTCCGGTATCGGGGGCAGTAAATTAGGCGCCGTACGGGTTGCGGTCGCGCTCGATGCGCTGGCGGATGTGGGCGTACTCGATTATCAGCAACACCAGCAGTAGGGCCATAACCGCCAGGTAGCTCACCACGGCGCCCATCAGGCCCAGCAGGTTGATCAGGATCACCGGGAGCACCACGCTCACGGCAAAGCAGATCAGGTAGATCTTGGTGACGTCTCCAGCGTGGCGCAGCACCGTGATAATGGCGTAGATAAAATCGATGGCCGCGGTCACGCCGCCGGCGACGACCATCAGCAGCGCCAATGTGCGGTAGCGCTCAAAGTTGAGCCCGTACATAAAGCTCATGAGGGGAATACCGGGGCCTGCCATAAATGCGGCGCACACGCCGGTGATGGCCACGATCAGCGCCATAACGGCAATAATAATCAAGTCAAAACGGCGGCGTTTGCGCGGATTCGCCCAAATGCTCGACAGACGCAAAAGCTGCGGTTTATAGACAAATCCGACGCTCAGCAAAATAGCCTGCGCCGGAAAGAACAGGGCATTAAAGTACAGCTGGTATTTGTAGGCCAGCGTGCCTTCCATCACAAACTTGGGCATGCTCTCGATGAGGTTGAACAGGAACAGTGCACCAAAGAGCGGAGCGCACTGGACAAACAGGTGGCCGACCTCGCGCAGGCTCACGCGCCGCGATTTTTCGGTCTCGAGCAGGGCGAGCGGCGCGGTGACCAGCACGAGCGAGGCGATGGCGGTGACACCCATGGCCATGGCCGCGATGGGCATGCTGCGCGTAAGGAACAGCGCCACGCTAAAGACCACGATGACGCCGACGGAGCGTAGCGTTTGGCTCATGCCGGCCAGGTAGAGTTTATCGGCCTGCTGCAGGCGGCCCTCGTATACGTCCGCCACGCCGTCGATCACCTTATACAGGTAGACGCCCAGGCCGATCGTCGCCATCTGCGCGTCATAGCCGCGGGCGCTGCTGTACATGAGGCCGCAGCCTAGGGCGAGCGCTCCGCAAAGCCAGCGGTTGAGCTGGTAGGAGGCAAAGGACGTCGTTTCGTCGATATCCGAGACTTGGAAATTGCGCACGCCGTAGTTGCACGCGATCATGATGAGCGTGCCGGTGACAAAGGCGATGGAGAACTTACCGGCTTCCTCGGCGCCCACAAGCTGCGTGGACACAATGGTGAGCAGGGGAAACGCGAAACCCCACACGGCGGTGCCCAGGGTATTCCAGAGATAGTCGCGGCGGGTGGCGTGCTCCTCGTATTCGGCTTCCTGCGTGGAGAAGCCGCCGCCGTAGACAGCGCCGAGCAGGCGGTTCCACCAGGCGTTGACCATGCGGTGGATGGGGCCGGGCTTGCGATCGCGCTCGCGGCTACGGCGCGTGGCCTGGCTGCTGTCGGGGCCGCCGACGTTGCGCTGGCTTAGCTCCTGGATGCGCGCGAGCTCTTCGGCCGTGTGGGAGGCGGGGAACAGGCCATTCTCGATGCGTCCGCCCTGGGCCTTTGCGGTGCCGCTGCCCGCTACGGCGGGGGGGGGGGGGGGCAGGGCGGGGGGGGGGGCCAAGCGGCCT
>UQNG01000102.1:0-4237 GCA_900542335.1 uncultured Collinsella sp.
CACCCTTCAGCAGGAGTTCGCCGATTTCGCGGCCTCGGTCGACAAATCGAAATTTAAGTTAGGTATCTGCGGTGGGATGCTTTGACGTTTCGTTGGTCAACCATTGCGTACCTTAATGTGGTATCAATTTTCTTATGCCCGAGGAGCACCTGGACTTGTTCGATGGGCATGCCTTTGTCGATTGCCTTTGTAGCAAGCGTTCTTCTGAACTTATGAGGATGGACCCTTCCCACGTCAAGTTCGCGCCCCAGTTTTCTGAGCAGTGCCTCGACGCCGCCAATTTGTAGCCTCTCGTGTGGCGCCTTGCTCGACACGAAGAGTGCTTCCGAGCTGTCCATTCGGGTTGCCAGGTAATTCTCAATATGGACTTTAGTCTTTGCGTCAAAATAGACGATGCGGTCCTTATTTCCCTTGCCGTGTACGATGCACTCACGATTGATGGTGTCGATGGAGCTCCTGTCCAACGAGACAAGTTCGCCCACACGCATGCCCGTGGAGCGCAGCAGGTCGATTAGGGCAAGGTTTCGGGGCGACCCGCAGTTATCGCAAAGAATCTCAACGACTTCATCGCTATACGTTTCCTTTATTGGCTGCGGAGCCTTGACTCTTTTAATGCGTCTAACCGGGCTCTTGATGATGTGGTCTTCGTCCTCGAGCCATGAGTAGAAGCTTGAGATGATTCTTCGGACATTGTCGACGGTAACACGACTGACGCCGGTTTTTTGCTGATAGTCGGAAAGATAGGACCTAATCTCTTCGGTTCCCAGGTCGCAGGCTGGCGTGTCGAACGATTCAAGCAGTTTATTAATGGTTGCTTCGTAGTAGGCGATAGTTCTATCCGAGCAGCCTTCGAGGCGTTTCGCGGACAGAAAAAGATCGAGGAATGATTTGTTGTCACTGTCGCCGCCATTCTCAGCTAACTGGTTTTCATCGAAAAGGCAGTGCGATAAAACCTTTTTGAGCTGGCGGTTCTGCTGTGTGGTCAGGTAGGGGAGCATGAGACGGGTAATTTCTCTAGCCGTTTTCGTGAGGTCCATGGTGGCGTCCTTCCTTGCGCGGTGGGTGGCGCTATTTCTCTTTGTTTACCCGTGCGTTATGGAAGGGATGCCGGGTGGCGCTTCCGCTAGGCAGTGTCAAGGGGCCCGTGAAACCCCGCACGGACCTCTGCATCGCTCCGGCGCGGCTTTGCCTGCAGAGTGAGATGCTCAGGAGCGTTTTCTTAGCGGGGGATGTCTTTCGGATTCTTTTGATGGGGATGTGGAAACACTGATGAAGTTGACGAATTGAGCGAGAGCGAGGGGCTCACTCTGTGTTCATCGCTTCTCGTGTGCGGGTGGATGGTGCTGGCGGTTGTTTGAGATTGCGGTCACATTGACGGGGTTGGGCGGGGTCGATACAAGGCGAGCACGCCCCATGTTGTTTTGGTGGATGCATCTTTGTTGGCGGAGCGCTTGATAAGTCTACGCAGAAGCGCGGAGAAGATCCTCTAGCATCGGGTCTACTCCGGCTGCGATTATGCCCTCGATCAAGAGCTGGGCGTGGAATCGACCAACTGTCCATGCGATATATGAAAGCGTCTGACAAGCGCGCTCCTTGATATCAAATGCAGCTTTGCTTAGAACGATTGCCTCTGCGATGTCGGCAAATGCGTCGTGATCTCCCCATGTCTTACAGGCTTGTATCATGCCCTGGTCGATAGCATCCATAACAAAGGCGCCGGATCCGTCCGCGACGCACACGCCGTCGGCGAAGAGCTTCCAGCTAGACGGCTCGTGCGAATCGTCTCCGAGCAGCTTGATCTGCAACACGTGCGGGTCGCCGACGGCGCAGAGTTCTTCCTCGAGCATCTGCACGGTAAAGCGCATCTGGTGGGAGAGGCTGCTCTTGACCATGGCCGAGGTATAGCCGCTCGGCTCGTCCAGAAGATGCATTCGTTTTGGCTTGGCTGACAGATTGCGGAAGTTGCGCTCACTGCGTACAGAGAAATTGTCCATACGGACTCCTTTCATCGATGTTGGCAGGGCCACCGTGCCTCTTGGCCGGTTGGCGTCGGGATCGTGGAGCCAACTCTCTACCCCGACTCTGGATAAAACGCGCCCGCTCCTTGCGGGCAAGATGGAGTCTATCAGCGCGCGCGGACACAAATCAAGCGCCGCGTTTGAAATGACGCGCGGACGGCGCTTGATTTCGCCAGGTGCTGCTAGGCTTAAATCAGAAAAAGTGTCGAAATCTCCCGTGTAAAACTACGGAAAAGTGTCGTAATACACACTTTAATATATCGAAAAAGTGTCGAAATGAGCACTTAACAACTACGGAAAAGTGTATCCTAGTGCTAAAACAGCACGTAATAAGGGGTGCGTTTATGCTACAGAGAAAAGTGAAAGCACAATTTGAATCTTGGCTTGCCTCGTCGCCTAACAAGGCCCTTTTGGTCAAGGGCGCCCGACAGGTAGGAAAGTCATATCTGGTCAGCGCGTTCGCACGTGAATCGTTCGAAAACGTTGTGACGTTCGACCTTATCGCCGATGCGTCCGTGCGCGATTCATTTTTGGCGGCAAAAAGCGCGGACGACCTTCTTACGCGCATGTCTATCGCTGCGACGCAGCCGATGGTTGCCAATAAAACCGTCGTGGTTATCGACGAGGTGCAGCGATGCCCCAATGTGGTGACGTTTATCAAATACCTCGTGCAGCGCGGCGACTTTCGGTACATCCTCACCGGATCGCTCCTTGGTGTCGAGCTCGAGGGCATCGATTCCTTGCCGGTGGGGTATGTCGAGCAGGTCCAGATGTACCCGCTCGACTTTGAGGAGTTTTGCTGGGCAAATGGCGTTGGTGCCAGCGTGTTTGACATGCTCAGGGGCCGTCTGAAGGATGAGGGGGAGCTTCCCGGCTACCTGTATGACCGCTTGCTGGATCTGTTTCATCAGTATGTGGTGGTGGGAGGCATGCCCGACGCGGTCAATTCCTTCTTGGCGACGCGCAATGTCGACGAGGTTCGAAACATCCACCGCGATCTTCATGCCCTGTATCGCGATGACATCGCAAAGTACGCTCCGTCCGAGCTACGCTTGGTTATTCGCGATATCTACGATTTGATTCCCAGCGAGGCTGGCTCCAAAAACAAGCGATTCAAGCTGTCATCGATTAGCGGTGTCAAACGTTTTTCGCAGGTGACAAATCATTTTCTCTGGTTATCGGAGGCGGGTGTCGCGCTTCCCGTGTATAACGTAACGGCGCCCGTGGCACCCCTTTTATTGGGGGAGCAGCGAAATCTATTTAAGCTGTTTTACCTAGACACCGGAATGCTCATGTCGTCGTATTCCAAAAAGGTTGCCCAAGGCGTTTTTGATGGCGAGGCAGAAGACGCCTTTGGCATGAACATGGGAGCGGCGTTTGAGGGCTTTGTTACCCAGGAGCTCAAAGCCCATGGATTCAGATTGCGCTACTTTACATCGAAAAAGGTCGGCGAGCTCGATTTTGTCGAGGAGACGCTCGATGGGGAAGTGCTTGCCATCGAGGTCAAGTCGGGCAAGAGCTTTAGGTCCCATGCGGCGCTCGACAACGCGCTCGTGACGAAGGGTTACGGAATCGACCGTGCTCTGGTGCTCGCTGAGTGCAACCTGCACCGCGACGGAGAGGTGTTGTATCTGCCCATCTTTATGGCGGGCCTCTTGGAGCCGTAACGCGTTGCCGGCTCTTTCAGCCCTCCTTTAACCTTCGCTACTCGTCTCCGTCGTTGGGGTCGCCCTTGAGGGTGTTGATGTCCAGGTGCTGGTTATCGTCCTCTGCTTGCTGCGTTGCCGATTCGGACGCGGTGGGGCCGCGGAATAGCTGGAATCCCTCAAACGCGATCACGCCGAGCAGGGCGATGATGATGGCGATAAAGACAACCTTTGCCGCTTGGGGAAACTCGGAGAAGTGCGGTGGCTCTTCCTCGGTGTAGTAGTCGGCAAAGCGCTCGTCATCGGTGCCACGGGTATACGACGATGCCGATGCGGCCTTTGCGTCGGTTTTGTTGTACTCGGGAGCCGCGTATGTCGGCTGCTGCGGGGCGGCATCCGCGGGTGTGCTGCTGGGCGCATGACGCTGTGTCGCCGCGGCAAGAAACGCCGCCGTCTCGGACGGATCGCTGGTGGGGCGGGGCGTAGGGGCGGTCTGGCGCGGTACCTGCATGATGGGGCGGGTGGCAAAGTCATCTGCGGGCACGGATGCCGGCGCGGGCGTAGTGGCCGGGG
>UQNG01000103.1:0-4185 GCA_900542335.1 uncultured Collinsella sp.
TTACTCATCGGCGGGGTGTCGATCCTGCCGCCGTACGAGACACAGACCGGCGGCGCCTGGTATGCGGGCACGGCCGACGCCATTACGCAAAACCTCGACTACATCAAGGCCAACGACCCCAAGTACGTCCTGATTCTTTCGGGCGATCACCTGTATCGCATGGACTACCGCAAGATGCTCAAGACGCACATTGAGAACAACGCCGACCTCACGGTGAGCGTTATGCCCGTGCCGTGGGAGGAGGCCAGCCGCTTTGGCATCCTGACCACCGACCCCGAGGATGGCCGCATCACCAAGTTCACCGAGAAGCCCGAGAAACCCGATTCGAACCTCGCGTCCATGGGCATCTACATCTTCTCGGCCGACGTCCTGATCGAGGCGCTCGAGGAGGACGCTCTGGACCAGCGCTCGAGCCACGACTTTGGCAAGGACATCATCCCCAAGCTGCTCGGCGAGAACAAGCGCCTGTACAGCTACGAGTTCCACGGTTTTTGGAAGGACGTCGGCACCATCGCCAGCTTCCACGAGACCTCGATGGACCTGCTGGGCAACAACCCCGAGTTCGATCTGTTCGACAAGCACTTCCCCATCATGTCCAACATCACCACGCGTCCGCCGCACTACATTGGCCCGGACGGCCGCCTGGACGACTGCCTGGTCTCCAACGGCTGCAAGATCTACGGCACCGCTCGCCACTCGATCCTTTCGACCGATGTCATCATCGAGGAGCGCGCCGTGGTCGAGGATTCCGTGCTGCTGCCGGGTGCGCACGTTAAGAGCGGCGCGCACATCTGCCGCACTATTTTGGGCGAGAACTCCACGGTCGAAGAGGGCGTGAAGCTCGGCTCTGTCGATACCACCAAGGATACGGCCGTCGTTGGAAATGACGTCGTTATCGGGAAGGGGGAATGATCCGATGATCAATCGCAAGGCCATCGGTTATATCACCGCTAACTACTCTTCGACCTACGGCAGCGTGCTGCTCAAGGACCGCCCCATCGCGTCCGTTCCGTTTTTGGGCCGCTACCGCCTGATCGACTTCCCGCTGTCCAACATGATGAATGCCGGCATTAAGACCGTCGGCGTCGTCATGCCGGGCAACTACCGCTCACTGATCGACCACGTGGGCTCGGGCAAGGACTGGGGCCTGGACCGCAAGAAGGGCGGCCTGTTCATGGTGCCCGGCAACGCGTATGGCACCACCAAGGGCGGCATGCGCTTCCTGCTGCGCGACATCATCTCCAACAAGACGCTGTTCCAGCGCTCGGACAAGCCCTATGTCGTGATGATGGGCACCAGCATCATCTTTAACATGGACCTCAACACCATCATCGACGCGCACGAGAACTCCGGTGCCCAGATGACCGTGGTGTACTGCAAGGCTACGCGCAACGTCGATGACGAGACCAAGCTCGAGATTAACGAGAACGGCCGCCTGACGGGCGTGAGCGCCGGCGTCGTGTACGGCGACAACGCCTCCATGGACTGCTGCATCGTCAACCGCGAGACGCTGCTCGAGATCATCGACCACTACCAAGCCGCCGATTATCTAGACCTGCTCGAGGCGCTCCAGGGCGACTTTGGCAACATCGACGTGTGCAGTTACGAGTACAAGGGCGAGGTCGTGGGCGTGTTTAGCGAGAAGTCGCTGTATCGCCGCAGCATGGACCTGCTCGACCAGACCGTAGCCGACCAGCTCTTTGACCCCGAGCGCCCGATCCTGACCAAGGCTCACGACGTGCCGCCTTCGCGCTATGCGACCGGCAGCCACGCGTGCAACTCGATCATCTCGGCCGGTTGCATCATCAAAGGCACCGTGCGCAACTCGATCCTGTCGCGCGGCGTCGTGGTCGAGGAAGGCGCTTCGGTGACCAACTCGATCATCAACCAGAGCTGCATCATCAAGAGCGGCGCACGCGTCGAAAACGCCATCCTGGACAAGAACAACGTGGTTCCCACCAACACCGAGCTTCGCGGCACGCCCGAGAACATCCTGGTGCTGGGCAAGGCTCCGTTAACTTCCGACACCACCATCGTACGTTAACGTTGGCACCGCAACATCGCTCGTAACATGTAGAATAGCCGCCCGGTTCGCGCCTGGCGGCTATTCTCGAATAACAACATGGGAGACAATATGGCTGATTCCAGCAAAAAGATGCAGATCGTGTTTGCCTCGGCCGAGTGCGCACCGTTTGTTAAGACCGGTGGCCTGGGTGACGTGGCGGGCTCGCTGCCTGCGGCACTCGTGCGCGCCGGCGCCGAGGTTATCGTGATGGTGCCCAAGTACGCCACCATCAAGGACGAGTACAAGGCGCAGATGGAGCACTTTGCCGACTTTTACGTGAGCCTGGGCTGGCGCAATGAGTACTGTGGACTCGAGAAGCTCGAGCACGACGGCGTCACCTATATGTTCATCGACAACGAGCGCTACTTTGCGCGCGACTATCCGTACGGCTTCTTTGACGACGGCGAGCGTTTTGCGTTCTTCTCCAAGGCCATCACCGAGAGCCTGCAGCACCTGCCGGCCGGCTTTGAGTGCGACATCCTGCATTGCAACGACTGGCAGACGGCACTGGCACCAGTGTTCTTACGCGAGTTCTACCAGGGCCTGCCGCTGTACGACCGCGTCAAGACCGTGTTCTCGATCCACAACGTGGCGTTCCAGGGCCAGTTTAGCGACACCGTGATGGAGGACATCCTGGGTGTGGCGCATATTCCGGCGGCCGCCTCGCAGCTGCGCTGCGACGCCTGCAGCATCAACTACATGCTGGGCGCGCTGCACTATGCCGACGCCATCACAACGGTGAGCCCCACCTATGCGGGCGAGATCCAGACGCCCGAGTTTGGCGAGGGCCTGGACGGCGTTCTGCGCGAGCGCTCCTATGCGCTGCAGGGCATCCTCAACGGCATTGACGTTGCGGGCTTTGACCCGGCGACCGACAAGCGCATTGCCGCCAACTACACGATTGACGATCGTTCCGGCAAGGCCGTGTGCAAGGCCAAGCTGCAGGAAGAGCTAGGCCTCGAGGTTCGCGACGACCGCCCGCTTATGGTTATGGTCACGCGCCTGACGCGCCAGAAGGGCATGGACCTGGTCATGTACGCGCTCGACCGCATCCTGTCCGGCGGCGTGCAGGTGGCGGTGCTGGGCACCGGCGACCGCGACTACGAGGACGGCCTGCGCTACTTCCAGGACAAGTACCCCGGCACCATGGCCGCACGCATCGAATTTGACCCGGCGCTGTCGCAGCGCATGTACGCCGCCGCCGATATGTTCCTGATGCCTTCGAAGTTTGAGCCCTGCGGCCTGTCGCAGATCATCGCCATGCGCTACGGCACCCTGCCCATCGTGCGCGAGACCGGTGGCCTGAAGGACACTGTTGTTCCGTACAACGAGTTCACTGGTGAGGGCACGGGCTTCTCGTTTACCAACTTTAACGGCGACGAGATGGGCGACGCGGTCTTCCGCGCGGCGCGCCTCTTCTGGGATAACCGCGAGGCGTGGAACCAGCTAGTCACGCAGGCCATGAGCCAGGACTTTAGCTGGACGCGCTCGGCCGACAAGTATCTGGACCTGTACTTCTTTATGCACCCGGAGATTGAGAGGCCGGCGGGTGTGGAGGCTGCGGCCGAGAAGGCTGAGGCCGAGCCCGAGGTTGTGGCTGAGGCCGAGCCGGTTGTTGAGGCACCCGCTGCTGCCGAGGAGCCCAAGACTGAGGAGAAGCCGGTTGAGGCTAAATCTGAGGTGAAGGTTGAGGCAGCTCCCGAGGCTGAGGCTAAGCCAGCTGCGAAGCCTACCGCCAAGAAGACCACGACGCGCAAGACGACGGCCAAGAAGGCTACGACAACCATGGCCGCTGCCACCAAGACCGACGCAGCAAAGACGACTACCGCCAAGGCAACGACCACGCGCAAGCGCACGACCGCCGCAGCCAAGAAAGCTGCCGAGGCCGAGATCGCTCCCGAGGTAAAGGCCGAGACCGCCACCGCCGAGGCTAAGCCTGTGGCAAAGGCTCCGGCCAAGTCTGCCGCCAAGAAGACGGCCGCGTCCAAGACCGCGACCACCAAGAAGGCCACGGCTACGAAGTCGACGACGACCAAGGCTGCTACGACGAAGGCCGCCGCGAAGACGACCGCGAAGGCCGCCGCAAACTCCGGCGTCAAGCGCGAGGAGGGGGGTCTCCT
>UQNG01000104.1:0-4028 GCA_900542335.1 uncultured Collinsella sp.
TGCAAGCGGTCGGCGGGGCCATTGTGGCTCTTGACAGCGGATTGGGTCATATGAGCGAAAACCCGCCAGAGCGAGCAAGGTGCCTTGAAACAAGGCGGCATTGACCTTCTGGTCATGCCGCCGAAGTTGAAAGGCAGATTGCCGCTCTGGCGGGTTTGCGGCGTCGAGCAGTTACGCGGTTCGTAGAACCGCGTAACCCCCTAGCTCATCATCGCATTCATCATCTCGGTGGTTGCGGAATCGTCGGCAGACCACTCGTTATCCTCGTTGGCGGAGTATTTAAAGGTGACCTTGGTGTCCTTGGTCTTAGCGGCCTTGGTCACGTCGACCATGACCTGGCCGGCCATCTTGTACAGGTCGTCCTCGGAAGGCATCGTATCGAGTGCGGCGACCTTCTCCTGATACTGGGTGGCGAAATCTTCGACGATCTTATTCATGGACTTGCAGGTGATGGTAACCTCGGCGGTCGCAGTGCCCTTGTCCTCATCGACCGTCACATCGCCGATCTTGTAATCAAAGCCCTCGAGATAGCTCTTGGCGTACTCCTTGGGATCGATGCCCAGTTGCTCAAACTCGTCGCCCGAAGCCTCTTCCAGACCGGAGAGGAAATCATCGCCGCCGTTCTTGATCTCGTCAAACTGGCTCGTAAGGTCGTTGGTGATGAGCTCCTCCACCGAAGGCCCTCCGCAGCCGGAAAGCAAAACCACGCACGCGACCAGGGCAGCCATCAGGGGCGCAAGCAGCAGCTTCTTTTTCATGACATTCCTCCAAACAAGCGGCGCCGCGTTCCCTGCGCAGCGCACGTCGTAACAGCAAGTCCATATTAGCGGCCCGGCCCAACCCCCCTGCGTCGCAAAAGCGCAGGCGGCTCAATTTGACGAACGAATGGCCCGTAAAGCAAGCCCCTTGCAATAAAATGCACCTGTTTAGCCTATTAAAAAAGGGTGGCCGGACAACCCGACCACCCTTGCGCATCTTCTGGATGCCGCAGACTACTTGCGGACGACCTTGACGATGGCGTCACCGGCGGCGACGGCAGACTCGGCCTCGACGGCGAGCTCGACGTCGGCGAACTCGGCGGTGTTGGACACGGCCACGACGACGCAGTCCTTGTAACCGGCGGCAGCGATCTTGGCGCGGTCGATCTTGAGTATGGGCTGACCAGCTTTGACAACGTCGTCGGCCTTGACGAAGCCCTCGAAGCCATCACCGTTCATGTTGACGGTATCGACGCCAACGTGCACCAGAACCTCGATGCCGCTATCGGACTGCAGGCCCACGGCGTGACCCATGGTGACGGTCACCTTGCCGTCGCAGGGAGCGTAGACCAGGTCGTCCTCGGGCCACACAGCGCAGCCCTTGCCCAGAACCTCGCCACCAAAGACGGGATCGGGCACGTCGGCCATCTTGATGACCTTGCCCTTGACAGGCGAGCACAGCACGTCGGCGCCAGCAGAAGCAGAGATGGAGGCCGGAGCAGCAGCTGCCGCGGGCTCAGCCTTCTTCTTAAACATGTCAAACAGACCCATATGTTTTCTCCTCTTGATTAAGCGCAACGTTATGCGCATGCCTATGGTGATTATAGTGCCAAATGATCAAATTGCTAAGGTGAGGGCTCGAATCGCAAGCCCTTCCCGGTAGCGCTCGTGGGATGAGTATCTCCTTTGCATCGCGGGTCGATAAGCCGAGTATCGCCTGCAGGTTATGGAGCGCATGGAAGGGCTCTACCAGACCACGCTGGCCGAAACGCAGGAGCTGCTCGACCCCACGCAGCTTGACCACGCCGCCAAGCTCATCGCGAACGCCCGACAGGTCGACATCTACACGGGCTCGCACAACCTCTATCCAGCAGGAATGTTCCGCGACCGCCTGCTCTCCGCCGGCAAAAGCGCAACGTGCCACGACGGCGCTGAGGCCCAGGTGCGTACGGCGCTCGCCTCGGGTCCCGACCATGCGGCAATCGTCATCTCCTACGGCGGCCTTGCCCCCAACCTCAAGGACATCTTGCCGATTCTCAGCAGCCGGCATGTCCCGGTCATCGTCATCGGCACGCCTTATTGCGCTCGCATTCACCCTGGCTTTGCCGCCTACCTCACGGTGAGTGACCACGAGAGTATGACGCATCGCATCACGCAGTTCGCCAGCCACATCGCCGTGCAATACGTGCTCGATTCGCTCTACAGCAGCTACTTCGCCAAAGACTACGCCCGCTGCTCCGAATTCCTGGAGCGCTCGTTTCCCTACACCCGTCTGCCCGGGCTCAAGTAGCGACGAGCGTGGATTTTCAGACGCATATCTAACGAGCGTGGATAATCTCCCACTTTGAGCCCGCACACAGGCCAAAACCGGGAGATTATCCACGCTCGTGTTGAATGCTCCGTTTTCCTCTGCGCCCGAGGGACCACTCGACCACCTTGCACCAAAGCAATAACGACTTCTCGTCATTAGATTATTCAAATCGACTCTAATAACTATTTTCGCCATAAACTCGTTATTAGAATTGATATGATTAGCCTAATAACGAGTTTCCGGCACTAAAGATATGGAGGGCGCGATGCAAATCGAGGAGAACGGCCAGGGAACGCTCCGCAATAATCTATCGGGGAAATTGGCTTACTATTCGTTTTTGCCAACGCCCTTGCAATCATTGAGGCAGCTAAACCTCACTGAGGAAACCTATCGCACGCTTTCCACATGCTCACGAAAGCTTGGAGAGCTTGAAGGCATGCTCTACTTTGTTCCCAACGCCGACATGTATCTGACAATGTATGTGCGCAAAGAAGCACTCCTTTCTTCGCAAATTGAGGGAACCCAGTGCACGTTTGACGACCTACTTAGTCCATCGCAAACCCAACTCCATCATAAAGATGTCGCAGATGTCGTGAATTATGTCCGTGCTGTCGACCGCGGCGTAGAACTGCTCAAAAAGATGCCCTTGTGTACGAGGCTTCTCAGGCAGGTTCATGCGGTCCTGCTGGACGGAGTGCGCGGAACGGAGAAGAATCCAGGCGAGCTGCGCTCCTCACAAAACTGGATTGGCCCTTCAGGCTGCACCATTGCAACTGCATCGTTCGTCCCTCCAAACATTGAAGATTTGAGCAACACGCTTCAGGACCTCGAACGATTTATCAATGAGCCTCAAGTCGAAATGGATCCGATCGTGCGGGCGGCGCTCGTCCATTACCAATTTGAAACTGCCCATCCATTCCTAGACGGAAACGGTCGCCTGGGCAGGCTTCTCATTACACTTATGCTCATCAATGATGGCGTTCTTCATTCTTGCTTGTTCTACCCATCGTTCCAGTTCAAGAAAAATCGAAGCGAGTACTACCGGCAACTCACATCCGTAAGGGAGCGAGGCACTTACGAGGAATGGATAGAGTTTTTCTGCGCCAGTCTTCTTGAGAGTGCGAAGGACTCGGTAGGGTCTTTAAAAAACCTTGTTGACCTCCATAACCGTTCCACAGCAACCATTACCGAAAATCTCGGAAGGACTGCTGCAAACGGGCAAAGGCTGTTGGGCATTCTTGAAGAGCACCCCATCGTCGACACCGCATTCATCGCTGCCCAACTCGATATCGGCAGGAGCACCGCGAGCTCGCTCGTCAAATCATTTGAAGAATTGGGTATCCTCCGTCCACTCGACGAGTCAAGACAGAGATACCGACAGTACGGGTATGAAGAGTATCTTTCGATACTCAGGGAAGACGCTGAACCGATTAGATAGGCACCGCAGCCCAGCCAAATATAACGAGCGTGGATAATCTCCCACTTTGAGCCCGCACACAGGCCAAAACCGGGAGATTATCCACGCTCATTTTGCGGGTAGTCGTTTAAGAACGTCCCCAATGACTATGGCAATGACAGCGAGCGGGTCGCATCCGGAGCAAGACGACGCCGCAGGTAGAGGACGGACAGCGAGCGGGTCGCATTTGTGACAAGGTGACGTGAAACGAAAGGGCGCTGACCTTCCGGTCGCGCCCTTGAAGTTGAACGTCAGATTGTCCAAATGCGGCCCGCGCAGCGTC
>UQNG01000105.1:0-3955 GCA_900542335.1 uncultured Collinsella sp.
TCGTTACCGACCGCCTGGCTCGCTACTACGAGACGGTCACCAAGCACAACCTCAACTACCGTCGTTACTATCACCAGTTCGACTACTAAGAGCAAATAACGTTTGTGTAATTGGGCCCCGCTCCTATATGGAACGGGGCCTCGTTTAGGTTGGAGAGTAATTATGAGCTACCCCCTGCTTGCCGTCATGAATATCAGCCATCGTTATTTTGACCTTGAGGAATTCTTTTCTTCGGCAGCGGCCTCGGGCTACACGTGTTGCGAGCTTTGGACCGGGGCGATGCATCTGTATGTCGATTGCCATGGATACGATTCGCTCGAGCAGGTGCGGGAGCTGTCGCAGCGGTATGGGGTTCGGATTGTGGGGCTTTGTCCCGAACAGAACAACCCCAAGCCGTGGAATATCGCGGCGCGCGGGAATGAGGCGCGTGCCCGCACGCTCGCGTACTTTAAGAACGTTGTGGATATTGCGGCGGAACTTGGAGCCGAGCAGGTCATGGTCTCGAGTGGCTGGGCATTTTTGAACGAGCCGATCGAGGACGCGTGGGGTCGCAGCGCCTCGATGCTGCGTGCGATTGCCGAGCATGCGGGAGAGCGCGGCGTGCGACTGGTGCTCGAGGCCCTACAGCCGGTTGAGTCGATGATCGTGAACTCGGCGGCCGACACGAAGCGCATGATCGAGGCGGTTGATCATCCGGCACTTAAGGCGTGTCTGGATTTGGGCGCTATGGCGGTGGCGGGGGATACCATCGACGATTATTTCGATCTGCTTGGCAATGATGTCGCCCACGTGCATTTTGTCGATGTTGCGGCAGATGGCACGACGCATCTTGCCTGGGGTGACGGCGACCGCGATATGCGCGCCGACCTGGATAGGCTGGTGGCGCGCGGCTATCGCGGAGTTGTTTCGGCCGAGACCTATGACTGGCGCTATTTTGCCGACCCCGCAGCTGCCGATGCGCAGGTAATGGCAGAGTATCGTCGTGCGATTGGCGCCTAGGTGGGGTTGGGTTGCGGCAATCTGCCCTATGTTTCCAAATGAATACGGCGTGAGCGGCTACGACGGATTTTCCCCGCAAGCACTCTAGTATGCTAAAGTACCCAGAAGACCGGCGGAGCTCTGCCGGTCTTCTGTTCTATATGAAACACAGCATGAGGAGGCTCACCAGATGACGGCCACACCGTGGGGATTCCGGGACATATTGCCCGAGGAGGCTCAGGCGCGCGAGGAGATCGCATGTACGGTGAAGGGCTGCTTCAGGGAGCATCATTACCTTCCGGTCGAGACGCCGCTGCTCGAGGACAAGGGCTCGCTCGAGGAGGGCGGCCGCATTGCGGACACGCCGTTTAAGCTCTTTGATGACGACGGTCGCCTGCTGGTGGTCCGTCCCGACAACACACTGCCGATCGTTCGCCTGGTTTCGACTCGCATGCGCGCGGCCGATCTGCCGCTGCGCCTTCGCTACGAGGCGCCGGTGGTTCGCGAGTGCCAGCGCAATGCCGGTGGCTCGCGTCAGTTTACGCAGCTGGGCTTTGAGCTCATCGGCGCGGGCGATACCGCAGGCGATGTCGAGATCGTCGCGCTCGTGGCCGAGGCGGTGCGCAAGCTTGCGCTGCCCGATGCGCGCATTATCGCAGGTAGCGTGCGTCCTTTTAAGGAATTGCTCGCGGTATGCGAGGATCGCGAGCTGGCTGCCGAGGCGCTGCGCTGTGTGCACGCCAACGACTTTGTGGGCCTCGATGCCCGTGTGGCGGCAAGTGCCGAGTCCGAGGCCGTTAAGGTCGCCATTAGCGAGCTGCCGCGCCTGCACGGTGGTGCCGAGGTGCTCGACCGCGTCGACGCGCTGCTGGCGGCGGCGGGCATTGTTGCGCCGCTCACGCGCGAGCTGCGTGCCCTGGTCGAGGGCCTGGCTCCCGAGGACGCCCAGGTGCTGTCGTTCGACTTCTCCATCATGAACTCGTTTGATTACTACACGGGCCTGGTCTTTAAGGCCTATGCCGGTGGCCTGCCCGATCCGGTGGGCTCGGGCGGTCGCTACGACTCCATCTTTACCGGCGCATTTGGCGACGGCATCGAGGTACCGGCGGCGGGCTTCGCTTTTTCACTCGAGCGTCTGGAGGCCGCGCGCACTTCGGCCGAGGAAGCCGCTTCCGACGGCGATCACGCCGCGGGGCGGGGCGCCGAAGGTCCGCTGCGCATTGCCGTGCCCAAGGGTTCGCTTAAGGCCGACACCCTCGACGTGCTCGAGGCTGCGGGCTTAGACGTCTCTGGGCTGCGCGATCCCGGCCGTCACCTGATCGTGCGCGGCCGCGACACGCGTACCGGCGAAGGCGCGGTCGGAGATATCGAGTTTGTCATTGTGCGCCCCAGCGACGCGCCCGCCTTTGTGAGCTGCGGCGGCGCCGACTGCGGCATCTGCGGCTGGGACTCGCTTATCGAAGCCGACCTCAACCTGCTGCAGCTGGTCGACCTGGGCTACGGCCTGTGCACTTTCATTGAGGCGGAGCCCGCATGGCGCGCCGGTCAGGCCGAGCGCAACTACGCCCGTCGCGGGTCGCTTCGCGTAGCAACCAAGTATCCGCGCATCGCGAGTGCCTGGTATGCCGAGCGCGGCGTGAACGCCGACATCGTTTCGCTGCACGGCAACATCGAGCTGGGCCCCATCGTCGGCATGACCGACCGCATCGTGGACATTACCGCCACGGGCGCCACGCTGCGCGACAACGACCTGGTCATCACCGGTCGCATCATGGACTGCACGGCCCGCTTCTTCGTCAACCCAGGTGCCGCGCGCTTGGATCCGCGCGTACGCAATCTGGCAGATCGCCTGGCTGCTGCCGTGAAGGACAAGCATTTTGAGCCCGTTGCGGGCTCGGCACAATAGCGCGAGCACGCACGGGCGCCCCAACGTCTGGGCTGCGGGCCGTTGGCGCCGCCGCCCGACCTCTCGTTTTTCGAACATAACCTCGACTGATAGGGGATACCGATATGAAGACCATCAAGCTTGCTCCCGGTGAGCGTCTCGTTACCAACCAGCTCAACCGCAAGGGCGTGCTGCCGCAAAACATCGTCGACGCCGCCCGCGATATCGTGGCCAACGTGCGTGCCAACGGCGATGCCGCGGTGCGCGATTACTGTCGGCGTTTTGACGGTGTCGAGCTGCAGAGCTTCCGTCTGCCGCAAGAGCAGATTGATGCCGCGCTCGAAGGCCTCGACCCGGCTTTTGTCGCCGCGCTCGAGAAGGCTGCGCGCCAGATTCGCGAATTCCACCAGCGCGAGGTCGAGCAGAGCTGGTTTACCACGCGTGCGGACGGCACGATGCTCGGCGTTAAGGTGACCCCGCTCGCGGCGGCCGGCATCTACGTGCCGGGCGGTCGCGCGCAGTATCCCTCCACGGTGCTCATGAATGCCATTCCCGCCAAGGTCGCCGGCGTCAAGCGCGTGGTTATGGTGACTCCGCCGCAAAAAGACGGCCTGATCAGCCCCTACACGCTCGCCGCGGCAAAGCTCGGCGGCGTGGACGAAATCTATATGGTGGGCGGCGCTCAGGCCGTGGCCGCGCTGGCGTACGGTACCGAGACCATTCCGCGCGTCGATAAAATCACCGGTCCGGGCAACGCCTTTGTCGCCGCGGCCAAGCAGATCGTCTCCGGCGACGTGGGAATCGATATGGTCGCTGGCCCCTCCGAGGTCTGTGTGCTGGCCGATGCCACGGCCAAGCCCATGGTGGTCGCGGCCGACCTGATGGCCCAGGCCGAGCACGATCCGCTGGCAGCCTGCTATCTGGTGACCTGCGACGAGCAGTTTGCGCGCGAGGTCGAGGCGGGTATCGACATCCTGGTGGCGCAGTCGCCGCGTGCCGAGATCACGCGTGCCTCGCTCGATAACGAGGGCACCATCGTGGTGGCCGCCGATATGGCTGGGGGCGGCGGGGAGGGGGGGCCCGTCGCGGGAG
>UQNG01000106.1:0-3927 GCA_900542335.1 uncultured Collinsella sp.
TCTTTGCTCAGGGCGGTGACCGCCGTCTGAGCAATACGCCCGCCAAAGACATCGGCAGCATAACGCACCAGATGGCGCACAAGCGTCTTGGGCACGCTCGCGTTGACGGCATACATGCTCATGTGGTCGCCGTTATAGGTAGCCCAACCGAGTGCCAGCTCCGACAAGTCGCCCGTGCCGATGACAAAACCGCCAGCCTGGTTGGCCAGATCCATCAGAATCTGCGTACGCTCGCGGGCCTGGCTGTTCTCGTAGGTCACGTCCTGCACGGTCGGATCGTGCTCTATGTCCTTGAAGTGCTGTTCCACAGCCGCGTGGATCGAAACCTCGCGGAAGCTCACACCCAGGTCGTGAGCGAGCGACTCGGCGTTGGACTTAGTGCGATGCGTCGTGCCAAAGCCGGGCATGGACACGGCTGTGATACCGGTGCGCGGCAGCCCCAGTGCATCGAAGGCGCGAACTGTCACGAGCAGTGCCAGCGTGGAGTCCAGGCCGCCCGAAAGACCGATGACTGCAGCCTTGGTACCCGTATGGGCAAGGCGGGTCTTGAGGCCGGCGGTCTGCAGGTCGAGGATGGTCTCGCAACGCTCGGCCAGGTCGCCATGGTCGGCCGGCACAAAGGGCGCACGGGGGAAGACACGGTCGATATCGCAGGCATCGCGCAGGACAGGTTCGTCTGCCAGCACGCCCTCAAACGAAAATTCAACGGTCGTGGCCTCCGGCGCATCGTCCGCGCGCGTCCACGTCGTCGAGCGACGGCGCTCGGCAACCAGACGGTCAAGATCGACATCGGCGACGGCCATATCGCAGGTAAGCAGTTTGGTGGCGGCGAGCTTGGAGCCGTTTTCGTAGATAAGGTTCTCGCCTGCAAAGACCATATCGGTCGTGGACTCGCCCTCGCTCGCATCCGCATAGGCATAGGCGCAGTACAGGCGCGCACTCTGATTGGAGATGAGACTGCGGCGATAGTCTGCCTTACCGATAATCTCATCCGAGGCCGACGGGTTGAGAATCACCGTCGCACCGGCAAGCGCCATCTCGGTCGAAGGCGGCGCCGGCACCCACAGGTCCTCACAGACCTCAACGCCCAGCACCAGGTCCTCGGCGCCCTCATCACAGCAGCGGTAGACAAGCCCCGAACCCAGCGGAACCGGACCCTGACCGGCAAATTCAACCCACACGGGATCCGCAGGCGCCGGAGCAAACCAGCGGCGCTCGTAGAACTCGCCATAGTTGGGCAGATACTTTTTGGCCGTAAGACCCAAAAGCTCGCCCGCGCAGCACACGGCGGCGCAGTTGTAGATATTCTCGGCAACTGCAACGGGAAGACCGATGGTAAAGACAATCGGCAGCTCACGAGTCTCGTCGAGGATATGTACCAGAGCGGCCTCACAGGCATGCAGCAGCGTGCGGTTATGGAACAGGTCGGCCGCGGTATAGCCGCACAAGTTGAGCTCGGGCAGCACCAGCGCGCGAACGCCGCGCTCGGTAGCCTCGCGAACAGCCGCCAGCGCAACCTCGGCATTGCCTTCGACATCGGCCACGCGAATCTGCGGCGACGCCGCCGCCACACGCAAAAAGCCATCAGACTGAGAAAGGTGAAGATTCATAAGAATGCTCCCGTGCGTAGACGCCATTCACAACAATTAGCAAGCCCTATTGTAGTTCAACCGCCGGGTGCAACCGCATCCCACCAACTTGGTGAGCTATTGATGAGTTGATGGTATCTGTTAAATGTCACGTACGATTCACATCTGGTGGGTACCCTGATGGCTACATGAAACGAAGCAGATTTACACCGGGAGGGTCCCGCATGACAACCAAGTACACCGACGCGCCGCGCACACGCGTCATGACACCGGCCGCGCTCAACAACGGCGTTCACGAAAACCATTCCATCGGACAGACCATGGCCATCGCGCCCAAAAAGGGCCTGTTCGACGACATTTCCATTCCCCAAATCATCGCCGGCGCTGCAGCCGCCGCCACGAGCGTCGCGCTTGCTTCCAAAATCGGTATCGCCGGATCGGTGATCGGCGCCGCCGTGAGCTCGGTCATCACCGTTGTGTCCTCGCAGGTCTACCGCCACTTTATCTCTGCCAGCGCCAAAGCCCTCAAAGGTACGCACGCCGACGTCGACTACCCCGCCGGCGCCTATGAGCCCGTTGAATTTAATGCCGAGGAGCACCTGGGCGGCGCCGCGACTACGCAAGAGATGCGCCAGATTGCGGGGCGCGCGACCACGGCACGCGTCGCTCCCAACAGCCTGCGCGCCAAGGCGGCAGCAGAGCGCAGCCAGACGCAAAAGAAGGTCATCATCTTCTCGATCGCCATCGCCATCGTCGCGGTCATCGCCTGCACCGGTGCCATCCTTATCACCACCGCCGGTGAGGGTCTGGGCGAGCGTCCCGAGCCAATCCTTTCGTCGCGCACGACCGAGCACGACGCGGATAA
Source organism: uncultured Collinsella sp. (assembly GCA_900542335.1). Classification (GTDB taxonomy): domain Bacteria; phylum Actinomycetota; class Coriobacteriia; order Coriobacteriales; family Coriobacteriaceae; genus Collinsella. The sequence continues at coordinate 2,455 of UQNG01000106.1, forward strand.
CACCGGTCAATCGCAAAGCCAGCAGGACGACTCGCAGGGCGCCTCCGCATCCACCGACTCGTCCTCGAACACCCCCGATCAGTCGCAGAGCGCTGATTCCTCTGCGAACAGCGGCGGCACGCAATCCAGCACGACCGACTCAAGCCAAACGACTGACGGCTCTCAACCGAGCACAGGCGACCAGACGAGCGGCAATGCATCGGGCACGGGATCTACCGACAATAGCAACACCAACAGCTCGAGCGGAACCGCTTCCGGCACGGCATCAGACAGCTCGAGCCAAGACACGGCATCGGGCAACTAAGCACGTTTGCCCCTCATAGATAACCGACCTGCATAACGGGCGCGAACCGGCAACGGTCGCGCCCGTTTGCCTTGGGCGACGAGATGGCAAGCCCCGCGCGATGGTAAGATGCTTTGGTGTGTAAAGAGGAGATTTGCCATGAGCAAGACAATAGTTAAGCCCACGCTATCGCTGGGCAACCACATCTATCTGTATCGCCTGCTGCGCGACGCGATTGGGTGCGGCAAGCAAACGTTTATGACGCAGGTCGAGGAGGCACTCGCCGCTGGTGACATGGTCGCATATGACCTGGGCTTTGAGTCCACGCGCGAGCTGCTCGAGGAGCTCGACGACTGCATTAAGCTGACTGTCTTTAAGGGCGGTCGCCTGTATGCCACCGTCATCGCCAACGAGGCTTGGGATGCCGCCCTTGCCAAAGGCGAGGACAAGCCCAAAGCTGCCAAGGGCGCCAAGCAGTCCTACAAAAAGAAAAAGCGCGGCGAGAAGGACCTCAAGGTCGTGCGCCCCAAGCACGTTAAGCGTCCCGAGCCCGAAGCCATGGTTGAAGTCGTGCCGGAACCCGAGCCCGAGACAGAGATCGAAGTCGCTATTGAGGTAACGGCAGAAGCCGAAACCGAAATCGCTGCCACGACCGAGCCCGTAGTCATATCCGAGCAGGAAGCCACTGCTGAGCTCAACGAGGCTCCCAAGTCGACAGCCGAAGAAGCCGCTAACCTATCCGAAACGCCTGCGTTCCAAAACAGCGATGTCTTTGGCGACGAGGCTGAGGACGATCAGCCCGAAGAGCCCACAGAACAGGACGCTGCCGAGGCGGCATCGGAGCCCGAGGTACCGCAGCCTGCCATCTCGCTCACGGTCGTCTATGACCCCGAGAACGCCAACGCCGGCATCACCACCATGGCATCCACGCCCATCGAGGCAAAGTCGAGCGTCGAGAACGAGAACGCGACGCAGGCTGAGGTTGAAACTGCCGCTGCAGACGCGCCCGTCACCGTGGAGCCCGCAGATTCCACGACCAAGCCGGACTCGACGCCGGGGCCCGCGACCGTCATCGAGTCCGTGCCCACCGCTGCTTGCGACCAAATTCCCGGACCGGCACCGGCTTCGGCACCCGCCGCCGCCCCAACCCCCCCACCCGCCGAGCCCCCCCCCCCCAAGGGACCGCCGGT
>UQNG01000107.1:0-3535 GCA_900542335.1 uncultured Collinsella sp.
CGCGCCCAGAGGGAACCCGCAGCCGTACGCGCCGCCCTTCACGCGGATCTCGTTCCACAGGTAGTCGTAGGAGAGCGCGTTGGCGGCAACTGCCCAGGTGCCCGTCACGTCGATGCCCAGGCGACGCGGGTCGCACGCGCTTGCCGCAAAACAGATGTCGCTGGGGATGACAAAGGCCTCGTGGCGGTCGCGCGGCGTCGGCACCACGAGCGCGTCGCGGCCGGCATCGGTGCCGTCGCCAGCGTCCAGCCCCAGGTCGCCCGCGGCGGCCCAGTACGCGTCAAAGTCCTCATCGCTGCCGGTAAAGCTCGCCAGGCAACCGTCGGCCACAAAGATGCGGCCCGCCAGCTCGGCAAGCTTGGCGCGCAGGTCGTCCAGGCGCTCGTCAAAGTGATCGAGCAGATCGCGCAGGAACAGATAGAAATCAACGCCCGAAAGCTGCTCGCGAACCACGGCCGAAGGTGAGCTGTAGCTCATCGCGCGACCGAGCGCCGCCGAGTGACCGTTGTTGATAAAGCCCTGCTCAAGCCCAATGCGAATCTGCGTGAGCACGTCGCGCACGCGGTCGGCATCGGCATCGAGCAACAGTGTGCTCGACCATACCTCGCGCGGCAGGCTTGCCAGCGCATCGATCTTCTCAGACAGGGCGCCGGCGCTCACCAGCAGGTAGGGGCGCACGCCGTCCACGTCGGGCTGGGTCATGACCTCGGTCGTAAAGCTCAAAAAGCCCAGCTTGCCGGCGAGCAAGTTGTCGAGCTCCTCGGCCGAGTGCTCGCTCGTGGGCAGCTGTTTGAGCAGGCGGCAGAGCAGCGTCACATAGGGCAGGTCTTCAAACGCGACGCAGCTCAGATCGAAATACTGCATGGCGTAGGCCAGGCGGTTGGTGGGGATGCCGTGGCGCAGGCAGGGGATGGGCGCAGTCGTGTCCACGACCAGCGGCGGCTCGGGGCGCGCCTCGCCAATGTCGGACACGCGCAGGCGCGGCAGCGTGGCCTTGGCCTCGGGCGTGTCCTCGGCCTCCTGCGCGGCACGCAGTGCGGCCGTGCGCTCGACCACATCGGCCAGCTCGGCATCGGTCATGGCATCGCGCTTGGCTGTCAGCTCGGCGGCCTCGGCACCTTCCGCGCCCTCGGCGGCCTCCATCGGCACCAACTCGACCAGCGCCATGTGATCGTTTTCCAGCACCAGCTCGCGCAGCAGGTCCTCAAAATAGCTGCCGTCCAGCTCGCCTCGCAGCTCCTCGTACACCGGGCCGTACTTGAGCGCCAACGTCGCGGCGTCGTCATCGTAGAGCCAGGTGCTCAGCGCGTCGCACGCAATGGCCACGCCGTCGGCGATACCGTAGTCGCGCTGGCGCAGGTCGTATTCGTTGCTGCTGATGATGGCCTCCAGGCGCTCGCGCGGAACGCCGTGCTCACACAGGTCGCGGCAGGCGTCCTGGAACACGCGGCGCAGCTCGCGCGCCACGCCGGGCTGCGCGTTTTGCAGCATGATGAGCTCGTAGGGCTGCAGGCTCTCGGCCGCGGTGTAGCTCACCACGTTGCCGCCCAAGCCGGCGGCCAGAATGGCCTTCTTAACCGGCGCTTCGTTGGAGCCCAGCAGCGCCTCGAACAGGATATCCGCTGCGATCGTGCGCTTGCGGTCGAGCGCGCTGCCCAGCACAAGGCCCAGGCCCACCAAGGCGTTCTCGGGCGTGGTGGCCATCTCGATACGCTTGTACTCGCAGGTCACAGGCGCCTGCACGCCCAGCGGATTGGGCGCCAGCGTGGACGGGTCCTCGCCGGCGGCAACGGCAGCGTCCATTCGGCGGCTCGCGGCACTCGGCTGCGACAGATAGCGCTCGTCCAAAAAGGCCAGCGCGCGGTCCACGTCCAGGTCGCCGTAGAGCGTGATGTAGGAGTTGGAGGGGTTGTAGTGGCGCGCGTGCGTGTCCAGGAAATGCTCGTAGGTGAGCGTGGGAATCGCGCGCGGGTCGCCGCCGCTCTCGTGCGCATAGGCGGTGTCGGGATAGAGCGCGGCGTTGACGGCGTCGTCCAGCACGCTCATGGGGTCGGACAACGCACCCTTCATCTCGTTGAACACCACGCCGTTATAGCGCAGCGTGCCCTCACGCAGGCTCGCGGAGCTGTCGTCGCCCTCGCCCTCGGCGCCCTCCGGCAGGTCCAGCTCGTAGTGCCAACCCTCCTGCTCAAAAATGGTGGGCTTGGTATAGATGGCCGGGTTGAACACCGCGTCCAGGTACACGTCCATCAGGTTGTACAGGTCCTGCTCGTTGGTGGTGGCAACGGGGTAGATGGTCTTGTCGGGGTAGGTCATGGCGTTGAGGAACGTCTGCATGGAGCTCTTGATCAGATCGACAAACGGCTCCTTGACGGGAAACTTGGCCGATCCGCACAGCACCGAGTGCTCAAGAATATGGAACACGCCGGTGGAATCGGCCGGCGGCGTCTTAAAGCCAATGGCAAAGGCCTTGTTTTCGTCGTCGCATGCTAGGTACAGCAGGCGAGCGCCCGATGCGGTGTGGCGCAGCACGTAGGCGTCCGAGTCGAGCTCGGGCACGGTCTCGCAGCGCTCGACGGCAAAGCCATGGCAGGTGGTGCCGGGCACCAGCAGCGCGGCGGCAGCGGCGCGCGGGTCGGTTGAGGTAGTGGGCATATGCAGTCTCCTTTGACGCCCCAGCGGGGGCGAATCGAGTCGAATCCTCGAGAGTATACCCATATGGAGCGCGGCTCTGCAGCGAACTGGAGACGATGCCAGCGGATTGGGCATAGGCCCCGCGTGCCCGCCGAATGAGCGTGGATTTTCGGATGAAATAATCCGTCGCAGGTCCAAATGCCGTCCAATTGTCCACTCCCGCACACCTTTCGTCTCCAACCGTGAGATGAGAGACGTATACGAAAGATGGCTGTACAGCAAAGAGCCAAACAATTAATAGTGCTGTTTGGTTGGTGATTGTTTTTTCAGTAAAAACACTTACGAATAAAGCAAGTTGCAAACAGCTGCCCCTTATTTCGTACTCATTTTTAAGGCGAGAAATTGCCGCCATATGATCGGACGAGTTTCAACGATTGCGATTTAGTATTTGGCGCGGATGCGGTCGATTCCGATGAAACGCTAGTTGACCACGCGGTAGATTGTGCTTTCTCCCAGACGCCCCGGCAATGCGCAATAAGCCAGATAACGAAGCGATTACCGGCGCGTCTATCCATAGGGAATTCCGGGAAAGCTTCTGCGGACAGTCAAAAGATTCGTCGGCCCCAAGCGGATTAAAGGTATTTGCATAAGACGTCATTTAACTAGAGACGATGCATATTGAATCGTTCAATGAACTTGCACGCTGTGTCCAACAACGCCGATTGTTGTTTTAAGGGGCTTGATGAAAGAACAGGACCAAAATAGTACTTGCATAGTTAGTTATATAAAGTATTATAACGTTATGGGATGAATGAAGGGTTCATCTAAGTGAGTTAGGAGTAAGGGATGTTCAATTTCGATGAGCCTCGTTACGAGAAGGTTGTGAGCGATGCCCTCGCTC
>UQNG01000108.1:0-3514 GCA_900542335.1 uncultured Collinsella sp.
CAAGAACTATCGGGGGCGGCCAAAGCCGGCGCGGATCCGCGAAGCAGATACGCGGACGTCCTTTCGCCCGCACCACTAAATGAAAGAGCTCCCAGTAATGGGGGCTTTTTTGTTATGGGCCTCCTGTTGGTGTCACGTGGCTGCTTCGTGCGGGTATCCTAATGCCAACGTGTGCCTATCAGAGGAGAGACCATGCTGTTGTCCGGTATCATCGCTGCTCTTACGAGCTTTCTACTTCCCATCATCATTTTGTTGCTGCTGCTCCCCAACGCCTGCTATGTCGTTGAACAGCAGCATGCCGTGATCATCGAGCGTCTGGGCAAGTTCAATCGCATCGTCAACGCGGGCTTCCACATGAAGGTACCCGTGATCGACCGCAAGGCCGCCACGGTGAGTCTGCGCACCATGAAAAACGGCTTCGGCATCGACGTTAAGACCCAGGACAACGTGACCATCGGCCTTGAAGTCTCTGCTCAGTACCACGTGAGCTATGACATGGGCGCCGGCCCGGCAGATTCGGGCATCTACAAGAGCTACTACATGCTGCAGGAGCCCGTCGACCAGATGCGCGATTTCATCACCGATGCCCTGCGCTCTTCCATCCCTGTCTACACGCTCGATGAGGTCTTTGCCAAGAAGGATGACATCGCCAAGGACGTCAACGCCACCGTGTCCGGGCAGATGGCTGCCTACGGCTTCACCCTCGTGTCGACACTCATCACCAAGATCGCGCTGCCGACCGAGGTCGAGAACTCCATGAACGACATCAATGCCGCCCAGCGAAAGCGCGCTGCTGCGCAGGAACTCGCCGAGGCCGACCGCATCAAGCGCGTCACCGAGGCGACCGCCGAGGCCGAGGCGATGGAAAAGGCGGGCGAAGGCATCGCCAACCAGCGCAAGGCCATCGCGCTGGGCATCAAGGATTCACTCGAGATCATCCAGGAGACGGGTGTCGGCAACGACGAGGCCAACCAGCTGTTCATGTTTACGCAGTGGTCCGAGATGATGACGGAGTTCGCTCGTACGGGTAAAACCTCGACGGTTGTGCTGCCGAGCGATTTCTCGCAGTCGGCCTCGATGTTCGAGCAGATGCTGACCGCCGGCAAAGTGCAAAACGATTCGAAGGAGTAGACGCGCGTGAAATACACCGTCGTTTGCGTCGGTAAGCTCAAGGAGCGCTTTTGGAAGGACGCGTGCGCCGAGTACACCAAGCGCCTAGGTGCCTATGCCAAGGTGGATATCCGCGAGGTGGCCGATATCGACCCGGCTAAGGCGGGCGGCGTGGATGCCGCGCGCGACAAGGAGGGGGCGGCGATTCTTGCAACCCTGCCGCCTCGAGCGCATGTGATCTTGCTGGCCATTGAGGGCAAAGAGCGCTCGAGCGAGGAGCTTTCGGCGCGGCTCGATGATCTTATGCTGCGTGGTAACAGCGACATCGCCTTTGTGATTGGCGGATCGGACGGCGTGAACGATGCCGTGCGCGCCCGCGCCGACGAGATGCTCAGCTTTGGACGCATTACCTTGCCGCATAACCTGGCGCGCGTGGTGCTGCTGGAGCAGGTTTACCGCGCCTGCAAGATCAGCCGTGGCGAGCCGTATCACAAATAGGTCGGCAATACGAAACAATGCCGTGGGACAATAGCCTTCGTTTTGAAGAGCGTGTCTGAGAGGACTATGAAATATGAAGATTGGATTTGTCGGTTTTGGCAATATGGCGAGCGCTATGGCCGATGGCTGGATCGTCGCCGGTGTGGCTGCGAGCGATATGTGTGCCTGCGCGGGCCACTACGACGCCTTGGTTGAGCGTTGTGAGACGCGTGGGATGGTTGCCTGTCGTGATGCGGCGGAGGTTGTCGCCGCATCCGATATCGTGGTTGCCGCGGTCAAGCCGTACATGATTGAGAAGGTCTTCGCTCCGCTCAAGGACACTCTTGCCGACAAAGTTGTCCTTTCAGTCGCCTGGACTTGGGATAGCGCCAAGTGGGAGCAGGTCCTGCCGGGTGTCGCGCACATCTCGACGGTGCCCAACACGCCAGTTTCGGTGGGCGAGGGTGTCATCGCCTGCGAGAAGTCCTCTACGCTCAGCGACGAGCAGCGTGCTGTTGTGCTCGACCTGCTCGGTAAGCTTGGCACCGTCGTGGAGCTCGACACGAGCCTGCTGTTTGTGGGCGGTACCGTGGGCGGTTGCGCACCGGCATTTGTCGCCATGGCGATTGAGGCCTTGGGCGACGCGGCCGTCAAGCACGGTATCCCGCGCGCCGATGCCTATCGCATTGTGAGCCAGATGGTGCTGGGCACGGCAAAGCTACAGCTTGCGACTGGCCAGCATCCTGCGGCGATGAAGGATGCCGTATGCTCACCCGGTGGCGCCACCATCAAGGGCGTCGTCGCGCTCGAGGACGCCGGCATGCGCAGCGCTCTGGTCAAGGCCATCGACGCCACCCTCCAGTAAAACCCGCCATTTAGGGACAGGTTTATTTTGGCAGGTTTTTTCCTGCGGTTTTGTTGCATGTACGAAAAGCGCCCCGCAACTGGCTCAATTCCAGTTGCGGGGCGCTTGCGTTTGCCCAGATAAAACCGACCAAAATAAGCCTGTCTCTTTTTGGCAGGCTAGTCCCAGAAGCCGTCTTCTTCGTCCTCGGACTTGGGGCCACGGTCGACATACATCTTATGGGTGCGCTTCTCCATTACAAAGGCAAGAATCGCAAACAGTAGGATGCCGCCGGCGAAAAGGATGGCAAAACCGGTGCGGGTGCCAAACAAAAAGGAAAAAACTGCGTCCATTGGGTGCCTTCTTGCGTAGTTGGGTTGGGTCGTAAACGCTCATAAGTATATACTTGCCCATACATGTACAAGGTTGCAACCTAAATGGAATGTATATCGCCGGAGGATCTAATGCTTGATATCAAGTTTGTTCGCGAGAACCCCGATGCCATCGATACCGCCATGGCCAACCGCCAGACGTCTTGGGATCGAGAGAAGTTCTTCGAGCTCGACGACGAGCGCCGTGCCGTCATCACCGAGGTCGAGGAGCTCCAGGCCACGCGTAATGCCGAGTCCAAGAAGATCGGCGCCCTGATGAAGGAGGGCAAGAAGGACGAGGCCGAGGCCGCCAAGGAGGCCGTGCGCGCCGTCAACGAGAAGATTGACGGTCTGGCCGAGCGCCGCACCGCTCTCGAGCAGGAGCAGTACGACTTTATGGCTCACCTTCCCAACATCCCTTGCGAGGCCACGCCGTACGGCAAGGACGAGGACGAGAACATCGAGCGCCGTCGTTGGGGCACCCCGCGCGAGTTCGACTTCGACTTTAAGCCGCACTGGGACCTGGGCACCGACCTCGACATCCTCGATTTCGAGCGCGGCAACAAGCTCTCCGGTAGCCGCTTTACCGTTCTCGGTGGCGCCGGCGCCCGTCTTGAGCGCGCCCTCATCAACTTCTTCCTTGACACGCACACCAGCCGTGGCTTTAAGGAGTGGTGGCCGCCCATCCTCGGCGACCGTCGTACCATCTCGA
>UQNG01000109.1:0-3272 GCA_900542335.1 uncultured Collinsella sp.
GCCGCGCTGGACGATAAAGTCGGCGCAAGGCATGCCCAGACGCTCCTCGAGGGCGCGGTCCAGGTCGATGTGCTCGCGGCCCGTCAGCAGGGCAATCTGCTCACCCACGCGGGTTTTGCCCGAGCCCGGCATGCCGATCAGCGCGATGTTCTGCTCGCGGTGTGACAGGCACTCTGTCACGTCCAGGATGCGCTCGCGCGGGGTGACCTGGCCGGTATAGCGCTCGACGGCTTGCGCCGCCTGGGCCACAAGCATGAGCAAACCGCCGATGCAGGGTATGCCGCGACGCTCGGCCTCGAGCATGAGTCCCGTGCGGGCGGGGTTGTAGACGATATCGATGACGCCCTCGAGCGCGTCGAGGCCCTCGAGCGCGCAAGGAGCGTCGGGGCAGTGGGGGAACATACCGGCAGGCGTGCAGTTGACGAGCAACGCGGCGTCGGACTGCTGCGCGATGTTGCCGTAGTTGACCTCGCTTGTGCGGCCGACGGGCACGACGATAGCGCCCAGATCGCCGAGTACCATGCTTGCCGTGGTGCCGGCACCGCCGGTGGCACCGAGCACGAGGACCTTCTTGCCGGCAATCTCCACGCCCAGCTCCTCGACCAGGCATTGGAAACCGAAGTAGTCGGTGTTGTCGCCGCGCAGACGGCCATCGGGCAGGCGAGTGATGGTGTTGACGTTGCCCATGCGCTCGGCCAGCGGGCTCAGCTCGTCCAGGTATTCCATGACGGCGCGCTTGTAGGGGATGGTCACGTTGGTGCCCTCCCACTCGTCGCCCGTCATAAAAGCCTCTAGATCCTCGGGCTCGCGCTCAAATCGCACGTATTCAAGTCCCGCGAGCTCCTTGTAGATGGTCGGGGTGTAGCTGTGGCCCAGCACACGGCCCAGGACGCCGTAGGGGCGGGTTGTGGCGACATCAGTCATCTAGAGCACCTCCGTGTAGCTGCCAAAGTAGGTGAAGCTCTCGCACACGTCGTCAATCGAGTCGAGTAGGTCGTCGAGGGCTTTGCTGCCAAAGGGACAGTCCAGATCGAAGTAGAACATAAACTCAAAGTCGTGCCCGGGGATGGGGCGGCTCTCGAGCTTGATAAGGTTGATGTTGAGCGCATAGAAGCGCTCGAGCACGCGATAGAGGGCGCCCGGTTCGTTAGCCGTGGTGATCATGAGTGAGGTGCGGTTGGCACCGGGATAGACGCGTGGCTCGCGGCTGATGACGACGAAGCGTGTGTAGTTGTTGTCCGAGTCCTGAATGTTGGGCTCCAGCACCTCCAGACCGTAGAGCGCCGCGCAACTGCGCGAGGCGATGGCGGCGACGTCGGTGCGGTCGGAGTTGGCGACCATCTCGGCCGACATAGCCGTGTTGAGATACTTGGTGGCGTGCAGATCGTGCGCCTCGATAAAGCCAGCGCATTGCGCGATGGCCTGACCGTGGCTATAGACCTCACGAACATCCTGCAGCTTGGTGTCGGGCTTGACGAGCAGGTTGTGGTCGATCTTGAGGCGCAGCGAGCGCACAATGTGGAAGTCGAACTGTGCGAGCAGGTCGTAGACCGCGTTGACCGAGCCGGCGGTGGAGTTTTCGATGGGCAGTACGCCAAACTCGCAGAAGCCGTCGCGCACAGCTCGCATGACACCTTCGAAGGTCTCGAAGAACGCGATATCGGGCACGGCAAAGAGCTTGCACGCGGCGATCTGGCTGTAGGCACCTTCAACGCCCTGGCAGGCGACGCTGGCAGTCTGGGGGAAGGGCGTGTCGAGGGGAGCTGCCGTGGCGTGGGCCTTTTGCGAGACCGTGATGCCCTTGAGTTCGTTGATGTAACGCTGCTGCTCTGCCTTGCTCATGCTCATGAGGAGGCGGAACAGCGTGATGGTCTGCGCCTCGTAGCGCTCGGGAGCGCGGCCGGCAAGGTTGTTGAGCTTGGAGCGCTCGCGGGCGGGGTCGAAGACGGCCTTGCCCATCTCGATTTTTGATTTGGCAACCTCGATGGCAATGTCCATGCGTTCGACAAAACTATTGAGGAGCGTGGTGTCGATGCCATCGATGGTCTGGCGAATATCGGCAAGGTCCATGGAGGTTCCTTTCGTGAATCGTTGGCTAGGGTAGTTAATTTGGGACGGGGCTTTTTAGCTACCCTTTGACTGGCGGTGAATCGATGGGCACCGGGGCAAATGCTCACAGGCATATGGTGGTAGCTAAAAAAGCCCCGTCCCAAATTAACTACCCCTGGGGTGGGTGGACTAAAGCTGGCCTGCGTCCTCGAGGAGGGCGTCCCAGATGGCGAGCGCCGCGGCTGCTTCGGCTACGGGGACGGCGCGCGGGACGATGCAGGGATCGTGGCGGCCGTGGACCGAAAGCTCGGCATTTTCCATGGCGTCCATGTCCACGGTCTGCTGCTCGCGACCGATGGAGGGCGTTGGCTTCACGGCCATGCGCCACATGACGGGCGCGCCGGTGGAGATGCCGCCCAGGATGCCGCCGGCGTTGTTGGACTCGACCGCAATCTCGCCGGTCTCGGCATCAACGCGGTATGGATCGTTGTTCTCGCTTCCGCGCATGGCGGCCACGGCAAAGCCCATGCCAAACTCCACGCCCTTTACGGCGGGAATACCAAAGGCGATTTGTGCGATGCGGTTCTCGATGCCGTCGAACATGGGGTCACCGATGCCCGCGGGAAGCCCGTAGATGCCGCACTCCACGATGCCGCCGATACTGTCGAGCTCGTTGCGCGCGGCTAGGATCTCCTCGCGCATGCGGTCGGCTGCGGCGGCGTCAATGCAGGGCAGATCGTTCGTGAGAATCGCCTTGCGGTCGGCCTCGCGATAGACCATGTCGTCCATGGGCAGGTCGGAGATGCCGCCGATCTGCGCGACGTGCGCCATGACCTTGATGCCGCGGGCCTCGAGTGCCTGCAGCGCGATGCCGCCAGCGATGCACAAGGGGGCCGTCAGGCGGCCGGAGAAATGCCCACCGCCGGCGACGTCGTGCATGTTGTGGTACTTCACGCGCGCCGGAAAGTCTGCGTGCCCGGGGCGGGGTTTGCAGCGCAGCTCGGAATAGTCCTTGGAGCGTGTGTTGGTGTTCTCAATGATCGCGGCGATGGGTGCGCCGGTAGTGTGTCCATCGACCACACCGGCAATGATATGCGCGGCGTCGGCCTCACGGCGCTTGGTCGCGGTCTCGTCGCGGCCGGGGGCGCGACGGTCCAAAAAGGCCTGCAGCTGCTCCTGGTCAACGGCGATACCGGCGGGAATGCCATCGAGTGAGCAGCCGA
>UQNG01000110.1:0-3248 GCA_900542335.1 uncultured Collinsella sp.
AGCTCGATGGATCATCTCGCTAGGTAAAAAAGATGGCTCGCGGTGGTATTGTTGCTGTGGGTTTAATTCGATATGAAAGGGTGACTTTGGTGTCCAAGACGGATTCTACGCTCTCCTATATTACTGACCAGTTGAAGGCGCTGACTTCTATTGCTTCGCCTACCGGCTATACCCGTGCGGCGACTGATTATCTGATGGAAACGTTGCGCGATATGGGCCTTGGCCCCGAGCGTTCCAATAAGGGCAACGTGCTGGTCGAGCTTGGCGGCGAGGGTGAGCCGCTCGTACTGGCGAGCCATGTCGACACCCTGGGCGCCATGGTGCGTTCCATTAAGGACAATGGTCGGCTGCGTCCCACGACGCTTGGTGGGCATCAGTGGTCTACGGCCGATGGCGAGAACTGCACCGTCTACACGCGTGACGGCAATGTGTACACGGGTGTGGTTCTCAATACCGAGCCTTCGGCGCACGTGGCCGACGAGCCGGTCAAGACCATCGAGAAGAACATGGAAATCCTGCTCGACGAGAATGTCGACAGCAAGGATGACGTGCTTGAGCTGGGCATTCAGACGGGCGACATCATCGCTATGGATCCGCGTACCACGGTGACGGAGAGCGGCTACATTAAGAGCCGCTTCCTGGATGACAAGCTGTCGGCGTCGATTCTGCTGGGTCTGGCCCGCGCCGTTGCTGACGGCGAGGTGTCGCTTTCGCGCAAGGTGTCGCTGCTCTTCACCGTGTACGAGGAGGTCGGCCACGGCGGCGCTTTCGTGCCGGCCGACACGCGCGAGATGATCAGCGTTGACATGGGCTGCGTGGGCGACGACCTGGGCTGCACCGAGCGCATGGTGTCGATTTGCGCCAAGGATTCGGGTGGCCCCTATAACTACGATCTGGTGACCACGCTGTCCAATATCGCGCGCGAGCTGGAGCTCGATTACGCCATCGATGTGTACCCGCACTACGGCTCCGACGTCGAGGCCACGCTCTCGGCCGGCTACGACATTCGCCATGGCCTGATCGGCCCCGGCGTGTACGCGAGCCACAACTACGAGCGCAGCCACATCGACGGTGTGCGTAACACCTTTGAGCTCGTCCGCGCCTACGTGCAGCGCTAGCAATGCAGCGGCCTCGGCTGACACAGCAGTACCGACCGAGGCCGTCCTCTCTAAGTTGCGGTGAAATAGGGATTGCTTGGCGGTTTTAAACGCTTAAACAGTCCCTATTTCACCGCAACTTATCGAGGAGTGCTGTTATTTGATGGCGCCGGTCACGGTGCCGCCGCCGAGGACGATGTCGCCGTGGTAGATTACAACGGCCTGGCCGGGGGCGATGGCTCGTTGCGGCTCGTCAAAAGTTAGCAGCATTTGCCCGTCTTCGCCACGCGTAAGGGTCGCTGCCTGGTCTTTCTGACGGTAGCGGTACTTGGCGCCCACGCGAATGCCGCCGGCATCGAGCTCCGCCTCCATGCGGTCGGCAGGGGCACTCCAGATCCAGTCGTCGGCTGTGAGCGCTGTGGCCGTCAGGTCCTCGGCCTCGCCCAGATGCACAATGTTGTTGGCGGCATCGACACCCGTTACGTACACGGGATGCGCCATCGCGACGCCCAGGCCCTTGCGCTGGCCGATGGTATAGCGCAGCGCGCCATTGTGGCGCCCGACCACGCTGCCGTCGCGCCACACAATGTCGCCCGGTGCAGCGGCATGTCCGCAACGGCGCTCGATATAGCCCGCGTAGTCACCGTCCGCGATAAAGCAGATATCCTCGCTTTCGGCCTTCTTGGCGTTTATGAAGCCCTGCTCGGCGGCAATCCGGCGCACGTCGTGCTCTTTGTCCAAGCCTGCCAGCGGAAAGATTGTGCGTGCCAGGCGCTCTTGCGTGAGCGAATACAAAAAGTAACTCTGGTCCTTTTTAGGGTCCTCGCCGCGATGCAGCTGCCAGGTGCCGTCGGATGCCTGACTCGTTTTGGCGTAGTGACCTGTGGCGATGTAGTCGCAGCCCATGTCCAGCGCCGCATCGAGCAGCGCGCCAAACTTAATATGGCGGTTGCAGATGATGCACGGGTTGGGCGTCAACCCCTCCTGATAGGCAGTCACAAATCGCTCGATAACGTTGCGGTCGAAGGTCTGCTGCAGGTCGAGCACATGGTGGGGTATCCCCAGGCGCTCGGCGACGGCCTTTGCATCGGCGATGTCGCGGTCGACCTTACTCATGCCCGTGATGGGATCGGGCGCGGGGCAGGTGAGGCGCATGGTGGCGCCGACGCATTCGTAACCCTGACTTTTGAGCAGATACGCGGTCACGCTGGAATCGACGCCGCCGCTCATAGCGACGAGCACGCGCTTGTTGTGCATGGGGAGGTTCTCCTTGGTGGCATGTGGCCAAAAAAGAAAAGCGGCGCGGGAGGCTGGTTCCGCGCCGCAGACATTGTAGCAAGTTCGGACGTCTCGTGGGACACCCTGATGGGATGGGCTCAGACTGCCGGGAGAGAGAGGAGACCGGCTCGTCCCTGGGCTCAACCTATGGGCGACGGGCCCTAGTCCTGGAAGAGTGCCGTGGACAGGTAGCGCTCACCGGTATCGGCGAGCAGCGCCACGATGGTCTTGCCCTCGTTCTCGGGGCGCTTGGCCAGCTGCAGCGCAGCCCACACGGCGGCGCCGGACGAAATGCCCACGAGCACGCCCTCCTTGTGGCCCACAGCGCGGCCGGTGGCAAAGGCGTCCTCGTTCTCGACGGGGATGATTTCGTCGTAGACCCGGGTGTCGAGGACGTCGGGCACAAAGCCGGCGCCGATGCCCTGGATCTTGTGCGGGCCGGCCTGGCCCTTAGAGAGCACCGGGGAGGTGGCGGGCTCAACGGCGACGACCTTAATCTCGGGGTTCTGCTCCTTGAGGAACTCGCCCACGCCGGTCACGGTACCACCGGTGCCGACGCCGGCGACGAAGATGTCGACCTTGCCGTCGGTGTCATCCCAGATCTCGGGGCCGGTCGTGGCCTTGTGGATGGCGGGGTTGGCGGGGTTCACGAACTGGCCGGCGATAATGCTGTTGGGCGTCTCCTTCTGCAGTTCCTCGGCCTTAGCGATGGCGCCCTTCATGCCCTTGGAGCCGTCGGTGAGCACGAGCTGTGCGCCGTATGCCTGCATAAGTTTGCGGCGCTCGACGGACATGGTCTCGGGCATGGTGATGATCACCTTGTAGCCGCGAGGCGGCCCCCACCACGCGCGCGGCACGCCCGCGAGGTTCACC
>UQNG01000111.1:0-2883 GCA_900542335.1 uncultured Collinsella sp.
ATTGAGGTCGGCGCGGGGCTGTCGCCCAGGGCGCCGGCCATAATGTCGGCCGCCTCACAGGGCTCGACCATATCTCGACGGTCCAAACCGCCCGCGTAGGCGCGCAAAAGCTCGAACACACGAGCCTCGGCATCGCTTTTTGGCTCCGGCTGGCAGTTGTCGCCACGGCATCGTTCGGCACCCGTCCCCGCCACACCCGGCAGCACGTCGCGGGCCATGCGCGCGAGCATGCGCACCGTGCCCTGGCTGCGCGAAAGCGGCTGCAAATCGGCATCGTCGAGACGCGTGACCATGTCCGAGAACAGCATCTGGCGCTGCAGGTTGTCGACGAAACCGCGCCCGTCGCCCAAAAGCTCCCAAAGCGAGCGAAGCCACGATGTAGGCGTCTTGTAGTCGATACCCAGCGAAATCCCGGCTTCCGCCGCATCATGACGGCACAGGTCGAGCTCGGCAAACGTAGGCGCCAGCAGCACGGCACGCCCGTGGCGGGCAATAAGGTCGGCAAGCAGCGCCGACTCGGCATCGCTCAAATCCGTGCCGGCATTGGTGGTATAGATTCGAACAGACATGGTCCTCCGCTCAAACTGTTCGCAATAATCAATGTATTCATCCTACCCGCCCAAGCGGACAGATTTGCCCCACGCCAACAGATTTGATCCCCTGGGGACGGAGGAAAACGGATCATCGAGGGGGTCAGTCTAACCCGGTGATCCGTTTTCCTCCGTCCCCAGGGGATCAAAAAACCGCCCCCGGAAGAGCGGTTTTGTAAAATTCGTTTTTTGCGTGGCCTACTCGCCATCCTCCAGTTTAATGAGGATCTTGCGGTAGCCACCGTACTCGCCGTTGAGCGCCTTGGATACACGGCTCACCGTGGTGGACGAAGCGCCGGTACGCGCCTGAACCTCGACATAGGGCTCGCCCTCGTCCAGGTAACGCGCGACTTGCAGACGCTGCGATAGATCGCAAATCTCACGCGGCGTGCAGATATCGGTCAAAAACGCTTGGATATCTTTCTCGTCGTCCAAAAGGCTAAATGCGTGGACCAGCTGCTTGACATCAGGCTTGTCAAACATGTTCTCGATATTCATCGATCACCGCCAAACCCGCCAAAAGGCATCGAAGTTGATACTGACATCGGACATCGTTCGCCCGTTCTATGCAATAGGGCAACGCCTGTGGCTTTTGCCCGTAGCAGTGTAGCACACCACCAAACTAAAGCGACAAGACTCTCTGCCAGCGGCGCGTTTTCTAGGACGAACGCCGTTTTGAAACCGAATACGCACGCAAGCTCCATGAATATCTGAGACAATGGGCGCCCAAACAGGGCCGTGCCCGCGCATCTATCCGAGTTGCAAAGGCACGTGCCTCTCACGCCTCTTTGCCACGTCTTGCGCAAGAAAGGATTTCCACCATGCGCTTTATGCTTAACTGGCTCTTTACCTCAATCGCCATCGCGATCGCAACGTTTCTCGTCCCCGGCATTCAGCCCTTCGGCATAGCCGACGCCTGGGTGTGTTTTGCCTTCGTGGGACTGTTCCTCAACATCGTCGACTCGCTCGTCAAGCCGTTCCTGACGGTCATCTCGCTGCCGCTCACTATTATCACGCTTGGTATTTTTCAGCTCGTAGTCAACAGCTTTATGCTCGAGCTGGCCAGCTACCTGTCGGTCAATCTGCTGGGCGCGGGTATCTCCATTGCCGGCTTTGGATCGGCCTTTATGGGCAGCATCCTGGTATCCATCATGCGCAGCATTCTCGACAGCATCGCCAGGAACTAAAGCGACCGGATACGGACCGCCACAATACGCCAAAACGAAGGCCGTCCATCGCAACGATGGGCGGCCTTGTCATTTGTCAAGCCTCAGAGGGCAAGAAAATCTACCATTTCTGCCCCGTCCCCAAATGGCAGGTGGGGCTAGATGACGTAGTCGTAGCCCTCGTTGGGGGCGACGAGCGCATCGAGCGTCACGCCATCGAGGTAGTCGTTAATGAGCTTGTCCAGGTTCTTCCACACGTCGAGCGTGGGGCACTCGTCCGAACGCGAGCAGCCCTTGCAGTCGCCGTCTAGGCATGCGACCGGCGCCAGGCTGCCCTCGGTCAGGCGCAAAATCTCGCCCACCGTGTACTGCTCGGGCGGGCGCGTGAGCACATAGCCGCCGCCCTTGCCGCGCATGCCCGAGAGCATATTGGCACGCACGAGCGTGGCCAAAATGTTCTCCAGATATTTCTCCGAAATCCCCTGACGCGCGGCGATCTCTTTGAGGGGAATGCGGCCTGCCGCCTGGTGCTCGGCCAGGTCGACCATAACGCGCAGGGCATATCTGCCCTTTGTGGAAACCAACATATATAGTGCTGCCTTTCGGTCTTTTAATTCGTAGAAATTCTAGCCGAAAAATTGGTTTTGAAAATACCTATTCCCGTCAAGCTGGTTAATCGACTCGTAATAATCTTCTATTTCCTATTGCGTTACTAGGCTTTACTGTCTACTATGCTTGCCAACAGCAAAAAGAACAACCCATAAGGTTTATGGGTTTCGCTGCTACACACACCGTAAACCCACACGGTATCCAGTCGTTTGAACACTTTGGAGGTTCACCATGAGCAATGTTTACACGTCCATCGATCAGCTTATCGGCCACACCCCGCTTCTGGAGCTCACTCACTTTGAGGCCGATGAGGACCTCAAGGCCCGCGTACTCGTCAAGCTGGAATACTTCAACCCCGCCGGCTCCGTCAAAGACCGCGTCGCCAAGAACATGATTGACGAGGCCGAGAAGGCCGGCAAGCTCGTGCGCGGCGGCGACTACACCATCATCGAGCCCACGAGCGGCAACACCGGCGTCGGCATCGCCTCGGTGGCGGGGGGCGCCGCGCCCGTCGGTGT
>UQNG01000112.1:0-2257 GCA_900542335.1 uncultured Collinsella sp.
CGATGTACTGCGTGCGCCCGCGGCTCGGGGGGCCCCCCCCGCCGTACCGGCCACGACCACGAGCTCGCACGTCTTACCAGCCTTCAGAGCGCCAAGCGCAGCATTCACCACATCGAGCTTTTCCATCGTCGCTTCCTATCCCCTAAAAACGTCGGTGAGCATGGCGAGCGCCTCGAGTACGCCGCCGCCGACCGACGTCGCCTTGTCCGAAATGTAGTTGATGTAGCTGACGTCACCGCGCGGGTCGACATCGGCGCACTTAAAGCCCTCGGTGACTTGAACGCCGTCTGCCAAAAGGCCGCGCAGACAGCCGTCAATCGTCGTGAACATGGGCGCATCGCCCGCGTAGCCAATCACGTCTCCGGCGCTCACGATGTCGCCGATTGCGCGGTCGGACCTAAACACACCGGCGGCGGAGCTGTGGATAACGCGCTCCTTGCCATAGCCGGCGATGACACCCGGCACGCCCGTATTGGGCTGGGGCGATCCCTGGGTAATCACGCGGCCGAGGAAATGACCGCGCATGGTCTCGACCACGGCATCGCAATCGACCGGCGCGGTAAAGCCCGGCCCTACCGCGATGACGGCAGGAGCCATGTCGCGTGTGGTGCCCAGATTGCGCTTGGCCAGAATCGCGTCTACCACGGCCGCGGGCCTAAGTTCGTCGAGCATCTGTGCCTGGGGGTCCACCACCACGGCGACATCCCCCTCCTCGGTAATCGCCAGCGCCTCGGCCGGCGTCTGCGCCAAGCGGGCGCGAATGCCCTCGACCTCGACCTCGCCCAAGCGAATGGCCTCGCAAAAACTGATCGTGCGACGGATGCACGTGGGGACCGCGATATCGGCCATGACGACCGACACGCCGGCGCGCACCAGACGAGCAGCCACGCCCGTGGCGATATCGCCTGCGCCGCGAACATAAACGAGCATTCCCGGGGCACCTCCCTGTGCTACGGTTTATCAGAGCAAAAGCGGTTCTGCCGCTACGCTAATGATTATTTCTTATCGCAGCATTATACGGCGGTGAACAGATGGAAACGGTTAACGGCAGCCTGACCTCCACGCTCAAGATTGAGCCGGGCATCACCGCGATCATCGGCAGCGGTGGCAAGTCGACCCTGCTAAAGACACTCGGCCTTGAGCTTATGCGCGCCGGCGGCCGCGTGCTCCTCTGCACCACCACGCACATGTTTCCCGTCGCTGGCGTGCCATGGGACGGGTCGAGTCGTCGCTTGGACGCAGCACCTTGGAAGCCGGGCGCCCTGCATGTTCCTGGCTGCACCTGCGAGGCATGCGCGGGCATGAGCCGCGGAAGTATCTGCCAAGCGGGTGTTTTGGACCCCCAGACGGGCAAGCTCTCCTCCCCCGCCGAGCCGCTCGACCAGCTGGCGCAGCGCTTTGACTATGTGCTGGCCGAGGCAGATGGCAGCAAGCGACTCCCGCTCAAGGCCCACGCCGCCTGGGAGCCGGTAATTCCCTCTGGCACGGTCAACGTCGTCTGGATCGTCGGCGCCTCGGGGCTCGGCAAGCCCATCAACGAAGCCGTCCACCGCCCCGGACTCTTTTGCGAGCGCTGCGGCTGCGAGCTCACCGACATCGCCACGCCCGAGCGCGTCGCCCAGGTGCTCAATGCCGAGATGCAGGCGCTGGAACTCGGCACCGCACGCGTCATGCTCAACCAAGTCGACACGCTCAGCGATCCCACGATGGCCGACCGCTTTGAGGCTGCGCTCGGCCGCCCCATCGTCGCCAGCAGCCTCCAGGGGTAGCCAATTTGGGACGGAGCTCTTTTAGCTACCCCATGTTGAGAGAGCACTCTGAGATGATTTTTCTGGGACGGGGGCTGAAAAAAACAAATATACACAGTGCTGTTTCAATCCCCGTCCCAGAAAAATCACCTGGCGCCCTTTCCACTAGCGAGGCACGTAGCAGGCCACGATGTGCTCCGAGACGCGGCGCTGACCCTTGGCGGTGTCGACGTCCCACAGCTCGTACGCGCGCGCCTTGACCAACTGGACATCGGCGCGGCCGCGCAGCAGCGACGATCCGCCATCCTTTCCCTTAAGCCCCATAAGGTTGGGAAAGAAGCTCGCGGGAAACAGCACCGGAGAGGCCGGCTCGCCGTTTAGGGCAAGACGCACGGGTGCGACACCACCGTTGGCCTTAAAAGCACCGGCGAGCGCCTCAAAGGAATCCGAACTCACAAGCGGCTGGTCGCCCGGCAAAAAGAGGCAGCCAGTTCACCCCTCGGGCGAGG